>NZ_JBNYXT010000039.1:0-45753 GCF_051380795.1 Janthinobacterium leeuwenhoeki
GTTAGTCTTCTCAATGACGAACGGCCCGATCGAAAATTCGACCGGGCCGTCAAGGCAAAACCAAAGCGCTATGCCATGCGCGTTCTACGAAAACCTGCTTAACTGAACGGCATTAGCGCGCTGGCGGACTTGTTGGCGCGCCATGGCGTGCCGCTGATCGAGGATGACGTGTATGGCGAACTATACTTTGGCAAGCAGCGTCCCGGCCTGACGAAAAGTCATGATAGCGCGGGGTTGGTGATGCATTGCAGCTCGTTTTCCAAGACCCTGGCGCCCGGTTTTCGCCTGGGCTGGGCGGTGGCGGGCCGCTACGCGCGCCAGGTCGAGCGCTTGAAACTGACCACCAGCCTGTCGGCGCCGATACCGCTGCAGATGGCGCTGGCCGATTACCTGGCGCAAGGCGGCTACGACCGCCATTTGCGCCAGCTGCGGCTGACCCTTGCGGCGCAGCAAAACACCATGCTGCAAGCCATCGCCGTGCATTTTCCGCCCGGCACGCGGGTGACACGGCCGCAGGGTGGTTATTTCGTCTGGGTAGAAATGCCAGCCGGTATCGACGCGCTGGCCTTGCATCGCAGCGCGCTGGCGGCCGGCATCAGCATCGCGCCCGGCCCCATCTTTTCCGCCACGCGCGCGTTTCGCCACTGCATCCGCCTCAATTATGGCCACCCCTGGAGCCCGCAGCTGGAAGAGGCTATCGCCACCCTGGGGCGGCTGGCGCTGGCGCTGGCGGCGGCAAGCGCATGAAAAAAATCCCTTGCAGCAGCAAGTGTTTCATTCCAAAAAGAAATATTGCTGTTATATTGGTGTATCTATAACTAATGATGGGAATGATAATGGATAACACGCAGCCGGAAGTGGCTCGTACGCAAGATACGACGATGGCCATTCTGTCCCACGTTGGCGGCCTGTTCACCAGCTGGGTGGCGCCGCTGATCATTTATTTGATCAAGAAAGACGATGCGGATAAATTCTCGGCCGAAAATGCGCGGGAAGCACTGAATTTCCAGATCACCCTGATCATCTGGTATTTCGCCTGCTTCATCCTGTCGTTCGTGCTGATCGGCCTGTTTCTGTTCTGGATCGTGGCGCTGGCCAATCTGGTGTGCTCGATTGTCGCGGCCGTCAAGGCCAGCAATGGCGTCACTTACCGCTATCCCCTGACCTTGCGCCTGGTCAAATAAGGCTGCGCGAGAAATGCCGTGAAGCCGGGCGCCACCGTGGTGGTGGCGCTTGTTTCAGGCAGGTGCTGGCGGCGTGGCCGGTGGCGCGCTGGCGCGCGGGGCCTTTTGCGGCGCCACTTTGCCGCCGTCGGCGATCCAGCGGCGGTACACGCGCAGGGCCACTTGCGCATCGTCGGCCGCGTACAGTATCTGCTTTTCCGTCAGGCGCGAGGCGGCCCAGTTGGTGGTGGAGATCTTTTTTGATTTCTGCAGGTGCAGGCCGAAGAACTTGGCCACGGCCGTCTTGGCGCCCAGGTCGTTGCGCTGGCCGCCGCGCAGGGCGACGGACAAGTCGAGCACCTGGGCCGGCGCGATGCCCAGCTTGTTGCGCAAACGCTTGACGTCGTCGGACAGGCCAAAACCCACTTTCAGGGTGGTGGTCGATTCGAGGATGGCTTTCAGTTCGGCCAGGGCCGCGGCCGGCGTGCTGCCCACCTGGAACAGGTAGGCGATGTCGTCGGTGGCCAGCTGGATCAAATGGGGGCCCGTGGAGGACTCGCCCTTGACGAACGTCGGCTTCGATTCCGTATCGAAGCCGATGGCGTCCGCTGCCAGCAGGGCAGCCATGGCCGCTTTTGCATCATCGCTGGTGCGTACCAGCTTGACGTGCTCAAGTGCAATGCCTTGATAGGGGGGCAGTGGCGGTGCGGCAGCTGTCTCCATGAAACCGGATCAGCCTTTGCGCGAGAATTTCGCGGTCAGCTGATTCAGTTTTTCCAGGTGCAAACGGCTCGCTTCTTCGGCGGCCGCCGCGTCGCGTTCGGCTTTCTTGCGCTCGGCTTCCTTCTTGAAGCGCTGTTGCAATACTTGCGTAGCATGGTCGCGGTGGGTTTGCGTCACTTCCGCGCCGGCCGTGCCGTCGAGGTCGTAGCGGATCTTGGCTTTTTCCATCACGCGCAGGTAGCGCAGCGAACCCGTGTGGATGCCCAGCGCCGTGCGCATCAGCTTGCGGTCCAGGTCTGGCAGGCGCGCCAGGATCTGCTTGTCGATACCGATGGACAAGGGCAGGCAATCGCGGAATGGCGGGAATTGCTCCTGGAACTGCTTCAGCAGGGCGCGCGCGGTCAGGCCGGCCGGCGCCGGCGTGGTCGCTGCGGCCGGTGCCGCCGCTGGGGCTGCATCGACTGGCGTGTCAGGAGTGGTGGCTTGCTGGTCTGGCGTGGAGCTGGTCATCGACATCATTGGTTGGGCTATAAAAGGGGAGCATAGCACGCGCCACAGGCAAGTGCATTGTCTTTTTTGGCAACTTGCGCTGCGATCTGCATGCGCCTGGCTGGCCGTGCCAAGCGCGAAATGCGGGAAATGTGTATAATGTCGGCTTGCGCTGATGACTGGACCCCGTGTTTGACGGTCTGGCTCAGGTGTGCAGGGGATAGGAGCAGTGCGGTGCAGGGCCATGATTATTGATATTTTTGATATCAGATATTTTGCTTATCAATTATCCAGATAACTGGCCTTCGTGCATAATCTTGCTCTCCGCTGTGTCTTCACTGAACAACAATAGATTCAAGCCCGTTCTGGTACGGGCTTTTTTTCATTCCGCAATGTACATCGCTTATTTATCTGACCCGGCTTCGGCCCCGCCGCTCCTCATGACGGATGCGCGGGCTTTGAACGTCCCGATAGACAGGCGCCGCTGCCGTTAATGCGGCAGCCGCAACAATACGCTCCATCGAGTCCGGTTTCGCAGGCTTGGGTGGAATCATTCACTTCGGGCCGACACCATCTGGTCTCGCATTAAGAGATATCTCATGAAGAATACGCCAAAAACTTTAACGTTGTCCGCCAAGGCGCCACGCCCAGCCGCGGCACCACTTGCCGTACCCAAAACGACTTTATCTTACTTCATCGATAATGCGCAAGCGAATCCGGAAGCCACCGTCACGACGGCGCCGACCGTCGTCACCGTGGTGAAGAAAAGCCGCTCGCGCCTGGCCGCCGTGCCACCGGCCGAGCCGACTGCGGAAGCGGCCGTCAGCGCGCCAGCCGCCGAGGCGGTTGCCGACGTGACCAAGGCCGCCGAGGTGGCCGACGCTGCACCGGTGAAAACGCCAAGCGTGAAGATCGCCCCCGGCGCCAAGGCCCCGGCCGCGCCGCGCAAGGTCAGCGAAAGCGCCGCCACGAATAAAGTGGTGACGGCCGCCCGTACAAAAGTCGTGCGCGCCAAGCCTGAAGCGGCGCCCGTGACCATCATCACCGGCGCGCAAGTGGTCAGCAAGACCACGGACGCCGATGCCCTGGCCGCCATCGATACCTCGAATTACTTCCTGCCGACCGTCAAGGTGCCAGGCCGCCGTGGCCGCAAACCAAGCGAATTCACGCCGGAAAACGATGAAGTGGCAGCACTCAACGCCGTCGAGCGCGCCGAACTGAAGGCCGTGTCGAAAGCGCGCGACCGCAAGGCCAAGGGCGGCCTGGCGGACGCCTTGGGCGATCCGGAAGCCTCGGCAGCGGACCTGGAACGCCGCCGCAAGCAGATCACGGGCTTGATCAACATGGGCAAGGAACGCGGTTTCCTCACCTATGCCGAGATCAATGACCAATTGCCGGAAAACATCATCGATCCGGAAGCGATCGAAGGCATCATCGCCACCTTCAACGACATGGGCATCGCCGTCTATGAGCGCGCCCCTGACGCGGAGAGCTTGTTGTTGACTGACAACGTCGCCACCGTCACCAGCGACGATGAAGTGGAAGCGGCTGCCGCTACCGCCTTGTCGACGGTCGACTCCGACTTCGGCCGCACCACCGACCCCGTGCGCATGTATATGCGTGAAATGGGCGCCGTGGCGCTGCTGACGCGCGAAGGCGAGATCGAGATCGCCAAGCGCATCGAGGGCGGCCTGAAAGACATGATCCAGGCCATTTCCGCCTGCCCCACCACCATCGGCGAAATCGTTGCGCTGTCGCAAAAAATCGCGCGCGACGAAATCAAGGTCGATGAAGTGGTCGACGGCTTTGTCGATTTGAACGAAAGCAATGCCCCGGCACCCGCCGCCGCCCCCGCGCCAGCGGCCGCCAGCGGTGACGACGAGGAAGAGGAAGAAGAAGCCGAAGAAGAGGACGGCGACGCGAATGGCGGCGCGGCCGGTTTCTCCAGCGAACAGCTGGCGCAGCTGAAAAAGAATGCGTTGGAGAAGTTCAACGTCATTTCGACGCAGTACGAGAAGATGCGCAAGGCACCCGAGGGTTACAACTCGAAAGCCTACATCAAGGCGCAGGAAGCCATTTCGCAGGAATTGCTGGGCATTCGCTTCACGGCCAAGGTCGTCGAAAAGCTGTGCGACACCTTGCGCGGCCAGATGGAAGAAGTGCGCCACATCGAGCGCGCCGTGCTGGAACTGTGCGTGAACAAATGCGGCATGCCGCGCGCCCACTTCATCAAGGTGTTCCCGGGCAATGAATGCGACCTGGAATGGGTCGACCGCGAAGTCGATTGCAAGTATCCGTACAGCGCCATCCTCAGCCGCAACGTGCCTGCCGTCAAGGAACTGCAAAAGAAGATGATCGACCTGCAAGCCCGCGTGGCCCTGCCGCTGGCGGACTTGCGCAAGATCAACAAGCAGATGGCTGCCGGCGAAAAGCGCGCGCGTCATGCGAAACGCGAAATGACGGTCGCCAACTTGCGTCTGGTCATCTCGATCGCCAAGAAATACATCAACCGCGGCTTGCAATTCCTCGATCTGATCCAGGAAGGCAACATCGGTCTGTTGAAGGCCGTTGATAAATTCGAATACCGCCGCGGCTACAAGTTCTCGACCTACGCCACCTGGTGGATCCGCCAGGCCATCACGCGTTCGATCGCCGACATGGCTCGCACCATCCGCGTGCCGGTGCACATGATCGAAACGATCAACAAGATGAACCGCATTTCGCGCCAGATCATGCAGGAAACGGGCAGCGAGCCGGACCTGGCGACCCTGGCCGTCAAGATGGAAATGCCGGAAAACAAGGTGCGCGAAATCATGAAAATCGCCAAAGAGCCGATTTCCATGGAAACGCCGATGGGCGAAGATGGCGATTCGCAACTGGGCGACTTCATCGAAGACAACACGACGCTGGCGCCGCTGGACGCCGCGCTGCATGCGTCGATGCGCAACGTGATCAAGGAAGTACTCGATTCCCTGACGCCGCGCGAAGCGAAAGTGCTGCGCATGCGTTACGGCGTGGAAATGTCGAACGACCACACGCTGGAAGAAGTGGGCAAGCAGTTCGACGTGACGCGCGAGCGCATCCGCCAGATCGAAGCGAAAGCCATGAGCAAGCTGCGTCAGCCTTCGCGTTCGGACAAACTCAAAACTTTCCTCACGCAAAACTAAGCGTACGGCAAGAAACAAAAAAGAGGCGCAAGCCTCTTTTTTTACGTCCCTAGCATGCCCTCCTACATGAAACGCGTGCGCGCACCCAGCGGACCCATGCGATAGTTGCGCTGCAATTTGTACAGCACCACGCCGCTGGCGGAGATGAGCATGGTGATGAGCAACCAGTCCAGTGGGTTGCTGCGCGGCGGTGCGGGAGCCGCTTGCGACGGCACGGCGAAGGCCTGGAATTTATGCCCCGTATAGACGGCGCCCACCACCAGTCCGGCGTCCGTGATCTTGTTGGTCAGGTACAGGCCATCGTCGCGCCGGCGCACCGTCATCACGCCTTCCTTGTAGACGAAGGTCATCGGTTCAAAGCCTTTGATGCTGACGCTGCCGACGACGTGCCCGGCTGCGTTGACGGCCGTGGCGTAGCTGTCGCCCTGGCCGATCAGGGCGCCCAGATCGAGCATGCGCCTGCCGTCCCAGGCAAACGCGTGCCAGCGGCGCTTTTCCGTTTCCGATGCGCCCACGACCAGGCCCGCGTCATTGATGGCGGTGGCCGAGCTGATGCGTCCACCGGGCAGGGTGCCGATTTCCTGCATGCCCGCGCCGGGGCGGTAGACGAAGGCGCGGCGGTAGCCGTCGCCGCGCTGGGCCGTGCCCACCACCACGCCATGGCTGTTCAGACCGCTGGCATAGCTGCTGGCGCCGCCCAGGGTGCCCAGGTCTTGCAGGCTGTGGTCGGCTTTCGTCACAAAGGCGTGGAAATCGCCGGCGCTGGTATCGGCATAGCCGGCTACCTGGCCGTCGCGCGCGATGGCCGTGGCATAGCTGCTGGTGCCGCCCAGAGTGCCCAGGTCGCGCATGCCGCTCGCTGCGTCGTAGTGAAAGGCGTGCCAGGCGCCGCTGGCCGTCTGCGCCGACCCGACCACCACGCCATGGATATTGATGGCCTTGGTGAAACCTTCATTGCCGCCCAGGGTGCCCAGCTCGCGGATGCGGCCATGCTGATAGGTCACGGCGCGGCGCCGTCCTTCTTGCTCCATGATGATGCCGGCCACCAGGCCTGCCGGGTTCAGATCGGACGCGATGCTGCCATTGCCGTCCCTTTCACCAAAGCCGCGTTCGGCATACATGGTGGCGCTGGCGGTGGGGATGGCGGCCAGCAGGCACAGGCCGAGCAGAGGGGCGTGGAAGCGGGAGAACCGTGGCGGCATGATAGTTTCCTCAAAGAAAAAACTTACTATACTTTTTTATGTGGGAAATGCATACTTAATTTGCTACTGTTTTTGATAATTTCTGTATTTCATCATGCTTGGCTGGCGCGCTTTTCCTGGCCTGCGGCAGGTGGATGGCCAGCACCGTGCCCCGGCCCGCCTGGCTGTCGATGCGCAGTTCGCCGCCCAGCGCGTGGACACGTTCGCGTATGCTTTTCAGGCCGAAGGCGGCCTTCTTGCCATGGTCGTCCGGCTGCATGCCGATGCCGTTGTCGCTGATGCGCAGCACGATGGCATCCGTATCCTGCACCAGCGCCACCTTCACTTCGCTGGCCTGGGCATGACGCACGATGTTCGACAGCGATTCCTGCAGCACGCGGAAGATGGCCGACGTCTGGCGCTGATCCAGGCCCAGGTCGGGCGCCTCGCTGTCGAGCGAGAGCTGGTAGCGGATGGCGCCGCGGCTTTCCATCTGGCGTATCAGCCATTCGGCCGCCGGGCCCAGTCCCAGCTCCAGGGTACTGGGATGCAAGTCATTGATGATGGTGCGCACGGAGCGGATGGTGGCATCGATGGTGTCGAGCACGCGCTGGGCGTGGCGGTGCAGGCGCGGGTGGGTGGTGGCCGTGCGCGCATGCAGCAGCGACACGTCGATGCGCAGCACCATCAGGTTCTGGCCCAGGTCGTCATGAATGTCGAGCGCTATGCGGCGCCTTTCCTCTTCCTTGATGGTCTGATGGTGGTCGGTCAGTTCACGCAGCTGGGCCAGGGTGCGCTGCAGGTTCTCCTCGTTGCGCTTGCTTTCCGTGATGTCGATGCCCATGGCGATGATCATCTGCGGCCGGCCCTGCGCGTCGAAGATGGGTTTTTTATGCGTCTGCACGAGGCGATTTTCCTGCAACTGCGCGTTCCATACCAGTTCTTCGCGGATCACCACCTGGCGGCTGGCAAATGCCTGCTGGTCGGCAGCGAGGAAGCCTGCGTTCTGCTCCTCCGGGAAATGCTGCAAGTCGCGTCCCTCGGCGATTTCCTCGAAGCGCACGCCCCATTGCTGCTCGCAGGCCTGGTTCATCAGCAGTATGTGCGAAGAGGCATCTTTCAGGAACAGCGACAGGGGCATCATGGAAATGATGTCCTGCAGCCGCTCTTCGCTGCGTGCCAGGGCCGCTTCCGTTTGCGCGCGCATGGCGACTTCCGCGGACAGCTGGAGATTGACATCGAGCAACTGGGCCGTGCGCAGGGCCACGCGGTTTTCCAGCTCCGCATGGGCCAGGCTCAATGCGTGTTCGGCCCGCTTGTGTTCGGTGATGTCGTTGGCCATGACCAGCGCGCCCGTCAAGGCGCCGCGCCGGTCGTACAGGCGGCGTCCGCTGAGCATCGCCCAGCGCTGCGTGCCGTCGCCATGCCGGTACTGCAGTTCTCCCATGCAGCTATCGCTCGCCGTCTGGCGCAGCGGACACAGGCGCAGCAGGGTGGCCTCGTCGTGGAATTCCTCCATCGAGTGGTTCAGCAGCTGTTCGGCAGGAATGCCCAGCATGTCGCACAGGCGCTGGTTGACGTACAGGATGCGGCCGTGCGCGTCCGTTTGCCACATGCCGTCCTGCGCCGTTTCGCTCAGGTGCTGGTAGCGCAGGAGGCTGGCGTCGAGCTGCTGGCGCGTGCTGGCGAGGTGGGCGCGCAGCGTGTGCATCAGCCACATGGCCGTGCCGGCGGATGCCGCCAGCAGCAAGGCCAGCCAGACATGCTCCCAGAAGTCGAGCGCCTGCCAGGCCACGCCGGCCACCCAGCCCAGCATGATCAGGATGAGGGCAGCGCATGCCGTACTCAGTGTTTCAATCGACCATTTGCTCATCCGCGTCCCTGGCGTCATGGTTGGCCGCTGCGGTGCACGTGGCGCCGGAGTGGGGAAGGTATCAACCGCTAGTGTAATACCAATTGTTGTTTTATTGAGAATATTTTGCTATTGAGAAAACAAAAGGGCCGGCCCTTGCGGTGCCGGCCCCTGCCTGCCGATGAGAATGAGCCGCGATCAGCCCGTGTTGCGCAAGCCGGCCGCCACGCCGTTGATCGACAGCTGGATGCCTCGGTGCACTCTTTCATCGACGCGACTTTCCGCCGACAGGGCGCGGTTGCGCTTGATCAATTCCACCTGCAAGTGATTCAGCGGATCGAGATAGGCGTAGCGGTTCTGGATCGAGCGGGCCAGCAGCGGGTTGCCCGCCAGGCGCTCCGTGTTGCCAGTGATCAGCTCCAGGCAGCGCAAGGTGTTGCCATGCTCGTCCGTGATGCACTTGTAGATGCGTTCGCGCAAGTCCTGATTTGCCACCAGTTCCGCATAGCGCGAGGCAATCGCCAGGTCCGTCTTGGCCAGCACCATGTCCATGTTCGACAGCAAGGTGGCAAAGAACGGCCATTCGGCGTACATGGCGCGCAGGGTGGCGATTCTTTCATCTTTCGCGGCGCCGTCGGCCTGCTTGATCCACGCGTCGATGGCGCTGCCGAAGCCGAACCAGCCCGGCAGCAGCAAGCGGCACTGGCCCCAGGAAAAGCCCCAGGGAATGGCGCGCAAGTCTTCGATGCGCTGGTTGGCCTTGCGCGAGGCAGGGCGCGAACCGAGGTTCAGTTCGGCGATTTCCGCAATCGGCGTAGCCGAGAAGAAATATTCCGTAAAACCCGGTGTTTCATACACGAGGTGGCGGTAGGCGTGATAGGCGAGGTCTGACAGCTCCGCCATCACGGCTTCGAATTGCGCCAGCTGGCTGTTGCGGGCCGGATTGGCTTCCTGCGGCGCCAGGCTCGCTTCCAGGGTGGCGGCGACCAGCAATTCCAGGTTGCGCCGGCCGATTTCCGCGTTGGAAAACTTCGAGGCGATGATCTCGCCTTGTTCCGTCAGGCGGATCTGGCCGTTGACGGTGCCCGGCGGCTGGGCCAGGATGGCTTCGTAGCTGGGTCCGCCGCCACGGCCTACCGTACCGCCGCGGCCATGGAACAGGCGCAGCTTGACGCCGGCCTTCTGAAAGTCGGACACCAGCGCCAGTTCCGCCTTGTACAGTTCCCAGTTGGAGGTCAGGAAACCGCCATCCTTGTTCGAATCAGAATAGCCGAGCATGACTTCCTGCAACTGTCCCTGCTTGGCGATCAATTGCTTGACCAAGGGCAAGGCCATCACCTGGCTCATGATGCCGGCCGCGCGCTGCAGGTCGGGTATCGTCTCGAACAGGGGGATGACCATCAGCTCGCAGGTGCTGTCGCCGTCGCTCCCGGCCTTCCAGTCGGTGCGCAGCAAGCCTGTTTCTTTTTGCAGCAGCAACACTTCCAGCAAGTCGGACACGGTTTCCGTGTGCGAGATGATGTAGTTGCGGATGGCCCGCGCGCCGTAGCGCTGGCGGATGTCGCGCGCCGCGCGCAAAATCGCCAGTTCGGAATCCGTTTCCGTGGCGTAGGCGATATAGGGCGAGTACAACAGGCGCGGCTGAGCCAGTTCGTTCAGCAGCAGGGCTTGTTTGTCTTTCTCGGACAGGGTCGTGTAGTCGGCGGCCACGCCGCTTTTCGCGAACAGTTCGGCCAGCACCCGCTCGTGCACGTCGGAGGTTTGGCGCATATCGAGCGACGCCAGGTGGAAGCCGAAGATGTCGGCCGCGCGCGCCAGGGTAGCCAGACGGGGACGCACGAGGGCGATGCCGTGGTGCGATTCGAGTGAGGCGACGATGGTGCGCAGGTCGGCCACAAACGCGGCCGCGTCCGGATAGGCGGCGGCCGGCCCCACTTCCTTGCGCAGGATGTTGGTGGCGCCCAGCGCGCGGGCCGTGGCGGCCAGGCGCGCATAGATGCCGATCAGGGCGCGGCGGTACGGTTCGTCGCTGCGGTGCGGCGAGGCGTCCGGCGACTGCTCGGCCAGCGCCTGCAGTTCGGCGCTCACACCCACCATCAGGGTCGAGACGGACAATTCCGCGCCCAGCGCATGCACTTCATCGAGGTAAAAGTCGAGGATGGTGGTGGCGTGGCGCGCCAGCGCATGCTGCATGGTGCCCGCATTCACGTTCGGGTTGCCATCGCGGTCGCCGCCGATCCAGCTGCCCATCTGCACGTAGGCGGCGTTGATCGGTTCGATGGTGCCGTCGCCGTTCGGGTATTCGGCGGCGATATCTTCCTCGATATCGTCATACAGGCCCGGCAGCTCGCGTAAAAAGGTGATGCGGTAGTAGGACAGGGCGTTTTCGATCTCGTCGGCCACCGTCAGCTTCGAGTAGCGCAGCATGCGCGTTTGCCACAGGGTGGCCACGCGCGAGCGCAGCAGCTGCATGTTGGCGTGCCGCTCTTTCGGTGTCTGCGGCAGGTCGCGCTCGGCCAGCAGGCGCGCGATGTCGTGCTCGGCGTCGAGGATGCTCTTGCGCTGCACTTCCGTCGGGTGGGCCGTCAGCACGGGCGCAATCAGGGCGTCCTGGAAGAAGGTATCGACCGTCTTGCGCGGCACGCCGGCGGCGCGCAGTTTTTTCAGGGCGAAGCTGACGCTGCCCTTTTGCGCGGGCGAGCCGGCCAGCAAGTGGGCGCGGCGGCGGCGGATGTGGTGCTGGTCTTCTGCAATGTTGGCCAGGTGCGAAAAGTAGGAAAAGGCGCGCACCACGGAAATCGTCTGTTCGCGGCTCAGTTCTTTCAGCATGGCGTCGAGTTCCAGCGCGGCGCCCGCGTCCGCTTCGCGGCGGAAGCGCACGGACGTCTGGCGTATGGTTTCCACCACATTGAAGACAGCGTCGCCTTCCTGTTCGCGCAGCACGTCGCCCAGCAGGCGGCCCAGCAGGCGGATGTCTTCTTTCAGCGGCGCATCCTTGTCGGAGCCGGCCGCTGGAACTATTTCTGGTGCTACTGCGTCATTGAGCATAATAAAGAACCAAAGTAAGTGTAAAAGCAAGGGAATGTGGATCGCACCGGGCGTTTGGCCGCAGAGGGGAGGGGGCGCATGATAAAATTTGTGGTCTTCAACATGGACGCTAGCCTGACTTGGCCTTCTAGGCTAAGAGATAACGATTATAGCGACGCCGGGCGCCACCCGATACAACTGATATCGGACGGGCGAAATGGCAACGACAATGACAGCCACAGCGAAAGAACTTGTTTTGAAAGCATCCGAATTGACCCCGAACGAATTGTCCGTACATATACCGGCCCGCCTGGTGATCGCCACGCGCGAGAGTCGTCTTGCCATGTGGCAAGCTGAACACGTGCGCGCGCGCCTGGCCGCCCTGTATCCGCAGTGTAGCGTTGAAATTCTCGGCATGACCACACGCGGCGACCAGATTCTCGACCGCGCCCTGTCCAAGGTCGGCGGCAAGGGCCTGTTCGTCAAGGAGCTGGAAGTGGCGATGGAAGAAGGCCGCGCCGACCTGGCCGTGCATTCGCTGAAAGACGTGCCGATGGAGTTGCCGGAAGGCTTTGCCTTGGCCGCCATCCTCGAGCGCGAAGACCCGCGCGACGCGTTCGTGTCGAACGATTACGCCAGCCTGGCCGAGCTGCCGCACGGCGCCGTCGTCGGCACCAGCAGCTTGCGCCGCCAGGCGCTGATCGCCGCGCGCTATCCGCACTTGACGATTCTGCCCCTGCGCGGCAACCTCGATACGCGTTTGGGCAAGCTCGACCGTGGCGACTATGCCGCCATCATCCTGGCCGCCGCCGGCCTGAAACGCCTGGGCCTGGCATCGCGCATCCGCGCCGTGCTGGCGCCGGAAGACAGCTTGCCGGCCGCCGGCCAGGGCGCCATGGCGATCGAAATTCGCAGCGGGCGCGTTGACTGCGCCGACCTGGTGCGCTTGCTGGCGCCGCTGAACCATACTGATACGGCGCAAGCCGTCACGGCCGAGCGCAAAGTGTCGAAGATCTTCGGCGGCAGTTGCCAGATTCCGCTGGCCGCGTTTGCCACCGTCGAGGGCGAACAGATGCGTTTGCGCGCCATGGTCGCCACGCCGGACGGCGCGCGCATGGCCAGCGCTGAAGTGAGTGGCCCGGCCAGCGCGCCGGAACTGCTGGGCGAACAGGTGGCCGAGCTGCTGCGCGGCCAGGACGCCGCCGGCATCCTCGCCTCGTGCGCCGTCACCCCCGACAACCATGAAGGCCTGGCGCCGCATGCCTGACAGCGTGGTGATCACGCGGCCCGCGGCGCAAGCGGGGCCGCTGGCCGCCAACATCGCGGCGCTGGGCTGGCCCGTGACCCTGCTGCCGCTGCTGGAAATCCATGCGCTTGACGGCGCGGACGAATGCGCGCAGTTGCAAGCCGTGCTGGCGCGCCTGACGGAATACGACCTGGTGGCGTTCGTTTCGCCGAACGCCATCGATTGCGTCTTTGCGCACCTGCCCGCCTGGCCGCCAGGTGTGCCGCTGGCGGTGGTGGGCGAGGGCAGCCGGATGGCCTTGGCCGCGCATGGCGTCACGCACGCCAACGCCAGCATCACCAGTCCGCTCGATACGGCGCGCAGCGACTCCGAACATTTGTTGCTGGCGCTGGACTTGCCGGCCCTGCGCGGCAAGCGCGTGCTGATCGTGCGCGGCGATGGCGGACGCGACTATCTGGCTGACGGCTTGCGCGCCGCCGGCGCCGAAGTCGCGTTCGTCACGGCCTACCGCCGCAAGGTGCCAACGCTGACGCCGGCCTTGCGGACGACCCTGGAAAAGCTGTTGCAGCATAATAATGACTGGATCATCACCAGCTCGGAAGCGCTGCGCGGTTTGCTGGCGCTACTGGGCGAAATGGATGCTGAAAAGATGGCTGTTGTGAAAATGCAACAGCAGCATCTGATCGTACCGCACGCGCGCATTGCACAAACGGCGGCGGCCCTGGGTTTTGCCCGTGTCACCTTGACTGGATCAGGCGACGCAGGAGTGCTCGCCGCGTTACAATCACGACCATGAACGAAATGCCTACACTCTCCGAACCGAATGCAACGCCTGGCAGCGCCGTGAAGACGGCGCCGCAGGCGGCCGACCAACCTGCCGGCCGCGCGCCGACCCTGCTCGAACAGCTGCAAAAGCCCATGAGCATCGCCGTCATCGTGCTGGCCGTGCTGCTGGCTGCGCAAAGCTGGTCGACCAGCAAGCAGATCCGCAACCTGCGCGAAGAAGTGGCCAAGCGCCTGCAAAAAGGCGATGTCAGCAATGCCGAAACGGGCGTGCTGGCGCGCAACGTGCAAGAAGGCACGAAAGAGCTGCAAATCAAGGTGGGCGCGCTGGAAAATCGCCAGAGCGAAACGCAAAGCCAGCAGCTGGCGCTGGAACAACTGTATAACGACTTGTCGAAGAACCGCGACGAGTGGGCGCTGACGGAAATCGAGCAAGTGCTGTCGACGGCCAGCCAGCAGCTGCAACTGGCCGGCAACGTGCCCGGCGCGCTGATCGCCCTGCAAAACGCGGACCGCAGCCTGTCGCGTTCCGACAAGCCGCAATTCATCACCATCCGCCGCGCCATCGGGCGCGACATGGAAAAACTCAAGGCCCTGCCCAGCGTCGATTCGACCGGCGTGGCCCTGCGCCTCGATGCCGTGATCGCGCAGATCGACGCCTTGCCGATGCTGTCCGACGAAACGCCGGCCTTGCCGGCCGCGCCGGAAAAACCGGGCAAGGCCAAGGCCGGGGCCAAGCCCGTGCGCGATGCCAGTGGCAAGCTGGTGGGTCCACCGGCGCCGGAACCGCTGCTGCAAAAAGTGCGCGACGGCTTCAATACCTGGAGCGGCGACATGTGGAATGACGTGCGTCAATTGATCCGCATCCGCCGCGTCGACACGCCGGAAGCGCTGATGCTGTCGCCGACGCAAGCGTATTTCTTGCGCGAAAACGTCAAGTTGCGCTTGCTGAATGCCCGCATGGCCTTGTTGTCGCGCAATGAAACAGCGTTCAGGAATGATCTGATCGCCGCCCAGGATGCGCTGGCCAAGTATTTCGATACCCGCGCCAAGGGTACGCAGACGGCGCAAGCCTTGCTGCGCCAGGTGCAGGGCAGCAACCTGGCCATCGAGATGCCAACCTTGTCCGACAGCCTGGCGGCTGTGCGCAACTACAAAGCGAAGTCCTGAGCCCATGCGTCTATTTCTCTGGTTACTCGCCCTGATGGCCGCGGCGATCGGTATCGCCGTGACGGCCCGTTTCAATCCCGGCAACGTGGTGCTGTTCTATCCGCCATACCGCATCGACTTGTCGCTGAACTTCTTCCTGCTGCTGCAGGTCGTGCTGTTCGTGCTGCTGTACCTGCTGGTGCGCGCCGTGCGCGGCACCGTGCGCATGCCGGCCCAAGTAGCGGCTTACCGCCAGCGCAAGCGTGAGCGCGATGGCAACAAGGGCTTGCGCGAAGCCTTGAAAGCCCTGTTCGAAGGCCGTTTCGGCCATGCGGAAAAAGCTGCCTTGCGCGCCGCGGAACTGGAAGAAAACGCCGGCCTGGCCGCGCTGATCGGCGCGCGCGCCGCGCACCGCATGCGCCAGTCCGAGCGCCGCGACAGCTGGCTGGCCAGAGTCGAAGGCGATGCCAGCCTGAAGACGGCGCGTTTGATGACGGTGACGGAATTGCTGGTCGACGACCATCAGCCGGAAGCGGCCCTGGCGGCCGTGCGCGAACTCAATGCCAGCGGCACGCGCCATATCCACGCGCTGCAATGGTCGCTGAAAGCCGAACAGCAGGCAAAGAACTGGCCGGAAGTGCTGCGCCTCGTGCGTTCGCTCGACAAGCACCGCGCCCTGCATCCGGCCCTGTCGTCGCGCCTGCGCGAACTGGCCTACGAGCATTTACTGTCCGACCCGTCGCATGACGCTGAATCCTTGATGCGCGTATGGTCGACCGTGCCCAGCAGCGACCGGGTCAAGCCGTATATCGCCTGCCGCGCCGCTACGGCCCTGAATGCGCGCGGCCTGCACGATGAAGCGCGCCTCGTGTGCGAAGAGTCGCTGGCCGCCGACTGGGACGAGCGCGTCGTGCGCGCCTACCGCGAAGCGGCGGCGCCCGCCGGCACGCCGGCCCTGCTGCTGCAGATCGAGCATTGCGAGCAATGGATGAAACAGCGTCCGCTGGACGCGGAACTGGCGCTGACCCTGGGTACCCTGTGCCTCAAGCAAAAACTGTGGGGCAAGGCCCAGCGCCACCTGGAGCAGGCTTTATCGGACGCGAACGAGCCGCAAATGGTGCGCGACGCCCACCTGAAGCTGGCACAGATGCACGATGCCTTGCAGCAGACGGAACAGGCTGCAGCCCATTACCGGCAGTGCGCGCTGGCGACCATCCTGTAAGCCTTGTAGCTCGTTTCGCCAGACGTAAAAAAGCCGTTCAGTGCAGACTGAACGGCTTTTTTTGTGGTGCGGCTTACATCAGCAGCGCCGCCACCAGGCCCGCAGAGCCTGCGACAACGTAGCGACGCTTGAGTCGTTTGATCTGGCGTACGCTCACACCGAGCCGCTCAGAGGCCTCTTGCTGGCTCAGCATGCCTTCAACCAGCTGCGCCATCAGCTGGGATCTCAGCACTTCCTTGTCGCTCATCTGCGTCACCATGATTTCGTGCCCGTTTATCCCAAAAGGGGACATTACTACTTTGCACGAAGGGGACATTACTACTTTGGGCTAACAAACGATGTAGTAACGACTGGACATGAGAAATTTTGACGTATATAATTCGGCCTCCTTTCCCTGATAGCTCAGTTGGTAGAGCGACGGACTGTTAATCCGCAGGTCCCTGGTTCGAGTCCAGGTCGGGGAGCCAGAACAAGCAGCAGCAAAGGGCCACGTGGCAACACGTGGCCCTTTTGTCATGCGCGCACGGTTTCCCGTTCGCGCTGGCCATTGCTTCAGTGTCTCGACGTGCGCGATGCCGGCCCGCTCGCGGCAGGGGCACGCGCAGTGTTTCCCGGATCAGGGATCGACAAACACGTCGAAACGCACCTTGAGCGGGCTGCCCCACGAGATATCCACCCAGGCACGGAAGCCGCCGTTATACGGCGCGATGTTGTACACGGCCATGCGGGCGGCGCCGATGAAACGGTCCTGGGCATTCGCGCCATATTCGCTGATGTTGAGCAGCACGCGCGAATTGGCCTTCACGTTGGCATTGGTGAAGTTGACCGAAGGATGCACGCCATTGGCAGTCCACGTGTAATAGGTGGTGAAGGCGGCGGCGCTCAGGTTCAAGTCCTGTGCGGCAGCGCCTTTTGCACTTTTCCCGTCCTGCTCCATCGGTGTAACAGTTTCTTCTAATGCCAAGTTGCTGCCGGTGCGATGTTCTACTTTCATATCCATGATGTACTCCTGATCGATAGTTTGGATGCCGCGCCTGTCGTTGTGCGGCAAGACGCCCTATCTGTTGTCGTGACGGCCAGTGTCACGTCCTGGCTGATAAGGTAGCCGCCTGCTCCATGCTGTTGGAGTAAGTCATTCTAGGCAAACGCGCAGGCAAAAAGCGCGCATGGCGGCCGGAAAAATGGTGCTCACTTGTGCTGGCGCAAACATCTTGCAGGCAGGCGGCAAGATCTTTTCCCGCAGGCTATTTTTACGGGTCGTCACGCACGCCGCACAGGACAATGGCACAATAGCCCCAGCCGACCTGTCGATGCGCAACCCGTTGCGAGCCTAGCCCATGCCGATACTGAACCTGAGTGCCGAAACCGATATCTATTACGAATTGATCGAAGGCGACCCTGCCAAGCCCTGCCTGGTATTCCTGCACGAGGGGCTCGGTTGCTGTGCGATGTGGAAAGATTTTCCCGCGCAGCTGTGCCAGGCGACGGGCTGCCGCGGCTTGCTGTATGACCGCCACGGCTATGGGCAGTCGTCGCCGCTGGCGGCGCGCCGCCAACTTCATTATTTGCACGACTACGCGCTGTGCGAGTTGCCGCAGGTGCTAGCCGCACTGCTGCCGTGGCAGGACCATTTTCTCGTCGGCCACTCCGATGGCGGCAGCATCGCCCTGATCTATGCGGCGCAGCAGCCGCCGCGCTTGCGCGGCATCATCACCGAAGCGGCGCACGTGTTTGTCGAAGGCATCACGCTCGACGGCATCCGCGTGGCGGACGCGGCGTTTGGCGCTGGCAAGCTGCGCGCGCTGGCGAAATACCATGGCGACAAGACGGAAACCATCTTCAAGGCCTGGTCGGACACCTGGCTCAGCTATGGGTTCCAGTTCTGGAACATCGAATACCTGCTGCCCTCCGTCGAATGCCCGGCGCTGGTGCTGCAGGGCAGCGAGGACCAGTACGGCAGCGCGGCCCAGGTCGACACGATCGTGGCGCAGGCCCTCAACGCCGTGCCCGCCATGGTCGAGCAGTGCGGCCATACGCCGCACCAGGAACAGCCGCAGGCTTTGCTGGCGCTGATGGCAGGCTTTTTGCAAGGCCGCATGGACGCCGCCACTCAGCCGCGAAACACATGAGTTTTTCAATGGCAGGCGGGATCGCTGTCCCAGCGGCCCGAGCAGATGCGCGAGCGGCACAGCATGCCTTCGATCAGGCCCAGTTGCTGACAGCGCCGCAACAGTTCCGCCGTTTCTTCTTCCTGCCTGCGCAGCACCACGTCGCGCACGGGCGCTGCCGTGCCTTCCTGCCGGTGCGCATGGGCCACCATCGCCGTCAGCAAGGCGACATCGCTGTCGCCGGGCGCGACAGCCGGCCTTGGCCCCTGTGCACGCGCGGCGACCTGGCGCGCGGGCGCTAGCGCCTTGCGCGGCGCGCTTGCGCTTGCCGTCGCTGCCGCCGCCGCAGGCAAGGGCGCTGCCGCCGTGTTGACGATGGTGGCCGCCTGCAGCGCGTGCGGCAGTACTGTTGGCACCGGCATTCCGGGCGGTGTCATGGCCGTGGCGGGCGCTGGCGGCAGGGGCGGGACTTGCTTATCATAGGCGAGTACGGCCGTGATCAGCACCGCCAGGCACAGCGCGCCAGCGGCCCAGTGCCGCCAGCCAGGCTGCCAGCGCAGCGTCGGCATGGCCGCAGGCGCGGCGACGCCGTGTTCGAGCTGTGACAGGATACCCTTGCCTTCGATAGGCGCGCCGGCCTTGCTCAGCAGGTTCGGACCGCGCGCCTGGCCATTCCCGGTTTTCAGTAAAGACAAAATATCACCTCCGCAGTGGATCAAACTCGACTGTCCTTGATGTAAACCGCGCTCATGCGGGCGGCAGACGCCTACGATCTAGCGATACCGCCGGGAAATTGCTGTCCGGCCCCGACTATCCATGTCACGGAGCGCCCCATGTTCGTCGCCCTGGTCCTGATGTATTTCCTGCTCGCCTGTTTTGCCTGCTGGCTGCTGCTGTTCCCCGGCGGCCGGGCCATCGTGCTGCACACGCTCGTCAACCTGGGCTGGCGCATGCAGCGGCGCGCGCGGCACCTGAAGGGCGGCAGCGGCGCGCAGTGGCAGCGCGTGCAAGGGCACACGGGCTCGGGCATGACGCGCGCCTGGCAGCTGCTGTGCCGGCATCGTTGGCTGAGCCTGGCAGGCAGCGTGCTGGTCATCGTGCCGCCGCTGCTGGCCTGGCTGTCCAGCGACCGCATCGCCTTGCGCGGCTATGCCGACCAGCAACACGCGATCAATGACCAGGTCAGCGACTTGCTGAAGGGCGAGCAGCTGGTGCCGCCGCCGGCCTTGCCGCCGCTGCTGTTTTCCACTGCGGAAGTAACGCAGCTGCGTCCGCTGCTGGGCGGCGCCAGCCGCAACTGGCAATTGCTCGACCACGATTTCGCGCAGCGCCTGCTGCTGGTCTTCAAGATCATGAAAGACGTGCATGGCTATGACATGGTCTTGCTGGAAGGCTATCGCAGTCCCGCGCGCCAGGACCAGCTGGCAGCGGCCGGCCCGAACGTGACGAACGCCAGGGCGTTTCAAAGCTATCACCAGTATGGCCTGGCAGCCGATTGCGCATTCATGCATGAAGGAAAGCTCATCATTTCTGAAAAAAATGCCTGGGCCATGCGCGGCTACCGTTTATATGGCGTGACGGCCGAATCGGTGGGCCTGCGCTGGGGCGGGCGCTGGACCATGATGGATTTTGGCCACACGGAATTGCCGCAACCGCGCGTGCTGGGCAAGTAAGCCGCGCCAGCCATTCTAGCGCCATGCAGCGGCCTGATTTTCACAGCTGCAAGCTTGCTTGCGCGGCGTCAATGGTGCGCCAGCGCATGCCGCGCGCTGATGCCTGGTACTTGTCATATGTCAACAAAGGCGCGCCGCATTGCTGTCAGCATGGGCCGACTCCGCCTCGCTGCGCGGCGGCGTTCCTCCTGCTTTGCGACCTCACCCTGGGCTCATCATGCTGCGACGAATCTGGCATTTCCTCACCGACAGCCGCAATCTGACCATCTTCGGCTTCGTGGCACTGGCCGTCTTCCTGTACCTTGGCGCCGAGGTGCTGGAAGTGGCGCTGGTCTGGGCGCTGGCCTTGCTGCTGCTGGCCTTTGTCACCTGGCTGGGCCTGTGGCTATGGCGCCGGCGCCGCGCGCGGCGCGATGCGCAGGCGCTGGGGCAGGCCATCCTCAACGAAGCCGAGATCGCCGCCGCGCAGGCCGCTTCGGCGTCCACGGTCGGCAGCACCCAGCAGGACGAGCTCGGCGCCGTGCGCACGGGCATGCTGGCCGCCATCGAGACCATCAAGATGTCCAAGCTGGGCCTCAAATCGGGCGCTGCCGCCCTGTACGAATTGCCGTGGTACATGATCATCGGCAATCCGGCTGCCGGCAAGAGCAGCGCCATCCTGCATTCGGGCCTGCAGTTTCCCTTCGCCGACGGCAAGATCGTGCAAGGCGTGGGCGGCACGCGCAACTGCGACTGGTTTTTCACCACGGACGGCATCGTGCTCGACACGGCGGGCCGCTATTGCGTCGTCGACGAGCACCGCGGCGAATGGTTCGGCTTTCTCGACCTGCTGAAAAAATACCGGCGCAAGGCACCCATCAACGGCATCCTCATTGCCGTCAGCATTGCCGAATTGAAAGGCGACCCCGATGTCTGCATGCAACTGGCGCGCAGCCTGCGCAAGCGCGTGCAGGATGTCATCGAACGCCTGGAAGTGTTCGCGCCCCTGTACATCGTGTTTACCAAGGCGGACCTGATCGCCGGTTTCACGGAGTTTTTCGCGGAGGCCGAGCGCAGCGAGCGCGAGCGCGTCTGGGGCGCCACCATGCCGTACCAGCGCAAGCTGCCCACGGCCGACCTGCTGGCCTTTTTCGACCAGAGTTACGATGAATTGCACGATGGCTTGACGGAGCTGAGCCTGGCCAACATGGCGCACCGGCAACGCAAGACGATGGCGCCCGGCGTATTTACTTTTCCACTGGAATTTTCCGCCATCAAGCCGGCCCTGCGTGCCTTCATCGCCACCCTGTTCGAGGAAAACCCGTTCCAGTTCCAGCCTGTGTTCCGCGGCTTTTACTTTACCAGCGCGCTGCAGGAAGGCGAGCCCGTCAGTGCCTCCTCGCAGCAGGTGGCGCGCCGCTTCGACCTCACCTTCGCCCCGGCCCCGGCCCCGGCTCCAGTGCCAGCGGGTGCGCGCCAGCATGGCTATTTCCTGCTGGAGCTGTTCCGCAAGGTGATCTTTGCCGACAAGCACCTGGTCGCCAACTATGCCAACCGCGCCAAGCTGCGCTTCAAATATGCCGTGTTCTTTGCCGCCACCGTGTCGCTGGGCGCCTGCCTGGGCGGCTGGAGCTGGTCCTACCTGGGCAACCGGCAACTGGTGGCCAACGTCGAGGCCGATCTGAATAAAGTGCTGAAGCTGCAGGAGCGGCGTTTGGACTTGCAGTCGCGCCTGGAAGCGCTGGAAATCTTGCAGGATCGTATCGAGCAGCTGGAAGCGTACCGCACGCAACGGCCCTGGTCCTTGCGCCTGGGCCTGTACCAGGGTGAGCTGCTTGAACGCAAGCTGCGCGAGGAATATTTTGCCGGTGCGCGCCAGGTCATGCTCATCCCCGTGGCGGGCGCGCTGGAAGCCCTGCTGTTCGAGATGAACGCCAGCGCCGACCAGCTGCAGCCCACGGCGCGCACGCCGCAGACGCCGGCTGCCGCATCGTCCACTGCAGCACCCGCCGCGCCGCGCAGCGTGCAGTACCAGGCGGCCAGCGCGACGAACGTGGAAGATGCCTACAACGCGCTGAAAACCTATCTGATGCTGGCCGATAAGACGCATGCCGAGAGCAGCCATCTGAACGACCAGCTGACGCGCTTCTGGCGCGGCTGGCTGGAGGGCAACCGGGGCGCCATGCCGCGCGAGCAGATGATACGCAGCGCCGAACGGCTGCTGACGTTTTACCTGGCGCAGATCGGCGACCCGTCCTGGCCGCGCATCGAGCAGAAGCTGGCGCTGGTCGACCAGGCACGCGAAAACCTGCGCCGCGTGGTGCGCGGCATGCCGGCGCGCGAGCGCGTGTATGCCGACGTCAAGGCGCGCGCCTCGACGCGCTTTCCCGGCATGACGGTGGCGCGCATCGTCGGCGAACAGGATCAGGCGCTGCTGGCGGGCAGTTACGCCGTCTCCGGCGCCTTTACGCGCCAGGCCTGGGAAAAATTCGTCGAGGGCGCGTTTCGCGATGCCGCCAACCGCGAGCTGCAAAGCGCCGACTGGGTGCTGAAAAGCGCTACCACCGACGACCTGACCCTGGAAGGCAGTCCGGAGCAGATCGAGAAAAACCTGGTGGCCATGTACAAGGCCGACTACGCGCGCGAGTGGCAAAAATTCGTGCAGGGCGTCGCCGTCGCCGACCTGAAAGGTTTTGACGGCGCAGTGCAGGCGATGAACCGCCTGGGCGACCCGCAAGCGTCGCCGATTGCCAAATTGCTGACCACCATTTACGAGGAAACCTCGTGGGACAACCCGGCCTTGCACAATGCCCAATTGCGCAAAGCCGAGCGGGGCATCATCGCCTGGTTCAAGGAAACCGTGCTGCGCCGCGCGCCGTCGCCACTGACGGCCAATCCCGGCCTCAATGCGCAGCTCGACCCGGCCCGCCTGGATAAACCCATGGGTCCCGTGGGACGCGAATTTGCCGGCGTGGGCAAGCTGGTGGCGGTCAGGGACAACAATGCCTCGCTGATGCGCGCGTATCTGGAGGCGCTGTCGAAGTTGCGCAGCCGTTTGAACTTGCTGAAGAACCAGGGCGACGCTGGGCCGGGCGCGCGCCAGTTCATGCAGCAGACCCTGGAGGGCAGCGGTTCCGAACTGGCCGACGCCCTGAAACTGGTCGACGAGCAGGTGCTCACGGGGATGAGCGACGCGCAAAAGCAGGCGCTTCGTCCCATCCTCGTGCGCCCGTTGATGCAGACCTTTGCCGTCATCGTCGCGCCGGCCGAACTCGATATCAACAAGACCTGGGCGGCGCAAGTGTATGAACCGTTCCAGAAATCGCTGGCCAACAAATATCCGTTTGCGCCCACGGCGCGCATCGAGGCGAGCAACCTGGAGATCGGCCAGTTCTTCGGCCCGGAAGGCCTGGTGGCGAAATTCGTCACCACCTCCATGGGACCGCTGGTGGTGCGGCGCGGCGACGTGCTGGCGCCGCGCACCTGGGCCGACATGGGCATCAGCCTGGCGCCGCAGGTGGTGGCGCGCTTCCCCGGCTGGATCGCGCCGCTGGGCGCGGGCGGCGTGGCGGCCACTTCGACGGCGGCGCAAACGGTGTTCCAGATCCAGCCGTCGCCCGCGCCGGGCACCCTGGAATACACGCTGGAGATCGATGGCCAGCAGCTGCGCTACCGCAACACCCCGGCACAGTGGACGAACATGATCCATCCGGGCCCGCAGGGCGCGTCCGGCGTCCAGGGCGCGCGCATCACCGCCGTCACCTTCGACGGGCGTACGCTGGAGCTGTTCAACGAGCCGGGGCAATTCGGCTTGAAGCGCATGATCGATGCGGCGAGCAAGAAACGCAAGGAGGGCGGCGTGTTCGAGCTGCGCTGGGTGCGCGGCGAGGTGGCCGTGGCGGTCGACCTGAAAATCACCAGCAGCGCGGAAACGACGGCGACGGGCGCGGGCGGGACTGCGGCGCTGCAGGAGCAGGGCTTTCGCGGCATGCAGCTGCCCGAAACCATCGTCGGCGCACCTGCCGTGCCAGTACCGGCGCCGGCACCGGCCATCGCCGCCGCAGCCATGCCCGGAGTGGCGCCATGATGCGCGCGCAACAGCAGGTGCGCCTCGGTTACTTCGGCAAGATCCCCGCGCGCGGCGATTTCATCAAGGCTTGCGACAATCACGCCCTGGTGCAGCTGCTCGACGACTGGCTGGCGCAGGTCATGACTGCCCTGACGGTGGCGCCGCGCTGGAAGCTCAATTACGACGCCTTGCCGCCGCTGCGCTTTGCCTTTGTCGGCACGCGCAGCCGGCGCGCCATCGCCGGGCGCCTGGAAGCGAGCAACGACCAGTCGCAGCGGCGCTTTCCCTTCATGGCCATGGGCGCGCTGGAAGTCCATGACGCCGAAGCCTTTGTCGCTTGCAGCCCGCTGGCGCTCGCGCCCCTGTGGCAGCGCGTGGAGCAGCTGTCGCAAGGCATCGTGGCCAGCCCGGAACCGGGACCGGCCCTGCTGGCGCTGGCCGGTAACGTGGTCGAGGTCGAACCGGTAGCGCCGTGCCATGCGGCGCGGCTGGCGGCCTTTTTGCAGGCGCAGACGCTGCATGGCCTGCAGACCATGCTGGCTTCGCCCGCGTTTCCCGTGACGGTGCGCGAATTGCTGCTGGGCCTGGGCCTGCTGCTGCAGCCGGTGCGCCAGAGCGGCTTGCCGCGCCCGGAAAAAAGCCTGGTGCTGCCGCTGCCGCAAGACGCGCAGCTGCGCGAACTGGTGGCCAGCTTCTGGCTGCACCTGATCGCGCCTTTCCTGCGCCAGGCCGATTTCGAACTGGCGCTGTTCTTTTCCCACCTCGACGAGGCGCCCGTGCTGGTGATCGGCTTTTGCGGCGCCGACCCGCATGGCTTGCGCGCGCTGATCGATCCGCAGGCCGGCAGCGAACGGCTGATCGTCTTCGACCAGCTGGACTGGGTCGAGGAGCAACTGGGAGACGATGCGGCGCTGCGCCAGTTTTCCGCCTGCCTGCAGCAGGAGCAGCTGTCGCTGCGCTCGGCCTGCGCCATGTTTGCCGATACCTTTACCTGAAGGACTGCGATGAAAATTCCTGTCATGTTCCTGCTGCTGCCGCTGCTGCTTCCTGCGGCCGCCCCCTGCCGCGCCCAGGCGCAAACACCCCAGACGCCGATGCCGGGGCAGATCCTCGTCACGGGCACCCTGGCCGACGAGGCGGGCAAGGCGGCCGTGCTGGCCCGCCTGCGCGAACTGTATGGCGCCGAGCGCGTGGTCGACCAGATCGCCATCGGCAACGTGGCCGTGCCGGCCAACTGGAACGCCTACGTGCAAAAGCTGATCGCGCCGAACCTGAAGCTCATTTCACGGGGGCAGATCAGCATAGCCGGCAACAACGTCAGCGTGCGCGGCGAAGTGGCGAACGAGGCGCAGCGCCAGCAGATCGCCAGCGACATCGCCACCAGCCTCAATCCCACGTATGTCGTCAACAATGGCTTGCGGGTCAAGGCGGCCGAGGCCGAGCAGGGCTTGCTCGATGCGGTGCTGGATAAACGCATTATCGAATTCGACAGCGGCAAGGCTTCTATCACGCCGGCGGGCCAGGCCATCCTCGACGAGATGGCGGCCGTCATGCTCAGGTTGCGGGGTCGCAAGGTGGAGGTAATCGGCCACACGGACGACACGGGCCTGCGCGCCAGCAATGTGGCCCTGAGCCAGGCGCGTGCCGAAGCCGTGCGCGCCTACCTGGCCAGCAAAGGCGTCGTGGCCGATACCGTGCTGGTGTCGGGCCAGGGGCCGGACCGTCCCGTGGCCAGCAACGCCACGGCCGATGGCCGGGCGAGAAACCGGCGCATCGAGTTCAGAATCGCGCAATGATCACGGCAAGGTAATGGTCAAATTCGCCGGGCTTGGCGCCAGTTTGACCAGGTCCGCATACGCGGCCAGCGTCGTTTGCGTGCCGCGCGTCAGATGCGTTTTCAGGCCCAGGTAGGCGCAGATGGCCAGCAGGGCGAAAAAGCTCGACAGCGCCCACAGCGGCACGTCGCTGCCGCGTTTGTTGACCACCTGGTCGGGGCGTGCCGCGCGCGGCGCGAAGCCACGGCTCTTGCCCTTGATGTGGGCGATCTCGTCGCCCAGGCGCGCCGTAAGATAGCTGAGTTTTTCGCCGCCATCGATCGCATACTTGCCCTGGAATCCCAGCAACAAACACATGTGGAAGACTTGCAGTGCCTGCACGCGCATGGCGCCCTTGCCGCGCAAGGCGTCGAGGCGGTCGAAAAAGTGTTCGCCGGCCAGCTGGTCGCCGAAGATCAGCAACTGCAGCGGGCGCCGCTCCCAATGCTTGCGCAGGGTGAAAGGCGAGGCCAGGATGATTTCATCGACGGCGGCGCAAAACGCATACTTGGCCGCCTCGATATCGTCGTCATCGGCGCGTATCTTTTTCGCTTCGCGCGCGAAGTCGTCGAGGAAGGCCGTTATGCGATCCATGAAGCTTTGCTCGTCGCCGGGCGCCGAACCGTGCTTCAGCATGAACAGCATGTAAAAGCCTTCGTGCATCAGGTCCAGCAGGGCGCTGCCGGCATGCCGGCTGCTGCCCGCCGGGGCGACCCCGCGTGGTCCCAGCAAGGAGGGCGCCGCGCGCCGTTCGATGAGCTGGCTCATGCCGTCACCGCGATCAGTTCCAGCTGCAGGTCGCGTATGCCGGCCGGCACGTACACGGAAATCGACTGCGCCTTGAGCATCTGCGCATACAGCGCGCCACGGTTTTCAATCGCAAAATAATAGGTGTCGGGGCGCACGGGAATGGCCGCCGGCACTTGCGGCGCATGCGACAATTTGAGGCCGGGCATGGCCGTCAGCACGCATTTTTCCACGTCGTCGGGCGCGCCCACTTTCACCCGCAGCGGCACCACCTCCACCAGTTCGATGGCCGGCATGGCGGCGCGTATCGCCAGGTACAAGGTGGTGTGCTGGTCGATCTTGCCCGAATCGAGCTTGCCCAGGTAGTACGACGGCTTGTCCTCGAGCAGGGCGATGGAAAAATACTTTGACGAGATCACGGTGTCGAGCAGTTCGCGGATGATGGCGTCGATGGCGTCGAAGCAGGCGCCCGGTTGCGCGTGGTCGTAGGCGGGCAGGCTGGCCAGGGTGTAATGCTTGGAGTAGCTGAGCAGGCCGCCAGCCAGACCCAGCAGCGCCTCGTACAGGCGCTCCGGATGCAGGGCCGGATGGCGCACATAGTGCATCAGCGCGGCGGCGGCCGTACTGACCGTGTGCAGCAGCCAGAACGAGGACACGTCGCCCGAGCGGAATTCGATCACGTTGCGGCTCGGCTCGCGGTGGTGGCCGTGCAGCGCGCTCACTTTTGCCTGCAATGCGTCGAGCAGGTGTTCCAGTACGCCTTGCAGGCGCGGCGCGCCGGCGATCGCCAGGCTGGGGGCCATGAACGAGGGCACGGGCTCGAAGCCGCCCGATACCGTGCGCCGCAGGGCGATCAGCGGCAGGCAGTCGTAGGAGCCGCGCGCCTCGCTGTCGGGAATCAGGCGCACGGTCTTCTTCAGGTAGGCCACGTCGGCCATGGCGGACTCCGTAAACAGGTCGGGCGTGGCGCGCATGGTGTGGGCAAAGCGCGTGGTTGTAGGCGTACCTGCCGTTGGCGCCTGCGCCGTGTAATTCATGCCTTCGCGGTTGAGGACGGGCAGCGCCGCATAATACGTCACTTCCTGCACCGCCGGCGGCAGCGCTTCCAGGTCCACCGGCGGGGGCAGGGTATCGCTGCCGGGTGCACCGTCGCCCAGCGCCTCGAACACTTCGCCGTCGCGAAAAATCGCCGACAGGGCATGCAGGCGCAAGGTGCCCGTCTTCAGCGCCGCCAAGTCCCACGCCATGTGCGCCACGCCCCACAGGTAGGGATGCAGCGCGCTTGCCGTGTGATGCAGACGCGCTTCGTGATACTGGTCCTGGCGCTGGAAATGCTGCGGCCGCAGGAACAGGCCTTCTCCCCACAAGATTTTCGCTGCCATGCCCATCTCGATTCTCCTTGAATGTGTGGCGTGTCTGATCGTATTACTGGCAGCGCGGGGCTGACAGCGTGGACATGCCGCCGACGCTGAGCGCGCAGGCATGCAGGCCGACGGTGATGCCGCCGCGTTCCGCATCGGCGGCGGCAAAGGTGGCGCGCCAGCGCTGTGCCGCAGGTGCGCGGAACAAGGCCACCACGCCGATGAAATACGCTTCCTTGCTGACTTTTTCCTGCACTTCGTAGCGCTGGCCCGGCACCAGCAGCACTTCCTTCACTTCCATCAGGTCGGCGCCCAACGCGGCCTTTTCACGCTGCGTGTCGAGAAAGCTGTCGTAGGGTGCCTGCTCGAAGGCGGCGCTCTGGCGCAGCTTGTAGATGCGCGCCACCAGCGCCAGCGGCCGGCCTGCGGCATCGGTGTTGAGGCGCTGCGCCGCATGCAGGCGGATGCTGACATTGCGCGGCGGCTTTTGTGCGTCGGGTAGTTCCGGTGGCGGCTTGGCCACGCCGGCCATTTGCAGCGCCGCGTTGGCCAGGGTGCCGATGGCGCCGCCCGCGCAGCCGGCCAGCAGAAGGGCCGGCAGCAGTGGCGTGGTGGCGCGGATCAGGCGGCGGAGCGGGGTATCAGATGGCATGGGTGATCTTTGCAAGGTGGAGGGTGGAAATAAAAGTGTTGCAGTCATTTAAACGCATGCAGGGGCGACCTGCTTGCGTTGGCGCAAAGTCCTTCTGCGATCAAGACAATTACTGCGTCAGATCAGGATTCATGTCGTTGTACGCGGCTGTAGCGTGGAACTTCCTCTTTGCTGATTAATCTCAATCTGGCAAAAAATTGGCGATCAATAATGGCCTCCATCAAGGCGCCGCCCATCTTTCCCAGCGGTAGCGTCCTCCACGTGAAGGAATGCCCGATGAAGCCAGCCACCATGTTGCCCCGTATTGCCTGCCTCGCCAGCGCCTTGCTGCTGGTCGCCTGCGCCACGCCAGATCAGCCGGCGCCAAAAAAATCTGCCGCGCCGACCCTGGCGCAAGTGATGAGCGAGGCCGATGCGGCCGCGCGCGCCGGCCAGTACGAGCGCGCCATGATCCTGCTTCAGGGCGGCGGCAGCAGCTACCCTGCCGACAAGGCGCCGTGGCTGCAAATGGCGCAGATGAAGTTCGACCGCGGCCAGTACGGCGACGCCATCGGCCATGCGCTCGAAGCGTTGGAGCGCGACCCGGACGACAAGGTCGCCAACAGCATCGTCGCAGTCAGCGGCTTGCGCCTGTCCGGCAAGGCGCTGGCCGACCTGTCGCGGCAAAACAATCTGAATGGCTCGCTGCGCTCGGAAGCGCAGGACCTGGCCAAGCTGCTGCGCGCGAGTATCGGCGAAGAGGTGCTGGTGCCGCCGGCCAGGCGCCCACCGGCGGCTGGCAAGCGCGCGGCCAGATCCGGGTCCGGTACGCCGGCGGCAAAAGGCGAGGCGCAGCAAGGCAGCGGGGCCGACCCGTTCAGCGGCCTGAAATAAGCCAGCATCCCCACCATCCCCTTGCAAAGGAAGCGACATGCCCAAGTCCGACAGCGTACAAAAACGCCTGCAAAAGATACGCGCGCCGCGCGTGCAAATGACCTATGACGTCGAGATTGGCGACGCGATTGAAAACAAGGAGCTGCCCTTCGTGGTCGGCGTGCTGGGCGACTTTGGCGGCAATCCGGACAGCGAGAAAAAGCGCCTGAAGGACCGCAAGTTCGTCGCCATCGACCGCGACAACTTCGACGAAGTGCTGGCCGGCGTAGAGCCGGTGGCGCGTTTCGCCGTGCCGAACCGCATCAGCGAGGCAGGCGGCACGTTCGCCGTCGACCTGCATTTCCGCTCGATGGATGACTTCCGCCCGGAATCGGTGGTGCGCCAGGTCGACCCCTTGCGCAAGCTGCTTGAGGCGCGCACCAAGCTGGCCGACCTGCGCAACAAGCTGGCCGGCAACGACAAGCTGGAAGACTTGCTGACGGAAGTGCTGAACAACACGGACAGCCTGGCCAGTTTGAAACCGCAGTTCCCAGCGCAGGAGGATTGAGATGAGCGCCCAGGCAGAAGCCCCAGAATCCCTCGCTGTATCCGCAGCCGATGCGCCGGCCGCCACCGACTTGCTGGACCAGATCGTCGAGCAAAGCCGCGTGGCCAAGTCCGGCGCCGAACATGCGCGCGCGCGCGACCTGATTTCGGAACTGGTGGCGCAGGTGCTCGATGGCACGCTGCTGATGTCGACCAGCCTGTCGGCCACCCTGGACGGGCGCGTGGCGGAAATCGACCTCCTGATCTCCGCCCAGCTCAGCGAAATCATGCACGCGGCGCCGTTCCAGCAGCTTGAGCAAAGCTGGACGGGGCTGCGCTACCTGGTCGGCAATTCCGATACGGGCACGCGCTTGCAGATCCGCATGTTCAACGCCACCAAGCGCGAACTGGTGAAGGATTTTCAGGCCGCGCTGGAGTTTGACCAGAGCAGCATGTTCAAGAAGGTGTATGAAGAGGAATTCGGCACCTTCGGCGGCGCGCCATTCGCCGCGCTGCTGGGCGACTTCGCCATTTCGCGCCAGCCGGAAGACATGTATTTCGTCGAGCAGATGTCGCACATCGCCGCCGCCGCGCATGCGCCGTTCATCGCTTCGGCCGCGCCGGAACTGTTTGGCCTGGAAAGCTACGGCGACCTGGGCAAGCCGCGCGACCTGGCCAAGGTGTTCGACACCATCGAGTACGCGAAATGGAAAGCCTTCCGCGAATCCGAGGATGCGCGCTACGTCGGCCTGACCTTGCCGCGCTTCCTGGGCCGCCTGCCCTTCAATCCCGTCGATGGCACCACGGTGGAAGGCTTTAACTTTGTCGAGGAAGTCGATGGCAGCGACCATCACAAATACCTGTGGTGTAACGCCGCGTATGCGTTCGGCTGCAAGCTGACGCGCGCCTTTGCCGACTACGGCTGGTGCGCCGCCATCCGCGGCGTGGAGGGCGGCGGCCTGGTGGACGACCTGCCCACCCACACCTTCAAGACGGACGAGGGCGACGTAGCCCTGAAATGCCCGGCCGAAGTGGCGATCACCGACCGCCGCGAAAAAGAGCTGTCGGACCTGGGCTTCATCTCGCTGGTGCACTGCAAGAACACGGCGTATGCGGCGTTTTTCGGCGCGCAGTCGGCGCAGAAAAGCCGCAAGTACAACAGCGACGCAGCCAATGCGAACGCGGTGCTGTCGTCGCAGCTGCAGTACATCTTCGCCGTTTCGCGCATCGCCCACTACATGAAGGCCATGATGCGCGACAAGATCGGCAGCTTTGCCGCCGCCTCCAACGTGGAAGATTTTTTGAACCGCTGGCTGATGCAGTACGTGCTGCTCGACGATAACGCCAGCCAGGAACAGAAGGCGCAGTTCCCGCTGCGCGAGGCGTCCGTGCAGGTGCATGAAGTGCCGGGCCGGCCCGGCGTGTACCGTGCCGTGTCGTTCCTGCGGCCGCACTTCCAGCTCGATGAATTATCCGTTTCGCTCCGACTGGTCGCGGAGTTGCCGAAGTCGACCAATTCCTGATTCACCCATCTTTCAACCACAGGAGCACACCATGGCAATCGATGTATATCTGCAGATAGACGGTATCAAGGGCGAGTCCACCGATGACAAGCACAAGGACTGGATCGAGTGCAAATCGGTCAGCTGGAGCGTCGAGCAGCCGAAGTCCGCCACCGCTTCGACGGGCGGTGGCCACACGGCCGAACGTTGCGAGCACAAGGACATCGTCATCTCCAAGCTGGCCGACCTGGCCTCGCCGGTGCTGCTGCAGACCTGCTCGGCCGGCAAGACCATCCCCAAGGCGCGCTTCGAATTCATGCGCGCCGATGGCCAGGGCGAGCGCGTCAAGTACTTTGAAATCGAAATCGAAAACGTATTGATCGGCGCCGTGACGCCGAACGTGGAAGAGGGCGACATCCTCGGTGAACACGTCGGCTTCAAGTTCTCGAAAGTGAAGTGGAAATACACGCAGCAAAAAGTGACGGGCGGCGCCGGTGGCAATACCTCGGGCGGCTGGGACCTGGCCGCGAACCGCGTGGCTTGATCCATGGTGCGCGGCGCGCGACGGCCACTTTCGCCCGCGCGCCGCGCCGACTTTTCAGGAGAGCGCATGGACAGTTATGTACCTGGTCTGTTCGACCGCCTGATGGACGACGGCGGTGCTGCGGGCGGCGTGGCGGTGCGCCTGTCGCTCGATCAATTGAAGGATGCGGTGGCGCGCGACCTGGAAGAGCTGCTCAATACGCGCGTGGCCCTGCCGCCCGGCGCGCTCGACGCCTATCCGGAATGCGCGGCGTCCATCGTCAACTATGGCCTGATCGATTTCGCCGGCATGTGCCTGTCGAGCAGCGATGACCGCGCCCGCATCTGCGCCGCGCTGAAGGCCGCCATCGAACGCCACGAGCCGCGCCTGCGCAATGTGCGTGCCCGCCTGGAGCGCGAAGCGGGTGCCATCAACCGGGTCGGCTTCGTTATCAGCGGCACCCTGGCCGTGAGGTGCGGTGGTGAGACGGTCAACTTCGACGCCGTGCTGCAGCCGTCTTCGCTGCGCTATTCGATCAACCGCAAGGGAGCTGCCGCATGAGCAATCATTTGAAAACCCTGATCGCCAAACTGAATGACACGGCGCGCACGGCCGCCACCCGCGCCGCCGCCATCTGCGTGGGCCTGGGCCAGTACGAAGTCGATATCGAGCATCTATTTTTGGCCTTGCTGGAACAGGAGCGCAGCGACTTCGTCACCATCGCGCGGCGCAGCGAAATCAGCCTGACGGCGCTGGAAGCGGACCTGCGCCGCGAGATCGGTGGCTTCAGGACGGGCAGTGCGCGCACGCCCGTCTTCTCTCCCCATCTGCCGCTGCTGTTCGAACATGCCTGGCTGATCGCCTCGCTGGACACGGCGCAGCCAGGCCCCATCCGCAGCCGCCACCTGTTATTGGCGCTGCTGACGGAGCCGGAACTGGCGCAGCTCGCGTACCGCGGCTCGAAGCTGTTCGCCCGCTTCAGCGTGGAGCAATTGAAGCACCATGCGGACAAGCTGACGGCCGGCTCCGGCGAGGAAAGCGCGGCAGTGCCGCAGCTTTCCGAGACATCCGACGACCCTGTTGCTACCCTGGCCAGCAAAACCCCGGCGCTGGACCAGTTCACCACCGACCTGACGCAGCTGGCGCGCGACGGCAAGCTCGATCCCGTGATCGGCCGCGAGACGGAGATACGCCAGGCCGTCGATATCCTGCTGCGCCGGCGCCAGAACAATCCGATTCTCACGGGCGAGGCGGGCGTGGGCAAGACGGCCGTAGTGGAAGGCCTGGCCTTGCGCATCGCTGCCGGCGACGTGCCCGAGGTGCTGCAGGGCGCGCACATCCACGCGCTCGACATGGGCTTGCTGCAGGCTGGCGCCAGCGTGAAGGGGGAATTCGAAAGCCGGCTGAAAAATGTCATCGACGAGGTGACGAAAAGCCCACATCCGATCATCCTCTTCATCGACGAGGCGCACACGATGATCGGTGCCGGCGGCCAGGCGGGGCAAAACGATGCGGCCAATTTGCTGAAACCGGCGCTGGCGCGTGGCGTCCTGCGCACGATCGCCGCGACCACCTGGAGCGAGTACAAAAAATATTTTGAAAAGGATGCGGCGCTGGCGCGGCGCTTCCAGGTGGTGAAGGTGGAAGAGCCCAACGAAGATATCGCCTGCGCCATGCTGCGCGCAATGGCGCCGCTGATGGAGCGCCATTTCGGCATCCGCGTGCGCGATGCCGCCATCGTCGAGGCGGTGCGCCTGTCGCACCGCTACATCAGCGGGCGCCAGCTGCCCGACAAGGCCATCAGCGTGCTCGATACGGCGTGCGCCAAGGTGGCGCTGGGCCAGCGCGCCACCCCGGCTCCGCTGGAAAACGCGCATCGGCGCCAGGAACGCATCGGCGCGGAAATCGCTGCCCTGGCCCGCGAGGCCGCCGATGGCGAAGTGCCCGATAGAGCCGCTGCCGCGCGCCTGGGGCAGCTGCGGCGCGAGCATGACGAAGGGCAGGCGTCGGTCGCGGCGCTGGCGCAGCGCTGGGAGCACGAAAAGGCGCTGGTGACGCAGATCGGCGACTTGCGCGGGCAGCTGCGCGGCGAGCGGCCGGGCGAGATCGGCGCGGCGCGCCTGCTGGCGCTGAAGGATGAACTGGCGGCGCTGCAGGGAGAGGCGCCGCTGTCGCCGCTGGAAGTCGACGCGCAGGTGGTGGCCGGCATCGTCGCCGGCTGGACCGGCATCCCGCTGGGGAAAATGCTTAAGGATGAAATCCGCACGGTGCTGACCCTGGATGGGGCGCTGCGCGAACGGGTGCTGGGACAGGACCACGTCATCGAGGCGGTGGCGCAGCGCGTGCGCACGGCGCGCGCCAGCCTGGACGACCCGAACAAGCCGCAAGCCGTGTTCCTGTTTACGGGCCCGTCCGGCACGGGCAAGACGGAAACGGCGCTGGCGCTGGCCGACCTGCTGTATGGCGGCGAACGCAAGCTCATTACCATCAACCTGAGCGAGTACCAGGAGGCGCACAGCGTGGCCGGCCTGAAAGGTTCGCCGCCCGGCTATGTAGGCTATGGCGAAGGCGGCGTGCTGACGGAAGCCGTGCGGCGCCAGCCCTACAGCGTGGTGCTGCTCGATGAAGCGGAAAAAGCCCATCCCGACGTGATGGAGCTGTTCTTCCAGGTCTTCGACAAGGGCGTGCTTGATGATGCGGAAGGGCGCGAAGTCGATTTTCGCAACACCATCATCATCGCCACCTCGAACCTGGGTTCCGGCGCCATGATGGCCGCCTGCCTGAACCGGGCGGCGCAAGACTTGCCCACGCCGGCCGCGCTGGAAGAACTGGTGCGCCCGCAACTGGTGGCGCACTTCAAGCCGGCCCTGCTGGGGCGCCTGAAGGTGCTGCCCTTCTATCCCTTGAACGATGCGGTGCTGGCCGAGATCATTGCGCTGAAGCTGGCGCGCATCGGGCAGCGCATCGCGCGCAACCACCAGGCGCAGTTCAGCCATGACGCGGGCCTGGTCGACGCCGTGCTGGCGCGCTGCACCGAGGTCGATTCGGGCGCGCGCAATGTCGACCAGATCCTCAACGGCAGCTTGCTGCCGGCGATCGCCGAAGCGGTGCTGGCGCGCATGGCCGCAGGCGAGCCGGTCGCGTCGATACGCGTCAGCGCCAGCAAGCAGGGGCAGTTCAAGTACACGATCCGATAATCCACCTTCCGGAGAGCGCCATGTTCAATCTGGAGCAGTTGCTGCACCCCGTCAGCGCCGTCAGTCCATGCGGCGAAGATATCACTTTCAGCCAGGAGCTCGACGCCATCGCGCGCGCGCGCCAGCACGATGATCCCACCCTGGACCAGGGGGAGTGGGTGACGGCGCTGAAGGAAGCCGACTGGCCTTTCGTGGCGACGCGCTGCGAACAGCTGATCGCCACGAGCAGCAAGGATTTGCGCGTGGCCGTATGGCTGGCCGAGGCGCACGCGAAAACGCGCCACTTCCGTGGCCTGGGCGATGGTTACGCGCTGCTGGCCGGCCTGTGCGAGCGTTACTGGGATGGCCTGTACCCGCCGGCGGAAGAGGGCGACCAGGAACAGCGCATCGGCAATGTCTTCTGGCTGTTGTCGCGCACGCCGCAGCTGCTGCGCGAGATCCCGCTGACCGAAGGGATCGATGGCCTGTATGCACTGCAGGATTTTGATGCCGCGCGCCAGCGCGCGGCCGCCAGCCTGGCGCAGGGCGCAGCGGATCAGGGCTGGGGCGATGCGCGCCACGACGAAGGGCCGACCCTGGCGCAGATGGAGGCGGCGCGGCAAAGGAACACGCGCACTTTTTCCGACGGCTTGCTGGCCGATGCGCAGTACTGCATGCAGTCGCTGCTGGCGTTCGAGCGTAGCGTCGATGCGCGTTTCGGCGCCGATGGCCCGAGTTTTCGCGCCGCCCGCGAAGCGCTGGAAAACGCCATTCACTTTATCGCGCCGCTGTCACCTGGCGCGGACTTTGCCGGCGCGCCGCCCGCTGCTGGCCAGGGTGTCGGCGGCAGCGGGGGCGCCATCGTGCAGCGCCAGCAGGCGCTGGCACAGCTGCGCCAGGTGGCCGATTTCTTCCGCCGCACGGAGCCGCATAGCCCCGTCGCCTACCTGGCCGACAAGGCCGCCAGCTGGGGCGAGCTGCCGCTGCATCTGTGGCTGCGCGCCGTCGTGAAGGACTCTGGCACCCTGGCGCAGCTCGATGACATGCTGGGCACGAGCAGTGCAAACGGATGATGGCGTCGGCCCCTTCCATGCTACTCTTCGTGCATGTCCAGAATGCTCATCCTGCCTGCCGCGCTATGCCTGTTCATCGCTGCCAGCGCGCAGGCTGGAACTGCGCTGCCGCTGGTGATTTATGGCGACGATGATTATCCGCCGTACTCCTATGTTGAAAACGGCCAGCTGAAAGGCATCTACACGGAGATCGTGCGCGAAGCAGCGCAATCGATGCCGCAGTATGCGGTGCAGCTGCGCCCTGTGCCCTGGAAACGGGGCGTGCTGATGCTGCAGACGGGCGAGGCGTTTGCCTTGTATCCGCCGTATTCGTGGCGCAGCGAGCGGCCGTATGTGCGCTATTCCGTGCCGCTGCTGATGGAGCAGCTGGTGGTGCTGTGCAACCAGGACGTGCTGGCCAAACGCACGCTGCGGCAGTGGCCCGCGGATTACGGCGGCCTGCAAATCGGCGTGAACGCGGGTTTTCTGCTGGGCGATGCGGCGCTGACGGCGTCCCTGCGCGCCGAAAAAATCGTGCTCGCGCCGGCCAAGGGCACGCGCACGAATCTTCTCAAGCTGATGCGCGGGCGTATCGATTGCTATGTCAGCGACCGCCTGTCGGCGCAGTGGGAATTGCAGCGCATCCGGCGCGAAGGGCCGCCAGGCACGCCGATGCAGGCGCTCCAGGCGATACAGGAAACCGCGCAGCTGGCCGGCCAGCAGGGCCACCTGGGTTTTACGGAACGCCTGCCTGCCGCCTACCCTTATCGCGATGATTTTATCGAACAATTCAATGCCGCCATCGTGCGCATGCAGAACAATGGCGCGATCCGCCGCATCATCGACCGCGCGCTGCAACCCTGATTCCAAATGGAGAAGACCATGAAAAAACTGCTGTTCCTGGGTGTGCTCATGCTGGCCGGCTGCGTGGGCCGTCCCGAGAATATTCATCCCGTCAATCACTTCGACACCACCCGTTATCTGGGGAAATGGTATGAGGTCGCGCGTCTGGACCACTCGTTCGAACGGGGCCTGAGCCAAGTGACGGCCGATTACAGCCTGCGCCAGGATGGCGGCCTGAAAGTGCTCAACCGCGGCTACAAAGAGGCGGACGCGAAGTGGAAGGAAGCCGAGGGCAAGGCGTATTTCGTCGACAAGAAAGACCTGGGCTACCTGAAAGTGTCGTTTTTCGGCCCCTTCTATGGTTACTACATCGTGTTTGATTTGGACCAGCAAGATTACAGCTATTCCATGATCAGCGGCCCCGACAAGTCTTACTTCTGGTTGCTGTCGCGCACGCCCACCATGGACCCGGCCTTGCAGCAGCGCCTGATCGAGAAAGCCCGTGGCCTGGGTTTCGATACATCAAAATTGATCTATGTGAAGCAAAACTGACCTTGCTTGCCCGCCGCCCGTGCGTGGCGGCATAGCACCTTCAAATTGTTGCTTTGCTGCATGTTATTTCTTGCAATGCCACCCTGATTCACTCACAATCTGCTCCAAAGTGGTGCGCCGCGGCGTGCTGCCATTCTGGCGAGGCGGTAGCGTTGCTTCGCCGTTCGTAATTGCCGCACGGCAGATGCCTGCTATATTGGTACGTAGCAGCAGCTTGGTTTCGTGGCGTCTGTGCATTGTTTCTTTCAGATTGGAATCACGCAATGAAAAACCTCAAAATCGGCGTGCGTCTGGGGGGCGGTTTTGCCGCCGTCCTGCTCCTGTTGACCAGCCTGACCGTGGTGGGCATCGTGCAGATGCAAAGCGCCAGCAAGGAAACCGATGCGCTGGTCAACGTCAAGGTGCGCAATGAGCGCCTGATCGGTGAATGGACCAAGGTCATCGAGGTCAACGCGGCGCGCACGGCGGCCGCCTGGAAAGTCAGCGATCCCGAACACCAGAAGCAGTTTGAACAGGAAATGGCGGTCTCGTCCGCACGCGCCACGGAGATCCAGAACGACATCGGCAAGAGCCAGTTGAGCGCCGAAGAGCAAGCGTTGTACCAGGACGTGCTGAGCACGCGCAAGGCCTACACGGACGTGCGCAAGAATGTGTTCAAGGCCAAGAATGCGGGCGACCTGGAGCTGGGCAAGCAGCTGTACGAAGGCGACATGGCCGTCAAGCGCGACATCTACCTGGCGGCGCTGAAGAAACTGGAAGTGCTGGAAGCCAGATTGCTCGACGAAACGGCCGCGCAGATCCGTTCGCGCTACGAAAACGGCCGTTTGCTGCTGATCTCGCTGGGCGTGGCCGCCATCTTGCTGGGCATCGCCTGCGCGTACTGGATCACGCGTTCGATCACGCGTCCCATCACGCGCGCCGTCGAAGTGGCGGAAGCCGTTTCCGCTGGAGACCTGACCAGCCATATCGTGGTGGAAAGCCGCGATGAGACGGGGCAGCTGATGCATGCGCTGAAAAACATGAACGATAAACTGGTCAGTATCGTCGGCCAGGTGCGCGCCGGCACGGAGTCGATCAGCACGGCGTCGAGTGAGATTGCCGCCGGCAACCTGGACTTGTCGTCGCGCACGGAAGAGCAGGCCAGTTCGCTGGAAGAGACGGCGTCTTCCATGGAAGAGCTGACTTCCACCGTGAAACTCAACGCCGACAATGCGCGCAGCGCCAACCAGCTGGCCATCGACGCGTCGCAGATCGCCAGCAAGGGTGGCGTGGTGGTGTCGGAAGTGGTCAGCACCATGGGCTCGATCAACGATTCATCGCGCAAGATTGTCGACATCATCAGCGTCATCGACGCCATCGCCTTCCAGACGAATATCCTGGCCCTGAACGCGGCCGTGGAAGCGGCCCGGGCTGGTGAACAGGGCCGTGGTTTTGCCGTCGTGGCCTCTGAAGTGCGCAACCTGGCGCAGCGTTCCAGCGCGGCGGCCAAGGAAATCAAGGGCTTGATCGACGACTCCGTGCAAAAGGTCGAGGCCGGTTCGCAACTGGTGGACAAGGCGGGCCGCACCATGGATGAAATTGTGCAAAGCATCAGCCATGTGACGCAGATCATGAACCAGATCACCGACGCCAGCGATGAGCAGCGCGCCGGCATCGAACAGGTCAACCAGGCCATCGGCCAGATGGACCAGGTGACGCAGCAAAATGCGGCGCTGGTGGAAGAAGCGGCCGCGGCGGCCGAATCCATGCAGGAACAGGCGGCCAAGCTGGCCGAGGTGGTGGGCCTGTTCAAGCTCGATGCAACGCAGCACTATGTTTCGGCCAGTGCTGGTCCGTCCGTGACGGCGTCTGCACCAGGAAAAGCTGCCATGCGAGCTGCCACGCGGCCCGCCATCGAGCCTGCCAAACACCGCGCGCCGGCACCAGCCGTGACTGCACCCGTGCCGGGCAAGGCGGCGCATGCAGAAGCGGGGCGCGCACGCACGCCGAAGACGCCGGTGGCATCCGGTGCCGATGAATGGGAAGAGTTTTAAGCGCAGACTCCCCGTGGCATGGCGCGGGCGCTACAATCGCTGCTTGAAGACAGCCGCGAACGCGCTCCGCCATGACCACCCGCCGTAACTCCAGTTCTAACTCCAGCCATACTGCTGCATCGTCCTCCTCGACTGAAACCGCCAAACGCGCGCGCTGTCCAAGCTGTCTGCGCGCCGAAACCAGCTGCATCTGCCGCTGGATCGCCCCCGTTGCCCATGCGGTGGAAGTGCTGATCCTGCAGCATCCGCTGGAAGTCCACAACGCCAAGGGCAGCGCCCGCTTGCTGCACCTGAGCCTGCCCAACAGCCGCATGCTGACGGGCGAGCAGTTTGCCCCGGAGACGCTCGCCGAATTGCTGGCCGACAAGCACAACGTGCTGCTCTACCCGGACACGCCTGGCGACCGTTCGCTGGGCATCGCGCCGCCGCCAGCGCTCGACTCCGCCACCTTGCTCGATCCCGCCCGCTTGCGGTTGGTGGTACTGGACGCTACCTGGCGCAAGAGCCGCAAGATGCTGTATCTGAATCCCCTGTTGCAACAGCTACCGCGCCTGCCCCTGCGCGATACGCCCGCTTCCCATTACCTGATCCGCAAGGCGCACGCGCCAGACCAGTTATCGACCCTGGAAGCGACATGTTATGCCCTGATGCAGTTGGAGCATGACGCGCCTCGCTTTGTTCCCCTGATCACGGCATTTGACGGCTTTGTCGCGCAGCAGTTGAGTTATGTCATGCCGCATGCTGAAAAAGCGTGAAACGGCAGCACGCCAGCCCTTGATCTTGCCCGCACAGCGGCATAGTATACTGTATGTATATACAGTTAATGGGGCCGTTCATGAAAGCAATCATTCCAGAGCACGATGACAGCTTCGCCGGGCAAGCCATGTTGCCGCCGCAATCGCTGAAGGCCCACAAGGGGCGCGGCGCCGTGTCGAACCTGCAAGGGCGCTACGAAGCGCATGCGCGCGCCGGTTTCGATGATGGCTGGAGCGTGGGCGGCCTGGATGCGGCGGAGGGGGAGGCAGCAGCTCCGGGCTGGAAGACGCAGGTCAGCGACGAGCAGGCGCGCACCATCCTGACGCGCAACGCTTCGCCCGATTTGCCGTTCAATGTATCGCTCAATCCTTACCGGGGCTGCGAACATGGTTGCATCTATTGCTTTGCCCGCCCCACGCATAGCTATCTGGGCCTGTCGCCGGGCCTGGACTTCGAAAGCCGCATCTACGCCAAGGTGAACGCCCCCGAACTCTTGCGGCGTGAACTGGCCAAGCCATCGTATGTGCCCGAACCGATCGCCCTGGGCGTCAATACCGATGCGTATCAGCCGTGCGAACGCGAACGGCAACTGACGCGGCGCGTGCTGGAAGTACTGCATGAGTGCGACCACCCCGTGGCGCTGATCACGAAATCGTCGCTGATCGAGCGCGATATCGATATCCTGGCGCCGATGGCGGCCAGGCGCCTGGCCGCCGTGGCCATCACTGTCACCACGCTCGACCCGGCCATCGCGCGCACGCTGGAACCGCGCGCGGCCGCCCCGGCGCGGCGCCTGCGCACCATCCGCACCCTGACCGAGGCGGGCATCCCCGTGGGCGTGAGCATCGCGCCCATCATCCCGTTCGTGACGGAACCGGAAATCGAGCAGTTGCTCGAAGCCGTGCGCGACGCGGGCGCCATCCACGCCCATTACGTGGTGCTGCGCCTGCCGTGGGAAGTGAGTCCCTTGTTCCAGCAATGGCTGGAAGCGCATTTCCCGGAACGGGCCCAGCGCGTGATGAACCGGGTACGCGAAATGCGCGGCGGCAAGGATTACGACAGCGCGTTCGGCGCGCGCATGCGGGGCGAAGGCGTGTGGGCCGACCTCATCCGCCAGCGTTTTGAAAAAGCCGTGCACCGGCTGGGCTTGCATGGCAAGGGCGGCCGTTTCAAGCAGCTCGATTGCACGCAGTTCAGGCGGCCACTGGTGGTGCCACCACTGGGCGCAAAAGTGAAAAATGGCAACGCGGGGCAGCTGGATCTGTTTTAGGTTAAACCAGCGTCAGCGCGGATGTCGCAGGGGGGCGCTGCGGCGCTGTCCTGGCTATGTATCTGGAGCTGCGCCAGATGTTGCTCGATGGCGAAGACATGCGGATCGCTCTTGCCCAGCTCGCGCAGGGCGCTGGCCAGGTGCAACAGGTATTCGCTGTTCTGGCCGCTGGGGCCGTGTGAACGGGCGATCTGGCGCGCGATGTCCAGTTCCGGGGCGGCGCCGAGGAAGGCGGCGTTTTCCTCGTTGGCGATGTACACCAGGCCTTCGACCTTGCTGCCATCGTCGAAGCTGATGTCGGTGGCCAGGCGCAGGTAGCCGTTCTTTTCGCGGTGGTCGAGGTGGGCGAAGACTTCGGGCGTGATCAGGTAAGCCATGCCGTCGCACACGGCGCCCGCCTGCGGCACGATGGTGGCGACCCGGCCCGGCGCCATGGGCGTGCCCCGGTGGTCGTGCGATCCTTGCCAGAAGCGCCGCGTCCAGCCTTCGATGCTGGCGGGGCGCCGTTCGATGTAGGGAAAATCCGCCTTGTAGATCAGCGAGCCGTAGCCGAACAGCCAGACCTGCTCATGGCCGTCGAATTTGTTCATGCGCTGGTTGATGGCGATGGTGGCGGCGTCGATGGGCGACAGGGTGTTCTGGTCAGGCTGTGTCATGGCGTTAGCGGCAAGGGGCGGTACCCTATTATAAAGCGGCGCCAGCCGGGCCGCCGACAGGCAGGGCGTCGCGTGCGCCGTTGTTTCCGCCCACGTTCCACTCGTGCGTCTCGACGAACTGGAACAGGAAGGCCATGAAGCTTTCGGCGGCCGGCGACAGCGAACGGCCCGTCTTCGTGTAGACGAAAAAGCGCCGTGTCAGCTCCGGCTCGTGCAGGGCGCGCATCTGCAATTGATAAAGTTTGACCATCGGTTCCGCGTACGGCAGGCAGACCGTGATGCCCAGGTTGGCGCTGACCATGGCCAGCGCCGTCGTCATGAACGTCACTTCATTGTAGGGATTGAGCGACAGCTCGCGAAACGCGCCGTGCATGTCGCGCAGCAGGCGTTCCGTGAACTGGCCCTGCAGAGAGATGAAGGGGTAGTCGCCCACGTCGGCCCAGGTGACGCGCTCTTTCTGCTGCAGCGGGTGCTGCTCGGGGAAGACCAGTACGAAGGGCATTTCGAACAGCACTTGCGCGGCGATTTCCGCCGTCGGATCGCGTTCGGGACCGATGCCGAAATCGACTTCGCCGCTGAAGACGCGCGCCGAGACATTTTCCACGGGGCAGTCGACCAGGCGCAGCTGCACGTCCGGGTGTGCCTGGCGGTAGGCGGCGATCACTTCCGGCAGCAGGGTACAGGCCATCATCTGCGGCGCGGCGATGCGCACCATGCCTGTTTTCAGGGCCTTGCGCTGGGCGATGCCGGCCATGGCGCCGTCGAGGTCCTCGATCATCTTTTCAAACAGCGGATACAGCTCGCGGCCGATTTCCGACAGCTGCGTCTTGCGCGTGCTGCGCTCGACCACGCGCACGCCCAGCACGCTTTCCATTTCCTTGATCAAGCCGCTCAAGGCGGACTGCGTCACGTGCAGGTATTCGGCGGCCAGGGTAAAACTGCCGGTCTTGGCCAGCGCCACGAAGGCGCGCATTTGCCGCAGGCTGGGACTCATAAGATAATCCGATAAATCAATGGTTAAAAATTGTTTGTATGATAGCTGTAACTCGATTCTAATGGTGAAAAGCTGAAAAACACGCCAGCCATCGCGCCTCGGGCGCCATCCATTGGAGACAAGCACATGAAGATCAAGCAAATCCACCACGTCGCCTACCGCTGCATCGACGCGAAGAAAACCGTCGAGTGGTATGTCAAGCATCTGAACATGCATTTCGTCCTCGCCATCGCCGAAGACCTGGTGCCGTCGACCAAGGCGCCGGATCCGTACATGCATGTCTTCCTCGACGCGGGCCAGGGCAATGTGCTGGCCTTCTTCGAACTGCCGACGCAGCCGCCGATGGACCGCGACCGCAATACCCCGGCCTGGGTGCAGCACCTGGCGCTGGAAGTGGGCAGCATGGAAGAACTGCTGGCCGCCAAGGAGCGCCTGGTGGCCGCCGGCATCGAGGTGCTGGGCCCCGTGAATCACGCCATCTTCCAGTCGATCTATTTCTTCGATCCGAATGGACACCGCCTGGAACTGGCGGCCAACGTGGGCACGCCGGAGATGATGGCCAAACTGGACGCCGTCAAATGGGAAATGCTGGAGGAATGGTCGCAGACGCGCCGCGCGCCCAAGCACGCGGCCTGGATGCACGCGCCGGCCGAAGCGTGACCACAGCAGATTGAACACTGCAGATTGACACCATCTGAACACTACGCCAAACAAGGAACACACTCCATGAAACTCGCAACCCTGAAAAACGGCAGCCGCGACGGCGCCCTGATCCTCGTCAGCCGCGACCTGCGCCAGTACCAGCGCGTGGCCGCCATCGCGCCCACCCTGCAGGCGGCACTCGACAACTGGAACGCCGTGGCGCCCAAGCTCGAACGTGCTTACGCCGACCTGAACGGGGGCAAGGCGCCGGATGCGCAGCCGTTTGATGCGGCGCTATGCCATTCGCCGCTGCCGCGCGCCTACCAGTGGGCCGACGGTTCCGCCTACATCAACCACGTGGAACTGGTGCGCAAGGCGCGCAACGCGGAAGTGCCGGCCTCGTTCTACACGGACCCGCTGATGTACCAGGGCGGCTCCGACAGCTTTATTGGCCCGCGCGACCCCATCTTCGCCCTGTCCGAAGAGTGGGGCGTCGACCTGGAAGCGGAAGTGGCCGTCATCACGGGCGACGTGGCCATGGGCGCCAGCGTGGACGAGGCGGCACAAGCGATTCGCTTGGTCATGCTGGTCAACGATGTCTCGCTGCGTAACCTGATCCCGGGCGAACTGGCCAAGGGTTTCGGCTTCTTCCAGTCGAAGGCGGCCAGCGCGTTTTCGCCCGTCGCCGTCACGCCCGATGAACTGGGTGCGGATTGGGCGGACAGCAAGCTGCATTTGCCGCTGCTGGTGGAGCTGAACGACCAGCCTTTCGGCAAGCCGAATGCGGGCGAAGACATGACCTTCAATTTTGCGCAACTGGTGGCGCATGCGGCCAGGACGCGGGAACTGGGCGCCGGCAGCATCGTCGGTTCCGGCACCGTGTCGAACAAGCAGGGCAATCTGTTCGGCTCCAGCATCGAGAACGGCGGCGTGGGCTATTGCTGCCTGGCCGAGGTGCGCATGTATGAAACCATCGAACACGGCGCGCCGAAGACGGCCTACCTGAAGTTCGGCGACACGGTGCACATCGAGATGCGCGACGCGGCGGGCGCCAGCATCTTCGGCAGCATCGAGCAGACCGTGGCCCTGTACGCTGGCGCCGCACGCGCCTGAGGGGAGGGCGCCCCATGAAGCTGTACACCTATTTTCGCAGTTCAGCCGCCTACCGCGTGCGCATCGCCCTTAACCTGAAGGGCATCGCATACGACAGCATCCCCGTGCATTTGCTGCAGGATGGCGGCCAGCAACTGCTGCCGGCTTACCGCGCCGTCAATCCGTCGGCCCTGGTGCCGGCGCTCGATGACGACGGCGCCATCCTGACGCAGTCGCTGGCGATGCTCGAATATCTGGATGAGACGCGGCCGGCCGTGCCCTTGCTGCCGGCCGATGCGCTGGGACGCGCCCGCGTGCGCGCGCTGGCGCTGGCGATCGCCTGCGATGCGCATCCGCTGACGAATCTGCGCGTCTTGAAATACCTGAAAAACACCCTGGGGTTGTCGGACGAGGCCAAGCAAGAGTGGTACCGCCACTGGATGGCCGAGGGGCTGGCGGCCGTGGAAGCGCTGCTGGCGCAGGGCGACCCTGCCGGCACGGGCCTGTTCTGCCATGGCGAGAGCCCGACGATGGCCGACTGCTGCCTGGTGCCGCAAGTGTTCAATGCGCAGCGCTTCGCCATCGACCTGGCGCCGTATCCGCGCGTGGCGCGCATCCATGCGCATTGCGCCGGCTTACCGGCGTTTGCCGCTGCCCATCCGTCGCAGCAGCCTGACGCCGAATAGACTTGAAGTAGCGCACTCAACGGTCCCCGGCCTGGCAACAGACCGGGGATTTTTTATGGTGCGCCCGGCAGGGCGCACTCACTGGGAGGTGCAAGTCCTCTACTCGCCCGACAAGGGGAAGAGTTAGCTGAACGGCAAGGGTGCCGCGGGCGACTGCGGATCTGGAGGAAGCC
>NZ_JBNYXT010000003.1:0-293902 GCF_051380795.1 Janthinobacterium leeuwenhoeki
CTGAAGCTGCGGGTCAACCATGACAAAAGCGCCGTTGCCCGACCTTGGGCGAGGAAGTTCCTGGGTTACAGCTTCACGTGGCACAAACAGGTACGCCTGAAAATCGCTGACAGCAGTGTTAAACGATTGAAAGACAGGGTGCGCGAAATCGTCGTCGGGAATGCCTCGTGCAACCTCGACAAAACGATTGCGGCGCTTAACCCGGTGCTGCGTGGCTGGACATCGTATTTCCGTCTGACCGAGGTGAAGGGTGTGTTGGAGGATCTGGACGGATGGATCCGGCGCAAGCTGCGTTGCCTGCTCTGGCGGCAATGGAAGCGACCGGCCACCCGTAACAAGCGACTGCAAACAAGGGGGTTGGATGCGACGCGAGCACGGAAATCGGCAAGCAACGGACGCGGCCCTTGGTGGAACGCCGGAGCAAGCCATATGAACGTGGCCTATCCAAAACACTTCTTTGATGTACTAGGGTTGGTTTCGTTGCTGAATACTCAGCGACGCTTCCAGCGTGTTTAATGAACCGCCGTATGCGGAACCGCACGTACGGTGGTGTGAGAGGGCGGCTGAGGTAACTCAGCCCCCTACTCGATGGCGTTCGGGAAGTCGCGCCAGCCGCTGTGCCCAGGCGGGAATGGCTTGCCGCCAGAAGTCTTCCACGTTGTCTGCACGCACGTCGAGGCCGAGGAAGCGGGCGGCCGGCAGCAGCGCCGAGGCCAGCAGTTCGGTTGCTTGTGTTCCTGTATCGAAGGCGAGGGCGCCCGTCTGTTTCGACAGTTTTTCGCCGCTGTCGTTCGTGACGACAGGCACGTGCAGGAAGCTCGGATGGGGCAAGCCCAGCACATCCTGCAGATACAGTTGGCGCGGCGTGGAATCGAGCAAATCCGCGCCGCGCACCACCTGCGTGATGCCCTGCGCGCCATCGTCGACCACCACGGCCAGTTGATACGCCCAGTAACCATCGCCGCGCAGCACGATGAAGTCGCCCACTTCGCTGGCCAGATCTTGCTGCTGCGGACCCGCCCAGCGGTCGGCAAACGAGTACACCGCATCAGCCCCCTGCGGCAGCCGCAGCCGCAGGGCTCGCGCCGCCTTGCCCGGCGCCAGGCCGTGGCGGCAGGTGCCTGGATATACGGCGGCCCCATTTTTTGGCGCTCCCGCCTGCAAATTCGAATCCTGGATCTCCTTGCGCGAGCAGCCGCACGCATACACGAGGCCATCGTCCTGCAATTGCTTCAGCGCCGCCTCGTACAGCGGCAGCCGCCGGCTTTGCCACGTCGCCTCGCCATCCCACGCCATGCCGCAGCGCTGCAGGCTGGCCAGGATGCCTAGATCGGCACCTTCGACATTGCGGTCATAGTCCAGGTCCTCGATACGCAGCAGCCACGTGCCGCGATGCACCTTCGCATCGAGATAGCTGGCCATGGCGGCAACGAGCGAGCCCATGTGCAGGGGGCCGGAGGGAGAGGGGGCGAAGCGGCCGATGTAGGGGGCGGTGGGAGAGTTCGGAGACGGCATGCTGTGAGTGTAGGCGGTGGTGACAGGCGTTTATTGCTCAGGATGGGGAGCTTTGGCAACAGCGGCAAGTATCGTGCAGGGCGATGGGCAAGTCAAATCCTGGGCGGTTCTGGGTATTGCCTAATTGATAATCAAATGCGTAACGTTATCTTCAACATATGAAATTTCTTCTTTGCAGTAATGCGCGTCATTCAGTTCTCTGAAATGTAAATCCTTGTCGAATTTCTTGGTTCTGAACTTGTTACTGAGCAGTGCTACAACGCTCCCCTCATCTGGCCAGCCTGAAGAATGCATTGCTATCAATGAATTTCCCAAAGAAATCTCATTGAGAAGACAGATTTTTAATTTCCGAGGTAGTTTCTTCAATAAAATCAACCAACGTATCTCACTTTCTTTTGGAAAAAAAGTATCACTGTTTTTTATGAATTCTATTATTCGTTGCTGCACTTCTATAGATTTATCTATATTGATATTCGATTCACGATGATCATTCATTTTCAATCTGAGGGGTGATTTTCTGGCTATTTTGTACTGCAAGATTATGCATGATGAGGATATTTTTATGTCATGCCGTACGATAACGCTTCCCCACGAAAATTGAAATACTATTTCTGATAGTCCTTTCACCTGGCCGGGAATGCCAGACTTTCTTTGAATTTGCTTGACTAGCGATGACGCACTTACACCTTTGTCTACAGAATTATTTTCAAAGTAATGCAATATTATGTAATCTATTTCGGGGAAATTTTCTTTTATAATAATTAATTCACAACGTAATCGTCTACCCATCCATTGATATCAAAAATATACATTCCAGTCCCTGTTGTTGTGGGTTTGGTATGGAATGTATTGACAATGCTATTTATGAAATCGTTTGCTGGAGTTTTTTTCGATAATGTATTTTCTCCATTGACGAGAAGTAATCCATCAATGAAATCAAAAATATAGTTTGGGATTTCAAACTTTTTCATTCTGTCATGCGGAATTTTGAATGAGGCATCTCATATGAATTATTGCAGTGATTCAGCACGGTTCGTAGAGGCAAATATTGTTCACCATCGGATCTTCGACGTTCAGAAAACTTGCGTAAGGAGCCTTTACGTAATTGACGAAAAAAGCAGTTTTTTCCAGTCGCTCCTTGAGCGTGTCAATATTTTTCGTTGGTAAAGTGAGTAGATTGATCGTGCCACCTTTGCTACCTACGCGATGTGCTTGCTCAATGTTTGAAGGAGGCATGAATTCTATTGAGAATTTTTTGTTGGACTCGTGCGCCATCGTGAGGCGGCGACTGGTACCTGAGTCACACTGAATGATGCTATCCATCGTAATGAAAAATCCGAGATTATCAATGTAAAATTCTTTTGCTTCGTCAAAATTCAGGCAGCGTACTCCTATATTGATTGTTTTTAACATGTGATTTTTTCTGGATTTCATAGTTATCCTTGGAAGAGAGGATAAATGCGAAAAATATTACTTTTTAAATTACATAAACCAGGATTTTATTGTAAATAAAAAATTTTCACAGGCTTCATGTTCTTCTTTGAAAACGCGAAGCCCTGTCTTTATTCCTCGTTCATAGTAAAAAACCTCCCAATGTCCATTTTTTTCTCTTATGCACAGACTCTCATCCTGAGTCGGATCGCCAATCGAGAACGCATTTGATGGTATGTTCAAAATTGCCATCTCGTATCCAATATCTGAAATATTCATCTATATGGTAATCTGAATTTAATATTGGTTTTATTGATATGCGCAAAAAACTGATGTGGTTTGATTATGTGGATCGTGACAGGCGTCTATTTCCCCCCATGGCCCTGCTTGCGGCAGAACGATGCCAAACTCATCCAGAAACCAGCGTCTCAATCTTCTTGTATATTTTCCTTCGGGTTTAGACTGAAAACCATCCATGCAATTTTCCGGACCAAAATCCCAGTATTTTATGGGACCATCATCTTTCTCAAAAAAACAAATAACTATTATTCTCAATTTTTTTAGTTTGAAACTTGTTTTGTAGGCGATTACCTCCTCCTCATACTTTATCCATGCTTCCCAGCCTTGATCCATCGAGTGTAGATTTTTTCTTTTCATTCCTCTAAATAGAATGATCGATTCGTTTACAGAAAAATATCCATCTTTAAATTTAAAATCACGAATTATATTCATTGTCAATAATTTAAATTTTGTGAAATTTTATCAGTTTCTTATTTTCATCAACCAGGCTTACCCTATAGTTTTCTGATTGGGCATAAAAATAAGCGGAGAAGAAACTCGGATTTAGAAAAATACAAAAAACGTATTTCCAACTCTTTTCCTCTGAATTTTCATTAATCAGTAGATTGATTATTTCTGGCGTGATTAGTTTGGTATTCCAAGCCTTCGATAGCTTAATTTGGATATCAGTTCTATTTTTAATTTCAAACTTCATACTTGACAAAAATTTCTTATGTGGGTAAATAAGAATTTTCATTTTATTCGTCTGAGTTCTTGAAGGATGAAAATAATGCATATTGCACAATGGAAATGTTTGCGAATTTTGAATTTTCTATAATGGAGAATTTTAACTCAATTAATCTTTGTTAGTCTGGATGCCACAATTCCAGGATATTCCAATTGACGTCGTAGCTGATTGAATTGATGCTGAAGCCGAGATATTTCCCCATGGGAAATTAAATGCGGAGAACGTCTTTTTTATCTCATCAGGATCTTTGCCCAAGACTTCAGCAAGTAATTTTGTCAGACTGTTTTTGTCGGCTATTAATTGGTTTTCTGTTGTGTCATATCCATATTTTTTTGTGTTTCCTCCATCCCACGATAGCCAAACACTCGTCATGCAATAATTTTCAAAAGTAAAATTTATACCAAATTCAAATTCATTTAATTTTCCGCACGTTGATAAACTATGTACATAGGTGTTTGTTTGATTGTTTTCTATTTCAATGTTATTTTCTTCCGCAGTTTTGTTGAATTTATATTCGTTAAGTGGTGCAATTATGACGCCGCTTAATAGGAGGTAACCGTTTTTTGTGTCAAAGGATATTTTTTTCATTTTTTTAGAGAAATTATTTTCCCAGTGTCAATTAAGTTTTTTTTGTCTCTATTTTCTAAAAATAATTGTTGCGCACCTCCCGCTCCAAAATTTGGGTTATTTCTTGATATTCCCTCTGCCATGCAAGTATCTTCTTTTAATATGTAGACATGAAGTTTTTTACGCATGGGACGAACCCCTTTATGCTTGGAATTATCAGCATGTGCTACCTGTACCGCATCGTTGAATTTTCTCGCCTCACCATTTGCTAAAACTGCATCCGCCTTGGAGAAGTAATTTCCCGGTGCAGGTCCATGTGGATATAAAGTAAATAAAACAGTTCCCTTTTTTACGACAACATTACTATATATATCTTGACCTAAATATGGAAAATTAAGAGGACCTTGCCAGTTTTTTGCTTCACTAGCCGGATCACGACCTGTACATGCGTTACAAATCAGATTTTTAGGACAATTTTTGGCATTTTTCGCCAGTCCTAATGGATCAATCCACAAAATCGGGCTTGGCGCGTATTGATAGCTGTTCAGTCCACCAAGCAAGCCAACCGGATCTTGCGTCACATACCTAGCTACATCCGGATCATAGTAGCGGTAACGGTTATAAAATTGCCCCGTTTCCCGATCCTCATACTGCCCCTGAAATCGCAGCGGCTGTTCGATTTCTCCCTCGATGTGCAGCAAACGCCCCCACGCTTTGTAACGCCCGCTCCAGACCACGCTCCCTTGCGCATCCGTCAGCTCACGCGGCGTGCCCAGGTGGTCGCAGTGGTAGTGGGTGATGCGGTCGTGTGCTGCCGCGTCATCGGCTGCCGCCTGGGTATGTTGCCATACGGATATATGCAGCGCTTCGATGTCCGCTTGTTCTTGCGCAATCGCGGCTTGCAGTTCGGCGTCGTGCCGGGTGGCGGGTAAATCCCATTGCGCGACGCGCGGCAGGTGGACCGTGCTTGCCTGGCGACAGGCTGGCGAACTGATCCTGGCCAGCGGCACGAAGCTGTCCGGCTCGTACAGATATGTGACCGTTTCTTCGTGCCCAAGTTCCTGTGCCAGCGTGTCGCCATCCCAGACGAAGAAGGTGGTGGTACTACCACAGTTGGCGGGCTGGTCCTTGGTGATGTTTTGCTGCTTGCTCCAACGTGCTTCCTCTACCCGCTTGGCGATGCGGCGGCTGAATGCGTCGTAGAAATAGCGGGCGCGGTGGCGTGACTGGCGTTCCATCCTGGTGGCGTGGCTGAGACGGTTTTCGGCGTCGTATTCGAGCTTCAGATCGCTCCAGGTCGATTCCCTGCCCGGCGGATGGAAGCGCTTGCTGGTGGCATTGCCTTGCTCGTCGTAATCGTATTCCGTATCGCCATAGTTTTTCAGGACGTTGCCTGGCGCGGGTGCCTTGTCGAGCAGATTGCCTGCCGGATCGAAGGTGTAGTGTTCGGCTAGGCCCGGCTGCACGGCGGCCAGCAGTTGGCCGACGGGGTCGTAGGTATAGCTGAGTTTGCCGAGCGGGCCGGTAGCGGTGGTGCCTGTTTGAGAAATGGTGGTCAGGTTGCCTTGTGTATCGTAGTCGAAGCGGCGTTCGCGCACGGGGGCGGGCGCATCGGCGCCGCGCGCCAGGGTCATTTGTGTGAGCCGCGATTGCGGGTCGTACTGGCGCGTGGCGAGCAAGCCGCTGTTGCCCAGCTGCCGCTGCTTTTCGCGGTGCAGCTTGTCGCGTTCGACATCGACCACGGCCTTGCCTTGCCACAGCACACCATGCCAGTGGCCGGAGCCGTAGCGCAGGGTGTCGATGCGGCGGCCGTTCGGCAAGACCGTCTGGATGCGGTTGCCCAGCTCATCATAGGCGTGCGTCATGACAAAGCTGGCATCCGGCACGCGTGGGGCATTGGGCAGCCTGCCGGCATCGGGTAGGGATTGCAGAAAATATGCGCTGCACTCTTCGGTCAACTGGCCCAGCGCATCGTGGAAGAAACGCTGTTCGGCTTGCGGAGCTGAAACGGCCGTCAGGCGGCCAAGCGCATCGTAGGAGTAGCGCACCGTACCGTCCGCCGTGGTCTTGACTTGCAACAAACCGAGCGCGTCGCGCAGCAGCTGCGTGCGCTGGCTGCCGCACTCGGTGGCCGTCAGGTTGCCGGCCGGGTCATAGCCGTATTGCGTGCGCTTGCCGTCGAAGCCCGTTTCCGACGCCAGCCAGCCTTCCACGTGATACGCGAGCCGGTAGCTTTCGCCTTTGGCATTGATCAATTCCGTCAGTTGCAGTGCGGCATCATAGCGATACTGCACCGTCTGGCCGATGGCGTCCGTGCGCTCCACCGGCAAGCCCTGGCCGTTGTAGCGGTAGCGCGTCTTCTGGCCGGCGCCATCCTCTTGCAAGAGCAGATTGCCGTCTGCATCGTAGGCGTAGTGTTCCCGTGTTTTGTCTGGTGCGATGAGTCCGGTCAGGCGGCCGAGGCCATCGTACTCATAGCTGCTGACGTGGCCCATGGCATCGCGTGTAGCCGTCAATCTTCCCTGCTTGTCGTAGCTGTATTCGCTGCTGTGGCCGGAACAGTCCGTGTAGCTGGTCAGCCAGCCCTGGTGGCTGTACTGAAAATGCTTGCTGCCGCCCCTGGCGTCGACCAGTTCCACCAGTTGGCCGCCCTGGTCGTAGCGGTAGCGCGTGACGTGGCCCAGCGCATCGGTGATGCTGACGGGGCGGCCTGCCGCATCGTATTCGCGGCGTGCGGTGTTGCCCAGCGCATCCGTGAAGGCGACGGGCTGGTTCTGGCCATCGTAGTCGATGCTGCTGCTGTGTCCCTTGGCATCGGTGCTGCGGGTCAGGTTGCCGGCTGCATCGTAGGCGTAGCGGGTGGCGGCGCCGTTGGCATCGATATCGGCCAGCAGCATGCCATCGGGGTCCCATTCGCGCCGGCCCAGCGAGGCGGCCTTGTCGCCGTTCACGCGGCGCACTTCGGTGACCAGCCAGTTGGCGTCGAATGTGTATTCGAGGACGCCGCCGTTTTCCGTGACGCGGCTGGTGTCGTTGTCCAAGTAATCGACGCGCGTGTGCTCGCTGCCATCGCATGCCCGGGTGGCGATGGCGCGCGCCTGGTAACTGTTGGCCAAGCTGATGGGATGGCGCTGCGCCAGCTCCGGTTCGCTCAATGGGGAACCGCTCCAGCGGGCGCGCAGCGCGTCCAGGCTGATCCATTCCAACTCGTAACTAAAACCCGTGTAGCTGCTGCACGATGTGAGCAGGTGATGACGATAGCTGTAGCGGCGCGTGTCTCCCAGCGCATTCGACTGGCTGACCAGGTTGTGGCGGGGCGCGAAGGGCGGCTGACCATCGTTCGTCTCAACGGCATAGGCGTAGCGGACGTGGCAGAGGCGGCTGCCGTCGGGCAATACCTCGTCGATGCTGCCGATGTGGATGGCCGTTTCCTCAGCTCCACGCATGGCCTCGAGCACGCCGCCATCGTCGCTGCGCAGGCGCAGCAGCACTGCGCCCGGTTTGGCATCCATGTATCGGTCTATGTGGATGCCGCGTCCATCCCGCCCTTCGCTACGCACAAGCGCAAAGCGCTGCGTGGCGACGGGAGCGGATGGGGCCAGCATGGCGTTGACGCCGTCGTAGCCGTGCGGCAACCAGCCGCCTTCAGCGTACGCGTAGCGGTCGACGCTGCCGTCGCGCCATAGCACGGTAAAAGTGTCGGCGCCGTCGCGCGTCAGCGTAAAGCCTTCCTTGCGGCTGTCGTGCTGTTGGCCCGCTTCCAGGTGGGGCAGGCGCAGGGCGCGGCCGCTGTCATCGTGCAACACGATGCCCACATCGCACAGCGACAGGCTGGTGGTGTAGGGTGTGGACCAGCGCGCGCCCAGCAAGCCCCAGTCTTCGCATTCGGCGCCGGAACGGTAGCAGCGCGTCCAGGCGATGGGAATGCTGCGTTCGAGCGCGAAATCCGTCTGGTACAGGATTTCCTGGCCCGTGCCGAAATGCACGGGCTTGCGGCCCTTGACGGGTTTTTTCGCGGGGCCGCTATCTTTCGGGCAGCAGTCGGACGGCGGTTCCGATTTCGGCTCTTTCTTGCCCCGGCTCTTGCCGTCGTCGCCACCGTTTTTTGGGGGAGGGTTGTCGAGTTTTTGGGGCGGCTTGTCCGGTTTTTTGCCGACCAGTTTGTCCTTGACCTTGTTGATGCCCGGCGCCGCTTTTTTGCCGAGGAACTTGCTCAGTATTTTTCCGCCTGGAATCTTGCTAAACACCGCCGCTTGCAGTACTGTGTCTGCCGCATTCATGACGATGTCTGAGGCGGTATTGAGCAAGTCGGGTGTCTTGCCTGTCAATAGGTAGTCGGCCGCCTGGTCGAGTACCGCGGCAGAGGCTTCCACTGCCGTTCCACTGACAACGGTCGCCGTGCCAGCAACGGCGCCTGCCGCCGCCGCCGTTTCCATCGCAGCGGCAACGGGGGCGCCCACTCCCGTTGCCGCCACGCCCACTCCGGCGACACCCAGCACGGCGCTGCCTGTCAGGACGGCGCCGCCCGCGTCCACCATGTCTTCGGCGGCGCCATGCATGCTCTTCGAACCATGATCCTTGTAGTCTTGTGCCGCTTCCCGTATCGCCGCCTTCAGTTCCTTGAGCACGGGCTTGGCCGCCTCCGCGCCCCGCTCATAAATCTTGCCCACGGTATTGCGCGAATTCATCCATACTTCGCGCCCCATCTGCACCAGGTTGGCGCCGTTGGCGCGGTGGATGGCGCTGGCGACCTTGGTGTCGACCTGTTTGCCGACGGTGCCGCTCTTGACGCCGCCCGCCTTGCCGGCCGCGTCGCCCTTGACAGTGGGAATGGTGCTGCGCTGGTGCAGGATGACGGGTTCGCTGTGCGACTTGATGTTGGGCGAAGCGTTCTGTGCCTCCGAGAATTCACCGATGATGCTGTAGGGAAGTGGGGGCGTGCTGGAGCCGACGGGCGTCTTGCAAATGTCGGGACTGAGGCTGACGCAATAGAAGCGCGAGGCTTTGGTGACGGTTTCATTCGTCATTGTTTTTACCTTGCCCGGCCGCCTTGCCCAGTGCTTCCTGGGCCTGTTCCAGCAGTTCGATGCGGGCGATCTGTGCTGGTTCCATCAGGTGCAGCAGGCGTGACGCGACCTGGCCCGCGTCGGCCGGCACGAGGGCGCGCCAGACCAGCTCCACGCTGGCCGCCTCAGGATCGATCTGCACCGTATCGATGGCCAGGCGCCAGACGAGCAACTGGTCGTTCTTGTCCGCCAGCAGCAGGCACAGCACCTGTTGCGGCAGGGCGAAGCGCAGCACCGTGTTGCCGCGCGGGTCGATGCGGGCCGAAGGATGGTCGTGGCGGCACAGATTGGTCAGCGTGAATTGCTCTCGTCCCGCCAGGTGCGGGCATTGCTGATCGGGTGGTGTGCTGTTCCAGTAGGCAAAGTCGAAGTCTTCCGGTAGGGCGGGGACTTCCTCGGCATCCCATTTGTCCTTGACCACGATGTGGCCCGCCAGCTTGCGGCGCGGCAGCCAGCCACGGCCGATCACGGCCAGCCCCGCCGGCGGCGGCAGCTCCTTGCCGCTCGCGCCTTGCCAGAACTGGACGGCCGTGCATGGTAGTGCCAGATGGTTGACACGAGGCGCGAGCATTTCATTGATCTGTTTCGCATCCAGGTACCAGTGGCGCGCAAAGCCCCGTCCCAGCGGGTTGGCCTGGCAGGAATCGTGCGCCGCCGCGTTGCAGTCATCGGCCTCGATGCGGCATTGGCCGCCATATGCATAGGCATAGTGCAGCGGCAATTGCAGGAACGCTTCCGGTGCGGATAGTTGCCACGGGTTCGGCCGCAGCAAGCCCGCCGTGGCAATGCGGGCGCAGCCCTGCGCCAGGCGCGTCAGCATGGCTTTCTTGCGGAAGGCGCGCTCGCCACTTACTTGCAGGGTCTTGTCGATCAGGGTCTTTTTTTCTGACTGCACCTTCAGGTTGACGAGAAATTGCGGCATCGCCTGCCCGCGCGGCGCGTGCGCCACGCCATTGACGATCACGTCGCAACGCGGTTTATAGGGCGCGAAGTCGCTCTCCTGCACAGTGCCCGCCTGCGTGTCGCCACCCAGGTGCCGGTCTTCCGTGGCCAGCGGCGATGGCCGCGCCATGGGCAGCAGGCTGGCCAGGCCATCGGCGCTGCACGGCCCCATGGTGTAGCCCATGCGCGCCACCACTACGTGGAAGGCTGCGCCAAACTGGTCGACCATGTCGAACTGGCTGGCCGCGTGCGGCGTGCGGTTGTCGAACAGCAGGTTGGGGATGTTGAAATGGGCGGTGCCGGCGTCGTTCATCGTCAGCCCGGATTGTTGTCGATGTCGTCGCCATGGATCTGCACCTTCGACCTGCCGCGGATGATGATTTCATCGGCAACCAGCTCGATGCGTCCCGGCGTGATGGTGATGCTGGACGTGCCAACAGTCATCGTGTGCGAATCGGTGGCCGTGAGCGTGCTGTCGGCGCCGACGATGACGCTTTTTGCCAGGCCGATCTGCTCGGCCTGCGCCAGCACCACGGTGGTGTTCATGGCGCCGATGACGGTGGTCTGGTAGGCGGCGCCGATGGTCAGCACCTTGGCCAGGCCGATCGTTTCGTCTTTGGCCAGGGTCACCCGTTCCGAACGGTGGCCGTCGATCTGCACCTGCTCGTTGCCGCCCACGTGTTCGCGGCGGTTGTCGCCGATGTCGATGTGTTCGTCAAGGTCAACGCGCTCACGGCGGTTGTTGTGCACGGTGATGTCTTCATCGTGGCCCACCGTTTCCGTGCGGTCGCGCTTGACGTGCACGGTTTCATCGCGGTCGACAGTCTTTTTCCGGTCATTGCCGACCCAGTGCGACTCGTCGTGCTCGACTTCGATGCGCTGGTCTTTTTCCGCATGCAGCCATAGCTCTTCCGCATCCTTGCGGTCTTCGAAGCGCAAGGCGTTGGCGTGCGCGGCGGAACCCTTCTTTGACGAGCGGCTCAGCATGCCGCTTTGCGTCTTGTTGGCCGGTAGCTCCCATGGCGGCATATTGCGCGCGTTGTAGACGCAGCCGATGATGATGGGCATGGCGACGTTACCGTCAGGAAATTGCACGGCCACTTCCATGCCCACCCTGGGCAGGCTGATATGGCCGAAATTCGGTCCGGCCCAGTTCGATATCACTCTTATCCACGGCGAACTTTTGTCGTCGAAGCTTCCCAGGCGGTCCCAGTGGAATTGCACCTTTACCCGTCCGTAACCGTCCGTGTGGATTTCCTCGCCGGGCGGCCCGACGACGGTGGCCGTCTGCACGCCGTAGATTTTCGGCTCGCGGCTATGGAAGTTGCGGCCGGGGCGCCAGGGAGTGGCGCGGGGGATGCACGTAAATGTGTTGCTGTAGTGCGAAGTGGCGCCGTGCCCTTGCTGGTAGTTGTTGCTGGCGTAGTGATGCACGGACAGGATCAGGTATTCGCCAGCTGCGCTGTCGAAATGCCCGCCCAGGGTGAACCAGCGTCCCGGCTGCGCCGTGCGGTCGTTGCCCTGCGCTTCGAACAGCTGGCCCTGGGCGTCGCGCTCTTCCATGCGGCGCCGGGCCAGGGCTTCGCCATCGTCGATGTTTTTAAAACCGTAGCTGCCCGTGTTTTCATACACTTCCAGCGCGGGCACGGCGCCTTGTTTGTTCAGCGAGTCGCCGCTGGCGCGGGCGCTGCGCGGATTCTTGAAGTTAAAGCTGGCCACCGTCATCTGACTTGGTGCCATGCGCCGCACCGTGCTCCATTGATGCACGCCATCGTCTTCCAGGGAACCGGCTTGGTGCTGGAAGGGTATTTCGCTCAGATCGCCATCGATGGGCTTGCCGGTGGTGCTGTCGTCGCATAGCCACAAGGTGTGACCGTCAAGGCGGTGTTCGTAGCGGTAGTGCCAGCCCAGCTGTTCCCAATGGCGGTGCAGCAGGTTGTGGTCGCTCTCGTTGTGCTGACACGTGTAGGTGATGGCGGGGTCGGCTCCGCTGGCGGCCAGCTTGTAGTCGCGCATCAGGTAATCATCGAAGACCTTGTCCGTCAGCGCCGCCACCGTCAAGCCGTGGAAGGCGACATTGTTTTGCCGCAAGTGCAGGTGCGACAGCCACGGCTCCAGCAGCATTTCATAGAAGGCGAAGCCGCCGTCCGTGCGCAGGAAGCGGAACTCGAATACATAGCCATTGAAGTAGCGCAAGCTGCCGTCTTCGCGCACCAGTTCGATGGTCACCATCTTGCCCATCACTTTGTCGAGCGCGATGCTGGCATTATCGGACAGCACTTCCACCACATAGGAAAAGTCGCGCGACAGGCTTTCGCTGGCGGCCAGGCTGTTGGCGAGGAACTGGCTGTTGATGGGACCGTCGCCATGTGGAAACTGCAGGCGCAGCAGGCGCTGGCGCTGCATCTCGCCCGTTAATGTCGTCCATGCCGCCGTCGTATCGGGGAACTGGCTCATCGCGCATCGCTTCACGGTAGGAATCGTTGACCGACTGTAGCAATAGCGAACACTAGCGTTTTGCGCTGCCGCAAGGATCAATCGTTGATTGAGGGCATCAATTGCATTTCGTAATGCATGTCGTCGCGGTGGCGCGGTGATGCCGCATCGCCGAGGAAACTGTTGCAGCCGAGACCGCCTTGTGGCGCGGTCGTCAATGTCAGTCCCCGCACCTCGCTGGCGCGCAGCACGAGCACGATCTCGTAGCGCACCAGCGGCTGGCCGAACAGCATCAGCATGCGCCGTAGCGCTTGGCTAGCAGGGGCGCGCGGCAAAAAGCTGGCGTGCTGCTGCGCCGTGAGCGGGCCGAGGCGCAGCCGCACGGCCAGGTCGGGACGGCGGCAGCGCTCGCCGACGGTGGCGCGCTGGCCCAGTACGGCATTGGCCATGCCCAGCGCCGTTTGTTCGCGCGGCGCCAAGACGTCCATGTCCCCCGTCGACTCGTCGATATTGCAGGGCACGCCGAAGTGCTCGGTCAGGATGCGCGCCATGACGATGGACGAGATGTTGCGCTGCTGGAGCAAGCCGCTGTACAGGCCGATTGCTGCCTCGTCCTGGCCCTGCTCTTGGCCCGGCTGGCACGCGGCCAGGGCCAGCAGGCGCGACAGGAAATCCCCGCTGTGGCCAGCCTGCTCGATGCGGTATTTTTGCCAGGCCTGGTAAAAGAGGGCGACGGCGCGGCTGGAAAACAGGTCGAGAAAGGCGCGCGCGCTGGTGTCGCGTTCGCTATGCTGGTGCGCGGCAATGCGCTCCGAATAGTGGCTGGGCAAGCTGCCCTGGCAACCCAAGAGGCCCATGAAGGCGGGCGTCAGGTGGATGTGCTGGCCGTGACCGGACAGCAGCGCTTGCAGCAGGGCATCGGCATCGGCGATGCCGTTGGTCGCCAGCGCTTCGACCTGGCTGGCGGGAAAGCGCAGCGAGACGCTATTGTCGAAGCGTATGCGCTTGGCCAGCGCCGTGTGCTCGTCGATGCCGTGTTCGGCCAGCCACGCCAGCAGCAGGCGCAGCGCCTGGAAGCACTCGAAGCGCTGCGGCGCGTCGAGCAATTGCTGGATTACGCTGGCGTGGCGGCGGCGCTGCGTTCTGGGCATCGCAGGATTTCCTCGCCGCTGCGTTGGGACAGCAGCGTCAGTTGGCTAAAGCAGTTGAGCTGGCTGTTCAGGGCGAAATAGCGCTGCAGCACCTGGGCAAAAATATACAGGCTGCTGCCGACGAAGGCTTGCTCGTCGATGCCCATGCGGATGGCGATGCCGGGCATCAGGGTGGGAAACGGCGTGGTCGGCATCCACGCGCGCGTGCTGCCGTGATCGAGCGTGACGATGCCCTGGATCAGGCGTTGCGTGGTGGGCGAACGGGGCAGGTCGTACAGGCTCAGCATTTTCTGGAATTCGCCCAGGCCCGCTTGCGTCAAACTGGAATAATTGAGCGACAGGTGCGCAATCAGGCGCCAGTGGGCGCCATTGTCCGCCAGGAAACGCATGCTCGGTGAGGGCTTGCGCAGGAAGCGCGCGGGTATGCCGTCGGGCACGTCTTCGGCCAGCAGGTCGCCGCCGGGCAAGCCGTAATGCAACTGCGTGGGCAAGTCGCGGTTGCTGCACAGCAGCTGCGTCGAGACGGTGGCGCAGGCCGCGCTGCCCGGTGAAAACTGCGGGTCGATCAAACTGAGCCGCATTTCATGGCCGGGGCTGATGGCCGCCACGGCTTCGTCGCGGCGCGCCAGCCAATATTGGCCCTGCTCGCTCTGCGCGCCTTGCAGCGAGGCATACAGCGGCAAGAAGGTGCTCAGGCGCTCGCCGGCCTCATCCTTGCGCACCAGGCTGACGGTATCGATGCTGTGGATGTCGTAGGCAAACGCATGCGTGGCATCGGCCAGCAGGGCGTAGTCGGGCTCGGTATGCGTGAGGCGGATCGGCACGCCGGACTTGGCAAACAGGTTGACGACGGGCGTGCAGCCCAGCAGCAGGTTGCCGGGGCTGACGCCGGACAAGAGCCGCGCTTCGTGACTGTCGCTGCGCACGCCCTTGAGCGGCAGGTGCAAGGTGAACTGGCGGCACTGCTTCGGCAACAGGGCCGCCAGCCTGGACCAGGCGATATCGATGAAATGGAATTTTTCCGGAAAGGCGAAATACTCGGTCAGCAGGCGCAGCGCCGGGTGCGATCGGGCGGAAATGGGGATCAGCGCGTCGTCTTCCGCATAGCCGGCCGGTGCCAGCGGCGTGCCATCGACGGCTAGCCATGGGCCGTGTTCGTCCAGCGCCACGTATGCGCCCGCGCCGCGCAGGAACAGGGCGTCGAGCAGGGCCGCGCGCACGGACGGTTCGCCATCGGCAAACAGGCGCAGGCTGGCAAAACCCGGCTGATCCAGATGATAGTTGTCGCTGCCGCTGGTGAATTGAATGCTGAGCAAAGCGCTGGCGCCGCCGGGCAGGCGCAGGCCGGGCGGCGCGTCGATGATGGCTGAAAAATGCAGGCGAGAAATGCCCAGCGGCACCAGGGTCACGTCATATGCGCTGGTAAATTTGCAAGCCACTCCCTGCACCGGTTGCGAACGCAGCACTGTGCCGCGCGGGACATGCGCAAGCTGGGCCAGCTGGCCGCCGCCCGGCGCTTCGTCGGCGGCGATGCGCACGATGGAGCAGGAGGGGAAGGGCCGCAGATAGTGCGGATACAGGGTGTCGAGCAGGGAATGGGTGAATTGTGGATAGGCGTCGTCGAGGCGCTTGGCGACCCTGGCCGTGAGCAGGGCGACGGACTGGATCAGGCGCTCGATGTGCGGGTCTTCGCACGTCTCGCCGGCGATCAGCAGGCGTCCGGCCGCCTTCGGATAGCGGCTGGAAAACTCGCGCGTGTACTGGCGAAACAGGCCCAGCTCGCGCTCGTAATATGGCAATAGTTGTTCCACGGTCGCGCTCTCCGCCAGCAGGAAAGCTTCATGCTGGCATCAGGCGCGCGCGTGGGTATTGATGCGAAACAATGATTTTTAGAAATGATACTCCGCGCGTATCATCGGCGTCTTCGCCGTCTGGCCCACATTGCCCGTGGTGGCGGCCGAGTTGCCGAACTTGTTCTTCCAGTACTGGTATTCCAGGCCTACGCGGAAGGTGTTCTTGGCGCTGCCCAGGGCCGCGCCCACGTCGTACATCACTTGCATGTCGATATTCGTTTCCACCGCCGTGTCGCGTCCCACTTCATCCTTGCCTTTGGAATCGATGAGGTTAAAGAAACCTTCGAACGAGAACAGCGGCGACAGGGGAATAGCCCAGGCGCCCGCCAGCATGGCGTGCGTTTTATACGTGTAGCGGCCCGTCACTTGCGAGATGGGTGGGAAGGCGCCGCTGGGGGCGTTGCTTTCGCGCAGCAACAGCAGGCTGGTGTTGAAGAAGCCGGGCACGTCCCACATCAGGGTGGTGCCGGCCACCAGCATGCGCTTGCGCGAGTTGTAGCCGACGTCATTTTTCGTGTTGACGTCGAAGCCCAGGGTGACGCCGACGCCGCGCACGGGGCCGAACTTGATGTCGCTGCCGCGCACCTTGCCGATGTCGATGGTGTTGCGGTAGACCAGATACGCCTCCTGTGCACCGGAAGTCTTGCCCAGCGCGCCAGGGTCTTTGCTATCGGACAGCAGGAAATCGAGGTTGACGAAGTTGCTGCCGTATTTGTAGCCGCTGGCGTGCGTGATGGCAAAAATATTTTTCTTGATGTCGTCCGGATTGAACGGTTCGCGGTAATCATTGCCGGCGCGCCAGCTCAGTGCGGTATCGCTCCATTCGGCAGCCTGGGCGGTCGCGCCCACGCCGAGGGTGGTAGTAAGGCAGAGCAACAGACACGGTATGGTTTTTGGCACTTTCGGCTCCTGATGGCGGTGTTGTAAAACGGGAACTGGGGATGGCTGGACGCGTAGCCTGCACGTAGCGCTGCAATGGGATAACGCGCGCCGTTCAATCCATGATGCGAGCATCGCCGCGCCGGGCGATATGTCTTGTGCGCATAATTACTATCAATTCCTGCATATAATCATCGCACCTTCTCGCCCTTGCGGGGCAAGGCGGTTGCTGTAAAGCTGATAATTTTTTTCAAAATTGTATACAGGTGTTGTTTTTTTGCGGAAATAGAAATACGCGCCGCCACGCCCGCCCCCAAGCGCTGCGGATGCCGATACGATAGAGAGAGAGTGTTGATTTTTTCCACTGATCGACATCCCGCATACCACGCAGCGAGGCACGAAAGAACAATGACGGCACGCCTGGAATTACTCGATATCAGCAAGCGCTATCCGGCCGTGGTGGCCAATGACGGCATCTGTCTCACCGTCGCGCCCGGGCAGATCCACGCCGTGCTCGGAGAAAATGGGGCCGGCAAATCGACCTTGATGAAAATCATCTACGGCGCCGTGCAGCCCGATGGCGGCCGCATCCTGTGGAATGGCCGCGAAGTGGAAATCGCCAACCCGTCGGCCGCGCGGGCGCTGGGCATCGCCATGGTGTTCCAGCATTTTTCCCTGTTCGACACCTTGACCGTGACGGAAAACATCGCCCTCGGTTTGCCTACGGGCACCAACATGGCGGCGCTGGCGCAGCGCATCGAAGACACAGCGCGCCAGTATGGTCTGGACCTGGAACCGCAGCGCCACGTGCACACGCTGTCCGTGGGCGAATGCCAGCGCGTGGAAATCGTGCGCGCCCTGTTGGCCAAGCCGCAACTGCTGATCCTCGATGAGCCGACCTCGGTGCTGACGCCGGGCGCCGTGGAAAAACTGTTTGGCACCTTGCGCCAGCTGGCGGCCGAAGGCTGCAGCATCCTGTACATCAGCCACAAACTCGACGAGATCCGCGCCCTGTGCCACACATGCACGGTGGTGCGCGCCGGCAAGAACGCGGGCGTGTGCGACCCCTCGCAAGAATCGGCGGCCAGCCTGTCGCGCATGATGATCGGCGCCGAGCCGCCCGCCGTCACGCGCGTGGCGCGCACGCCCGGTGCTGCCATGCTGAGCGTCAGGAATTTGCAGCTGCCGAAGAGCCATCCGTTCGCCACGCAATTGACGGATATCAATTTCGACGTGCGCGCGGGAGAGATCGTCGGCATCGCGGGCGTGTCCGGTAATGGCCAGCAGGAATTGCTCGCTGCCCTGTCGGGCGAGGACATGCGCGCAGCCCCTGCCAGCATCGTCCTGAACGGCACGCCAGCGGGACGCTTGCCGCCGGGCCGCCGCCGCGCCCTGGGCTTCGGCTTCGTGCCGGAGGAAAGGCTGGGGCGGGGTGCCGTGCCCGACATGGGGCTGGCCGATAACGTGCTGCTCAGCTTGCAGACCCCCGCCACCATCCGCCATGGCTTCGTGCGCCACAAGGTCATCGCGCAGCGGGCGGCCGCCATCATCGCCCGTTTCCAGGTGAAGGCGGGCGGGCCGCAGGCGCTGGCGCGCAGCCTGTCGGGTGGCAACTTGCAGAAATACATAGTCGGACGCGAAGTCATGCGCGAACCCACCGTGCTGGTGGTGGCGCAGCCGACCTGGGGCGTGGACGTGGGCGCGGCCGCACAAATCCGCGCCGAATTGCTGGCGCTGCGCGACGCTGGTTGCGCGCTGCTGGTCGTGTCGGAAGAACTCGATGAATTGTTCGACATCAGCGACCGCTTGCTGGTAATGGCGAAAGGAAAGATTTCGCCGTCGCTGGACGTGGGCGAGGCCAGCGTGACCCTCGTGGGGCAATGGATGAGCGGGCTGTGGCCGCAGGAGGCTGCCCATGGCTAAGTTTGCCTTGCGCCTGGAAGCCCGTCCTGCACCTTCGCGCTTGATGTCGTGGCTATCGCCCGTGCTGGCCGTGCTGCTGACCGTGCTGTGCGGCGCGCTGTTGTTTATTGCGCTGGGACACGATCCGCTGGCGGGCCTGGCCGTCTTCTTTGTGGAGCCCTTGCGCGATGCGCATGGCTGGTCCGAGCTGGGCATTAAAGTCGCGCCCTTGCTGCTGATCGCCGTTGGCCTGGCCATCTGCTTTCGCGCCAACATCTATAACATCGGCGCGGAAGGGCAGCTGACCCTGGGCGCCATCTGCGGCGGCGCGGCAGCCCTGTACCTGGACGATGGCGTGGGAGGCACGACCGTCATCGGCGTTTCCTTGCTGGCCGGCATGGCGGGCGGCATGGTGTGGGCAGGCTTGGTGGCCTGGCTGCGCGACCGCTACAACGCCAGCGAAATCCTCGTCTCGCTGATGCTGGTCTACATCGCCCAATTGCTGCTCAGCTATCTCGTCTACGGCGTGCTGCGCGACCCGGAAGGATTCAATTTTCCGCAGTCGAAACTGCTCTCCGACGGTTTGCTGTTACCGATGCTGCTCAGCGACACGCGCTTGCACGTTGGCATCGTGTTTGCCTTGCTGGCTTCCCTGGGCGGCTGGTTGTATTTGTCGCGCAGCATTTCGGGTTTTCGCCTGCGCGTGGGCGGTATGGCGCCGGCCGCCGCCCGTTATGCGGGCTTTTCTTCGCGCAAGACCTTGTGGTCATCGTTGCTGATCTGCGGCGCCCTGTCCGGCCTGGCTGGCGCTTGCGAAGTGCTGGGGCCGATGGGGCAGTTGACGCCCACGGTCTCGCCCGGCTACGGCTTTGCCGCCATCATCGTCGCTTTCGTGGGGCGCTTGCATCCCGTGGGCGTGATTTTTTCCAGCTTCGTCATGGCCCTGTTTTATATCGGCGGCGAACTGGCGCAATCGCGCCTGGGTCTGCCCAGCGCGATCACGGGCGTGTTCCAGGGCATCTTGCTGTTCGCCTTGCTCGCTTGCGATGTGCTGATCCAATACAAACTGCGCTGGAGGAAACATGGATAACCTGGCCCTGACGATAGCGCCATTGATCGCCGCCAGCATCAACGCGGGCACGCCGCTGATGCTCGCCGCGCTGGGACTGCTCGTCAATGAAAAGGCGGGCGTGGTCAACCTGGGCGCGGAAGGCATGATGCTGGTCTCGGCCATCACGGGCTTTGCCGTGGCCGTCAACACGGGCAGCCCCACCCTGGGTTTTCTGGCGGGGGCGGGCGCCAGTATGCTGCTGTCCGGTTTCTTTGCCTGGCTGACCGTCTGGCTGGGCACGAACCAGTACGCGACGGGCCTGGCCTTGTCGCTGTTCGGCGCGGGCGCATCCACGTATATAGGCTTGAAGTATGTGGGCAACAGCTTGCAGAACGGCCGCTTCGGCATCCCTTTCCTGGAAGACATTCCCGTGCTGGGACCGGCCCTGTTCCGCCAGCATGCTATGGTGTATTTGTCCTTGCTGCTGTGCCTGGTTATCGCCTGGTTTTTGTACCGCACGCGGGCAGGCCTCGTGCTGCGCGCCGTGGGCGAGTCGCCAGCATCCGCGCATGCGCTCGGCTACCCCGTGCGCCGCATCCGCCTGGCGGCCGTGCTGTTCGGCGGCGCCTGCTGCGGCCTGGCTGGCGCGTTTCTATCGCTGGTGTACACGCCGCTGTGGGTCGAGGGCATGGTGGCGGGACGGGGCTGGATCGCGCTGGCACTGACCACCTTTGCCACCTGGCGCCCGGCGCGCGTGGTGGGCGGCGCCTACCTGTTCGGCGGCATCACGATTCTGACGTTCCACGCGCAGGCGCTGGGCGTGCCGATTGCCTCGCAACTGCTGTCGATGCTGCCGTATCTGGCGGCCATCGTCGTGCTGGTGCTGATCTCCAGCAATGCCAATTACATCAAGCTGAACATGCCCGCTTCGCTGGGGAAAAATTTCAATCCCGGAAATTAATCACTCACCACAAGGAAAACCATGTCGAAGAAATTACTGTGCGCCGCCGTTTGCAGTGCTGCGCTGATATCCGTCATGCCCGCCATGGCCGCCGCGCCCGCCACTGCACCGCTGAATGTCGGTTTTGTTTACATCAGCCCCATCGGTGACGCGGGTTGGACCACCCAGCATGATCTGGCGCGCAAGGAAATGGAAAAGGCGCTGGGCAACAAGATCAGCACCAGGTTTGTGGAAAACGTGCCGGAAAGCGCCGATGCGGAACGGGTGATCCGCGACCTGGCGCAAACGGGCAGCAAGTTGGTCATCACGACTTCGTTCGGCTACATGAATCCCACCTTGAAAGTGGCGAAGCAATTTCCTAATGTGAAGTTCATTCATTTGACGGGCTACAAGACGGCCGTCAACGTGGCCAACACGAATGCCCGTTTCTACGAGGGCCGCTACCTGGCTGGCGTGTTGGCCGGCAAGATGAGCAAGAGCCACGTGGCCGGTTATGTGGCGGCATTCCCCATCCCGGAAGTGTTGCAGGGTGTTAACGCCTTCACGCGCGGCATGCGCAGCGTCGACCCCAAGGCGGAAGTGAAAGTGGTGTGGGTGAATAGCTGGTTCGACCCGGGCAAGGAACGCGACGCGGCCATCACCCTGATCGGCCAGGGCGCCGACGTGGTCACCCACCACACGGACTCGACCGCCGTGGTGCAGGCGGCGGAAGAGAAGGGCAAGTATGCGATCGCCTACCACTCGGACATGAAAAAGTACGGGCCGAAGGCGCAGCTGGCCGCCGTCACCCACCATTGGGGCGAGTACTACACGAAGCAGGCGCAAGCGGTGCTGGACGGTACGTGGAAGTCCGGCAGCACCTGGGGCGGCATCAAGGATGGCATGGTCAAGCTGGAAGGCATCAACGCTGCCGTGCCGGCCGATGTGAAACAGTTTGTATTGGCGCGTGAGAAAGACTTGGTCGCTGGCAAGCTCAATCCTTTCAGCGCGCCGATCAAGGATAACGACGGCAAGGTGCGCCTGGAGAAAGGCGTGCTGGACGATGCGGCGCTGACGAAGATGGATTATTTTGTCGAAGGCGTGGCAGGGAAAGTTTCCGGAAAGTAATAGGTTTGAGTTTGAACTTGCTGTAATATTGCCGGAAACGGGAGCAGGGCCGGGACGCAGTGCGCCTTTCCGGCCCATCCACACAGCAGAGCCTGAACAGGCCCGTACCGGAGATTGACCCATGGACAGACTGGAAGTATTCAAGATTATCGCGCTGCAAGCGAGCAAGGGCGAGCTGACGTTCCCCGCCAACGTCAAGGCTACCTTGAAGCTGCAGGAAGCGCTGGACGACCCTGATTGCCATATCGAAGCGGCCGCCCGCATGGTCATGGCCGAGCCGCTGCTGTCGGCCAGGGTCGTGGCATTGGCCAACTCGGCCGCCTACAACCGTTCCGGCAATGAAATCGCGAATGTGCGCGCGGCCGTCTCGCGCCTGGGCTTTGCCACATTAAAGTCGATGGTGGCGTCTGTCATCGTGCGCCAGCTGGGCAGCCAGATTACCGACCCGCAATTGCGCGCCAAGGCGGCCAAGCTGTGGGAACACACGGCGCATGTAGCCGCGCTGAGCCAGGTGATCGCCCGGAAAGTCACGCATGTGGACGTGGAAACGGCCATGTTCGCCGCCATCGTGCACGAAGTGGGCGGCTTTTATCTGCTGTCGCGCGCCGAGGAGTATCCGGGCTTGCTCGATGACAATACCGAAGACTGGATCGAATACGGCGAAAAACTGATCGGCCGCGGCGTGCTGCGCCAGCTGCAAGTGCCGGACATGGTCTTGCAAGCCGTGGAAGGCATGTGGCATGGCGGCAGCCCGTTCCCGCCCCGCACCCTGGGCGCGACCTTGGTGCTGGCCAACGATCTGTCGCCCGTCGGCTCGCCCCTGCACCCGCCGGAAAGCGCCGCGCGGCGCCAGGCGGCGGCGAAGATCGACTTCGGCATCGGCGGCAGCACCTTGCACACCATCCTCGAGGAATCGGCCGAAGAGATCGAATCGCTGGCGGCGGCCTTGCTGGTATAAGTTACTCGGCCATGAAATCCCCGCCCTTGCCGCGGGGATTTTTTTCGTCCGCATTTTGATGCATCTTTCCCCATGGCATACAATCGCCGGCCCGGCCATCCGCCGGACTGAATGTCTCCTCTTACCCAAAGGATCTTATGCAGAAGCTGTTTTCTTCCCTCGCCTTGACTGCGCTGGCGTTTTCCGCCCACGCCGCGACCGGTTTGCCCATGGTGCAGGAAGCGCCGCTGCGCGCCCACCTGGCCTTCCTGTCCAACGATTTGCTGGAAGGCCGGGGTACGGGCCAGCGTGGCGCCGACCTGACGGTGGCTTACCTGGAAACCCAGGCGCAGATGGCCGGTTTGCGCCCCGTGCGCGGCAACAGCTACCGCCAGAGCGTGCAAATCGCCGGCGTGAAGTCGCTGCCTGCCGAGAGCAGCCTGCAAGCCGTGGCGGGCGGCAAGGCCGTGCCGCTGGCGTTCGGCCCGGACTGGGTCTGGGCCACGGGCGACTCCGTTGCCGCCCACACCTTGGACGCGCCGCTCGTGTTCGTCGGCTACGGCATCACGGCGCCGGAAGAGGGCTGGAACGATTTCAAGGGCGCCGATGTCAAAAACAAGATCGTCGTCATGATGGTCAACGACCCGCAACCGACCAGTGCCGAGCCGAACCGCTTCGCCGGCAAGGCGCTGACCTATTACGGCCGCTGGACCTACAAATTCGAGGAAGCCAAACGCCAGGGCGCAGCTGGCGTGTTGCTGATCCACACGAAACCGTCCGCCTCATACGACTGGAGCGTGGTGCAAAACAGCTGGAGCGGCAGCGAACGCTTCCAGCTGGCCGACCGCACTGCCGGCACGCCGCTGCAGGGCTGGATTGCGGAAGACGCGGCGCGCCGCTTGTTTACGGCCGGTGGCCAGGACCTGGACGCCTTGCGCGCGCAAGCGGAAAGCAAGGATTTCAAGGCCGTCGCCTTGCATGCCAAGCTGTCGGGCGAGATGAAGTCCGCCGTGCGCAAGGTAGAGCAATTCAATATCGCCGGCATGGTGCCGGGCACCGACCCGACATTGAAGGATGAAGCTGTCATTTACAGCGGCCACTGGGACCACCTGGGCAAGCAGGGTGACAAGGGCGACACGATTTACAACGGCGCCGTCGACAATGCTTCCGGTACGGCCGGCTTGCTGGCCATGGCGCAGGCAGCCGTGAAAAAGCCGGCGAAGCGCACGCAGATTTTCCTGTGGGTAGCGGCCGAGGAACAAGGCTTGCTGGGCAGCGCTGCCTACGCGGCTGACCCGCTGTGGCCTTTGAACAAGACGGCCGCCGCGCTGAACCTGGACAGCCTGAACTTTGTCGGCGCCACGCACGACATCGGCGCGCAGGGTAGCGAGCGCACGGAGCTGGGGGCCATGGCGGCCACGGTGGCCAACGCCATGGGCATGCATATCGCGCAAGCGCGTCCCGACCTGGCTGGCGGTTATTTCCGCAGCGACCATTTCAGCTTTGCCAAGGCGGGCGTGCCCGCGTTTTCCATCAATGGCGGACGCGAGTACATCAAGGACGTGGCAGCATCGAAAGCCAAGGCGGCCGCCTACGGCCCCCGCTACCATCAAGTCACCGATGAGTACGACGCCAGCTGGGATTTGTCGGGCATGACGCAGCAGGCGCAGTTCACCTTGAACCTGGGGCAAGCCGTGGCGAACGCAGCGAAGATGCCGGCCTGGAAGGCGGGCGATGCGTTTGGCAAGGCGCGCGAACAAACAAAATAAACCCGGGGTCAGACCCTCAACACCGCCAACATTAAAATTAGCGCTAACTCACCCGGGGGTCTGACCCCAGCTTTCGCTGCTCGAATCGATACTTGCTCCACACCAGCAGCAGCAATAGCGGCATGGCGCCGCCCACCATGCACAGGGCGGGCCAGCCGCCGGCGGCAAAGCTGGCGCTGGCCAAGGCCGAGCCTGCCGACGCGCCGATGAAGCCGCCTGCGATGAAGACGGTGGTCACGCGCGCGCGGGCATGCGGCGCCAGTTTATAAATGATGGATTGGTGCGTCACTTGCAAGCCCATCACGCCCATGTCCAGCAGGACGATGCCGATCAATAACAGCAGCAGCGAATGGGCGCCAAAGCCGATCAAGGCCCAGCCCGCGATGGAGGCGACGGCCAGCAGCCACGTGGCCTGGCGCGCGTAGCCGCGGTCAGCCATGCGTCCCGCCGTGTTGGCGGCAAAGGCGCCCGTGGCGCCCGCCAGGCCGAACAGGCCGATCTGCATTTCCGAATAGTGGTAGGGAGCGCCGCTGAGCAAGAAGGTCAGGCCCGTCCAGAACACGCTGAAGGTGCCCAGGCCCAGGCCCGAGAACAGGGCGCGCTGGCGCAGCAAGGGTTCCTGGCGGATGATGTCGGCCAAGGACGCCATCAGTTTGCCGTATTGCAGCTTGCCACGCGGCGCCTCGTTTGGCAGGATGCGGCGCAGCATAACGAGCAGGGCTGCGACGACGATGGCGGCCAGCACGTAGACGGTGCGCCAGCCGCCGCTGATCTGCGACACCGTACCGGACACGGTACGCGCCAGCAAGATTCCCAGCAATAAGCCCGTCATGACGGTGCCCACCATGCGGCCCCGGCTGTGGTCGGGCGCGTACGAAGCCACCATGGCCGTGACCACCATCAAGGCGCTGGACGTGATCCCCATCAAGACGCTGGCGATGGCGAAGACAATAATATTCTGACTGCTGGCAGCCAGCAGCAGGGCGCCGATCTTGGCGATCAGCATCCACGTCAGCAACTGGCGGCGGTTCAGCACGTCGCTGAGGGGCACCAGAAACACGATGCCCAGCACATAGCCGATCTGCGTGGCCGTGACCAGGTAACCCGCTTGCGGCACGCTGACGCCAAACGAGGCCGCCAGCATGGAAGTGAGCGGCTGCACATAGTAGAGGCTGGCGACGAGCACGCCGGCGGACAGGGCAAACAGCAGGATGCGGGTCGACGTCAGCAGGGCGCTGGCATCGACGGTGGATGGTGCAGATTTCATGCGATACGACTTTCTTGGAATGATGCTTTTGGATCAGCATGATAGCGGGGCTGCGCACTTCTTGCCGGACAGGGCCGGTTTTTCGGCTGGAGTGTGAACAAAAAAAATCCCGGCGATCATGCTGACGGCCGGGAAAAGGGTATACGGGGATATACCGGGGGAGAGTTAAAACTTAACCAGCGCTTGCCAGCTCGGCATGCACTTGCGCCGTGATTTCATACGAGCGCAGCCGGTGCTGGTGCTCGAAGATTTGCGAGGTGATCATCAGCTCGTCGGCACCCGTTTCGGCGATGAAGGCGGCCATCTTCGCCTTGACGGTGTCCGGCGCGCCGATGGCTGTGCAGGACAGGACGGAGTCGAGCATGGCGCGTTCCTGCGGGCCCAATTGCTCCAGGTAGCCGGGTACGGGCGGCTGCAGGCGCGACGGGCGACCCGTGCGCAGGTTGACGAAAGCCTGTTGCATCGACGTGGCGCGTAGGTGCGCCTCGGCATCCGTGTCGGCGGCAAACACATTGAAGCCCAGCATCACGTAGGGCTTTGCCAATTGTTTTGACGGCTTGAAATGTTCGCGGTAGTAGGCCACGGCTTGCAGCATCATTTGCGGCGCGAAGTGTGACGCGAACGCATATGGCAAGCCCAGGTGGGCGGCCAGCTGGGCGCCGAACAGGCTGGACCCCAGTATCCACACGGGCACTTTCGCGCCTTTGCCGGGCACGGCCAGCACGCGCTGGCGGGGCTCGTCGGACATATAGTCGATCAATTCCAGCACGTCTTGCGGAAACTGCTCCGCGTCGGACTGCAGGTCGCGGCGCAGGGCGCGCGCCGTCGTCTGGTCGGAGCCGGGCGCGCGGCCCAGGCCCAGGTCGATGCGGCCCGGGTGCAGCGCTTCCAGGGTGCCGAACTGTTCCGCGATGACCAGCGGAGAGTGGTTCGGCAGCATCACGCCGCCCGCACCCACGCGGATGGTTTTCGTGCCGGCCGCCACATGGGCGATGACGACGGCCGTGGCGGCGCTGGCGATGCCGGGCATGCCGTGGTGTTCGGCCAGCCAGTAGCGGTGGTAGCCCCAGCTTTCGCCGTGCTGCGCCAGGTCGAGCGTGTTCTTGAACGACTGGCTGGCGTCGCTGCCTTCGGCGATGGGGGCCAGGTCGAGTATGGAAAATGGAATCATGGTAGCGATATCGGGACGTGGTGGAAAATCACAATGGACGATTTGTCTATCCCCTGCCGCTGGCAGGGTCACGTATGACAGCGTGGCGGGGAAGACAGGCTGTGCACATGATAATGCGAATCGGGAATTTGCGTACTGATCGGTAAAAAACTCGTATCGATGCGAAATCGGTGTGGGCGATGCCAGACCCTGTACGCGATGAAAGCCAGCCGGGAGAAACAGCTGCCACAGGTGCCGCTGAGCAAGCGCTTCGGCCAGCTCGCCTGCCGCGATTGTCCGTCTGCCAGCACGACGCGGGGTATTCCGAACATGATTCATTTTGAAAAAGCAGCTGCGGCTGACCCTGCCGATGTACACGGCCTTGCTGATCGAGCTGGCGAAATAGCCGCTTGCAAAAACAGAAGGAAGTCATAGACTGCAAGCCTGAATCAGTCCGGGCGCCGAACTTTTTATGCGTGTGCTGGTCTTACGTTTCCATGTAGGAAGGGAGCAGCTATGCATGAACAACAGGACGCCCGGCAGGCGCCAGGCAATGCAGGCGGAGTAGTGTCGCGTCGGATCTCGCACGAGGGGCGGTCATGAACTGGCCGCTGGAACTGGAAGTGGCGCACAAGCTGGCGCAGATGCGGGGCTGGCTGGAAGATCAGCGTGCCGGTGCCCTGCGCTTGCGCGGCGTGGACTGGTTTGCGTGGGCCACGGCGGGCGCGTCGAACAGCCATTGCCATACGGCCGAGTGCGGCTGCGCGGAAGTGCTGGTGACGCGCAACGCCGCCTACATCCTGACGGACGAAGCCGAAGCCATGCGCATGCGCGAGGAAGAAGTGCGCGGACCATGGACGTGGCAAGTATCGCCCTGGATGCAGCCGCAGTTATCTGAGTTGCGCGAGCATTTCGTGCAGCATGTGGCCGGCGGCGCGCCTGTCCTGTCAGACCGGCCAGGATTGCACGAACGCAGCCTGCCCGTGGCCCTGCGCGAAGAGCGGCTGGTGCTGCTGGAATCGGAGCAGCAGCGTTACCGGCAGGTGGGGCAGTTGGCAGCCGGCGCGGCCGCGGATGCGCTGCGTCAGGCCCGTCCCGACTGGAGCGAGCTGGAACTGGCTGCCGCCTGCGTGCGCGAGCTGTGGCTGCGGGGCTTGCAAGCCGTGCATGTGCTGGTCAGCGGCGAGGACCGCCAACACCGTTATCGGCGCGCGCCGCTGGCGCAGGTGGTGCTGGGCAAGCAAGCCGTGCTGGCCTTGTGCGCGCGGCGTTTTGGCCTGTGCGCCAGTCTCAGCCGTCAACGGCGCTTCAGCCCGGCGCAGCATCGCGCCGACGGCGCGGCGGTAGTCATGGATGATGCCGATGCGGCCATGCTGGCGCTGGAAGCGGTGGCGCTCGACGCTTGCGAAACGGGCAATGCGCTGAGCATGGTGTATCACGCGCTCGACAGTGCTTACGCGTATGCAGGCCAGCCCGACACGGTGCGCACCAGCCGCCAGGGCGGCATCCATGGCTACCTGGCGCCTGAAGTAGCGGCCGGCGCGCACACGGAAATCATCCTCAAGCGGGGCATGGCGCTGGCCTTCCACCCCAGCCTGCCTGGCAGCACGGTGGAAGACACGTTCTTGCTCGACGGCAGCCAATTGCACAACCTGACGCACGACCCGGCCTGGCCCTCGGCCGTGGTGCAGGGGCGCACTCGGCCGTTGACCCTGGCGCTGGATTGAGCCTAGCCGTCTGCGAGCGCGAGCCGCCGTACCGCCTGCGGCTTTGTAGGGATGTTCGGCACCCGTCATTGTCGATTGAGCCAGATCAAGCGTCTCATTGCTGTGCTTGGTATAAACGATGTTGGTAACCACTAGGTCGTGCGCACGCACGTTTCCTCAATATTGAATCGGGAGAAAAAATGTCATCTGGCCCTACCGCAAAACTGATCGATGAGTTGGTGCTGGCCATAGTCGGCACTGCGCACGATGCCCGTGCGCGCCATGTCCTGGCCCAGGCCGTGCATGGCCTGGTGCGGCTGGCGCGCTCGGAACAGTTGCTCGACATGCAGCGCGACGCGGCACGCGCCATGGGGGCAGGCAGCCGGCGCGAAACGCGCGCCCTGATGCGGCGTCTGGGCAAGCCCAGCGCGTGCGGCCAGGGACAGTTGCGGCTGGCATTGCAGGATAACGTAGCCGATCGCGCCTGACGGGCGGGCTACCCCCGGTCAGGCTTCGGGCAGCGGCGCGTCCTTGCCAAGGGCGGCGGCGACCATTTTCGGCCAGAGGAAATACAGCGGCAGGCAGACCGCGGCGGCGGCCGTGATATCGACCACCCAGTCGCTGACGGCGCCACGGCGGTACGGCAGGAAACTCTGGATGAATTCATCCAGCGCGCCCATGGCCGCCACCATCAGTACCGACAGCAGCGCGCGGCGCGCCATGCCGCCGCGCGTGCCGCTGAACAGGATCAGGGCCAGCACGCCATAGCCGAAGGAATGCAGCACGCCGCCCGACGCATATTGGCCCACGTCAGCGCGTATGCCGGGGATGTCGCCGATCAAAATCACCAGCGAGTACAACACCAGGGCCGTGCGGTAGCGCAGGCGTGCGTGGCGGTCGGCAAAACAGAGTTCGAGCAAGGGTGCAGGCATGATGCGTCAGGACGGTGGAAAGGCAGTCACAATATCATGCGCCTGGCGGGCCGCCGTGTTTTTGCGCAAGAGCTAGTCGTGCAGGCAAAAAAAGGCCCGCGGGGAGGCGGGCCAAAAACCCAAATGAGTGGGTCAAGAGTTGAGAGTTGCTCGGTACTTATCATGTCGCGCGCCTTGCCGGCGCCCGCCACGGTCATGAAAGGGGAGTGGTGTGCCATCGCGGCACACCTGTCTGTAGTCAGGCATATCGGTTGCCTGTACAGCAGATGAAGCAAGTATAAAGGGCGAAGATGACGGGCTGATGACACGCCGCAACATTTTTTTGCGGCAGGCGCAATGACCGGGAAGATTATGGGATATGGCCAGAATGGCCATGTTTCAGGAGTGACAGCGAAAAAAAAGCCCGCTGGTGAAAGCGGGCTTAAAACTATTTTCTTGGAGGAGAATAGTGGAGACAGGTGCATTATGCTGCGTTGCACGATATGTGTCTAATGATCTTTTTAGATATGCATTATTCTTTTTTGATATAACTGCCTTGTCTGCTCTCACTCCTTCACGGCCACCGTGTAGTTGAGCGCCATGCGCCCGCCATCGACATAGATGGTCTGGCCCGTCATGTAGGTGGCGTCGTCGCTGGCCAGGAAGGCGGCGATGCCGGCCACTTCTTCCGGCTCGCCACAGCGGCCCAACGGCGTGCGCGACAGGATCGTGTGGCGCGCTTCCGGGCTCGACAGCACCGCCTGCTTGGCCAGTTCCGTCAGGATGGTGCCCGGTCCGATGCCGTTCACGCGCACGCCGTGCGGTGCCAGGTTCAGGGCCATGACCTTGGTCAGCTGGTTGATGGCGCCCTTCGACACCACATACGGCACCTGGTTCGGGATCGCCAGTTCCGCATTCACGCTGGACATATTGATGATGCAGCCGCTGTTGCGCTTGACCATTTCGCGCGCCACGGCCTGGCCGCACAGGAACATCGATTTCAGGTTGATGCGCATGACCCGGTCGAAATCGTCTTCGCAGACGTCGAGGAAATCGGCCGCGTGCGTGACGCCCGCATTGTTGACGAGAATATCGATGTGGCCGAACTGCGCCAGGGTTTCCTTCAGCATGGCATCGACGTCCGCCTTCTGGCTGACGTCGGCGCAAAAGAAACGCGCCTGCGGGCCGAGGGCGGCGGCCGCCTGCGCGCCTTCTTCCTTGATGTCAACCAGCATCACTTGCGCCCCTTCGGCGATCAGGCGGGTGGCGCAAGCCAGGCCGATGCCTTGCGTGGCGCCCGTGACGATGGCGGTTTTATTGATTAGTTTCATGTAATCGCCTAAGCGGGCAGGAATCAGAGGAGGATGGGTTCGTTCGGCAACTGGTTGCCGCGCGTGCCATCGGCAGGGAAGTGGCTTTGCAACAAGGTGTTCAACTGCTGCAAGGCATCGAGGGTGCTGTCGTGGTAATTGCCGTCCTTGAACCCTTGGGTCATGGTGCGGCACACGCCTTGCCATTGTTCCGGCGTGACGCACCGGCCTACGTTGCGGTCGGCCACGATATCGACCTGGTGCTCGGCCAGGTTGATATAGATCAGCACGCCAACGTTGTCTTCCGTATCCCACACGCCATACTGGGCGAACAGTTCGCGCGCCCGCTCGCGGTTGCTCACGCCCTGGTAAGCCATGCCCGGCGCCAGGGCCGCTTCGACGATCAGGCGCACTTCCGCCTGGTGCATCGCTTCACCGTCGGCGATGGCCGTTTCGATGGCTTTCAGGGTGCGTTCAGGAAACGCCTGGCGTGCCGTCGCCGGCGTGCCACGCAAATGCTTCAAGGCGCGTCCGCAGCGTTGTCCGAATGTCAGTCGTTTCGTCATTACCAATCTCCCGAGGCGCCGCCGCCGTCAAAACCGCCGCCGCCGCCACCGAAACCACCGCCGCCACCGCCACCGCCAAAACCACCACCGCCGCCGAAGCCGCCGCCACCGCGGTTGTTCAGCGCCTGGCTCAAAATGCTGCCCAGCACGACGCCGGTGGCGCCGCTGGACCAGTTGCTGCCGCGCTGCAAGCGGGTAGGCCCGCCGCGCGAGCGGAACAGGGTCAGCACGACGAGAAAGCCGAAGAACAGCAGCGGCAGCCAAAAGGTCATGCCGCCCGCTTCCACCGTGGCCGGCGCTTGTTGTTGGGCCGGGGCGGGGAATTGCTCCTGGTTCAGCAGGGTGGCAATCGATCCCACGCCGGCCACCAGGCCGCCGTAATAGTCGTTTTGCTTGAAATGCGGCGCGATCACGTCTTGCAGGATGCGTTTCGATTGCGCATCCGTCAGCACGCCCTGCACGCCACGGCCCGCTTCGATGCGCAGGCGGCGCAGCGACGACGGGTTGTCTTTTGCCACCATCAGCAGCACGCCGTCATCGACGCCCTTGCGGCCCAGCTTCCAGGCATCCGTCACGCGGATGCTGTATTGCTCGATGGCTTCCGGTTCCGTGCTCTTGACCAGCAGCACGGCGATCTGGCTGCCCGTCTTGGCTTCGTAATCGGCCAGCACGCCTTCCAGCGCCGCTTTCTGCTTGGCGTCGAGCATGCCGGCGTTGTCCGTCACGCGCGCCGCCAGCGGCGGCACGGGCGGCAAGCCCTGTGCGCTTGCCGGCGGCATCGTCCATAACAGCAGCGCCGTCGCCAGCGCCGCCAGAGAAGACCAGGCTTTCATCTTATTTGCCAAAGTTGACGGCCGGTGCAGTCGAGATGGCTTTTTCATTTTCCACCGTGAACGATGGCTTGACCTTGTAGCCGAAAACCATGGCCGTCAGGTTGTTCGGGAAGCTGCGCGCGTGCACGTTGTAATCTTGCACGGCGGTAATGTAACGCTGGCGCGCCACGGTGATGCGGTTTTCCGTGCCTTCCAGCTGCGACTGCAAGTCGCGGAAGCTGGTGTCGGCCTTCAAGTCAGGATACTTCTCGGACACCACCATCAGGCGCGACAGGGCCGACGACAGCTGGCCCTGCACTTGCTGGAATTTCTCAAACGCGGCCGGGTCATTCAGCACTTCGGGCGTGATCTGGAAACTGGTGGCGGCGGCGCGCGCCTTGGTCACCGCTTCCAGCGTTTCGCGCTCGTGTGTGGCATAGCCCTTGACGGTGTTGACCAGGTTGGGGATCAGGTCGGCGCGGCGCTGGTACTGGTTGACCACTTCGCCCCAGGCTGCCTTGGTGGCTTCATCCTTGCTCTGGAAGTCGTTGTAGCCGCAGCCCGTCAGGACGCCGGCCAGGACGGTGACGCTCAGCGCCAGGCGCAGCCATTTGGTGAATTGATTGGTGATTTGCATGATGGGTTCCGTGCGTAATGGGGGAGGTGAGGCAAATATACCTGAAACGGCGTGCAATGTCGGTTTAATAAGCGCTGGCCGCCGCTCCCGACTGCCTTGAGACGCCGTGGCAAGCCTGCGCCGCGTTACAATACGGGGTTTGCAACTGAATATAGAGAAGGTGTGCCGTGAATTTCATCAATAAATTATCCGCCGCATGGACGGCCAATAATTCCCTGCTGTGCGTGGGCCTCGACCCCGACCTGGCGAAACTGCCGGCCGAACTGCGCGATCTGCCCGATGGAATCACCACCTTTTGCACGCGCATCATCGACGCCACGGCCGATCTGGCCTGCGCCTTCAAGCCGCAGATCGCGTATTTCGGCGCGCTGGGCGCGGAAAAACAGCTGGAAGACATCTGCCGCTACGTGCGCGAGAACTACCCGCATATCCCGCTGATCCTCGACGCGAAACGCGGTGACATCGGCGCCACGGCCACGCAATACGCGCGCGAAGCGTTCGAGCGCTATGGCGCCGACGCCGTCACCGTGAACCCCTACATGGGCGAGGACTCGCTCGACCCTTACCTGGCGTGGCAAGACCGCGGCGTGATCATCCTGTGCCGCACCTCGAACCCGGGCGGCTCGGACCTGCAATTCCTCGACACGGACGGCGTGCCCCTGTACCAGCGCGTGGCGCGCCTGGTGGCCGAGAAATGGAACAAGAATGGCCAGTGCGCGCTCGTCGTCGGCGCCACCTTCCCTGAAGAACTGGCGCAAGTGCGCGCCATCGTCGGCGACATGCCGCTGCTGGTGCCCGGCATCGGCGCCCAGGGCGGCGACATCGCCGCTACCGTCGGCGCGGGCCAGACGGCGAATGGCATGGGTATGATGATCAGCTCTTCGCGCGCCATCATCTACGCCACGCCGCAGGCGGGCGAAGACTGGGCCGACGCGGCGCGCCGCGTGGCCATTGAAACGCGCGATGCGATCAATGCGCATCGTTCGGTTTAAAAAACCCACACCCTAAAGCTGGGGTCAGACCCGCAGGGTCTGACCCCGGGTTTTAATCCCTCTGTGGCGCGACGATTTCCGCATAGTCGTACAACTCTCCCAGAATTTCCTCGCCCCGCTCATCCACCGACTCCGACAGCACGTCGATTTCCGTAAACAGCATCTCGATGGTGCGGGCCCCGCCGTCGCCGTCGAACAATCGGGCGGCGCGGTGCTGTTCCCAGCGCAGGCTTTCCGCTTCGCTCAGAGTGTGCGGGAAATTGCGGGCGCGGTAGCGGAACAGCAATTCCTGCAGGCGCTCGTCGGCAAACGAGGGGCGGGCCGTGGCCAGCTTGGCCGGCGTGTCGCGGCGCAGCGATTCGAGCAGGCGGCGGTCGTCGTTGCTGACGAAACCATTGTACAAATCTTCATCCACGTCCAGCGCCGCATGCGCGCCCGGGCGCTGGAACACTTCGGCCCAGGTCGCATCCATGTTTGGCGCCGTGGCGGCCAGCTGCGCGTTGACCTTCGCCGCGTCCAGATCGATGCCCCATTGCGCGGCCATGGCCGGCGACAAGGTCTTTAAATTGCCGACCAGCATGGGCGACTTGTTCAGGTGCACGCTTTTCACGGGCAGGCGCGTCATGCCTTCCGGCATGGCGTCCTTGCGCGTAAACAATCGCGTGCGGATGGTGTCGGCATCCAGCGCGAACAGTTCGCGCGGGTCGTAGGCGCAATCCCAGACGAGGATTTCATTTTTGTTGCTCGGATGTGTGGCCAGCGGCCAGACGACGCCCAGGCAGCCCCGCTCGGCGGGGAACATGCCCGACACGTGCAGGAAGGGCTGGCGCTCGCCGGCGGCCAGGTGCATGCCCATTTCGCTGGCGACCTTGTCCTTCTTGTGCAGGGCCAGGCAAAATTCGAACAGTTTCGGCTGTTTCTGCTTGATCAGGCGGGCCAGGGCGATGGTGGCGCGCACGTCGGACAGCGCATCATGCGCCGCTTCGTGGACCAGGCCATTGGCCTTGCTCAAGTGTTCCAGCTTAAAACTGGTCTGGCCATCGTCACGCTTCGGCCATTCGATGCCTTCCGGGCGCAGCGCGTGCGTCATGCGCACCACGTCGAGGATGTCCCAGCGGCCGCAATGGTTTTTCCATTCGCGCGCATACGGGTCGATCAGGTTGCGCCAGAACAGGAAACGCGTGACTTCATCGTCGAAACGGATAGTGTTATAGCCCACGCCGATGGTGCCCGGTTCCGAAAAGGCCGCTTCGATGGTGGCGGCGAACTGGTGCTCGGGCACGCCCAGCTGCAGACATTGCTGCGGCGTGATGCCCGTGATCAGGCACGATTGCGGGTCGGGCAGGAAATCATTGGCAGGCTGGCAATACAGCATGATCGGTTCGCCGATCTCGTTGAGGTCCGCATCCGTGCGGATGGCGGCGAACTGGGCCGGGCGGTCGCGGCGCGGCTGGGCGCCAAAGGTTTCGTAGTCGTGCCAAAGGAAAGTCTGGGTAGTCATTGATGGTCGTTGCTTAATTGGTTATCTGGGCCGCTCAAGGAGTCGCTGCTACAGTTTTCTGAAAACCTGCCGATACTACATGAGAGCATGGTCATCATCGCGTTTCCCGCATGGTGGCATATATTGCCCGTTCAAGGAGGTCTATCGTGTCAATTCCCATCGCCGCAAGCGGCAATTCCACCCCTTCCGTGACTTCCGTCAGTACGGGCGTTGCCGGCAAGGACGATAAAGTCCAGCACGGCGTCAAGACTGAAATGAGCGTGAGTGACCGCAGCAAGCTGCAATTGAACGCGTCCATCATGCAGGCCTCGCTGAACGTGTCGATCGGTTCCGAGAACGAGCCGCTGGCGCTGCTGTACAAGACGGCCATCACCAACATCAATGAAGCGCTGAAGGGCCAGTACGGCGAGGACGCGATCCAGAACGAGGCTTCGCAGGATAACAGCGCCGAAGCGACGGCGAGCCGCATTGTATCGCTGTCGACGGGATTTTTTGATGCCTACAAGAAACAGAATCCCGGCATGGACGACGATACGGCCCTGAGCAAGTTCATGGACACCATCAGCGGCGGCATGGAAAAAGGCTTCAAGGAAGCGCGCGATATTCTGGGCGGCTTGAAAGTGTTGCAAGGCGATATAGCCGGCAATATCGACAAGACGTATGCGCTGGTGCAGAAGGGCTACGCGGATTTCATCGCCGCGCACAGCAGCAAGAAGGATGACGCGGCCAAGCCGGCCGACAGCAAGGCTGCCTGAACAATATTACGCCGGAAGCGCCTGAGAATATCAGGTGCTTACGCGGTTGCGGCCCGATGCTTTGGCGCGGTAGAGAGCCGCGTCCGCCGCCGCGATCAACGCTTCGTCGTCCTGTTCCGCCGCCAGACTGGCCACGCCGAAGGAACCCGTGATGTGCGGCAGCGCGCTGCGCATGTCGGCGAAGATGACGGCGTGCTGCATGCGTTCGCACAGGCGCTCGGCCACCCGCAGGGCCACGTGTTCGTTGGTATCGGGCAAGATCACCATCATTTCCTCGCCACCATAGCGCACGGCAAAATCCGTGGGTCGCAGGGCTGCGCCCAGCACTTGCGCGGCGATGCGCAATGCCTGGTCGCCCGCCTGGTGGCCGTGCGTGTCGTTGAAACGCTTGAAATGGTCGAGGTCGATCATCACCAGCGACAGGGGCGATGCGCTGGCGTGGGCCGTGACGATCATGTTTGGCAGCAAGTCGGTCAGCCAGGCGCGGTTGTACAAGCCCGTCAGGCTGTCGACCATCGACAGCTGGCGGTAGAATTCGCCCAGCTTCTGGCGGCGGCGCAGCAGGGCATTCGCGGCGCGGATGCGGAAGGACAGCAGGCGCAGCAGGTTGCGCGCCAGGCCGTTCGATTGCTCGATCAATTCCCAGACGATGGCCGCGTCGATTACCAGCAAGTCGGTTTCTTCCAGGGCGGAAATGGCGGCCAGGTTGCTCGCTTCATCGAGCACCGATTGTTCGCCCACGCTTTCGCCGGGCAAGACCTTGCTGACGGTGCCGTCATCCATGCCCGTGTGGATGTCGGCGGCCACGGCCAGCGAACCGCGCAAGACGATGTACAGACTGGCGCCATGTGTGTCGGCAATGGCTTCGCCCGCTTCGAGGCGCATGACGGGGCAGGGCGCCAGCATGGCTGCCGTGTTGCTGTCCGCTCCATCGCGAAATAACTGTAAATCGCCGATGTTGCAGCCTGAAGCGCCGAAGTTGCCGATCTGTTCCACAATCACACTTTCAAAAATCCGGCGCGCGCGAGCAGGGGGCCGGTAGCTTCATGATAGCGTAAAGCGGCCTTGGCTGTAACGGCAAAGGCTTGCCTGATGTCACTTACTGTGAGAAATACGACAATTATTTCATTGTCGCGTTAATAATCTGGAATGCTTGCTTTTGTGCCATGGATGTTGCTGCAAGCGAAAGGTGGGGCAGATGTGCAAAGGCAGCCTTGAACGGCTGCCTCAGTCTCTGGAAATCCTGCGGGTTGGGGAATTACTCGGCGGTTTCTTCCGCTTCGGCCGTATCGATCACGGCATTTTTGCCGGTGGCATGGCGCTTGCTGTCTTGCAGGCGGCCCAGGGCGCTATCGATGGCGCGTTTCAGTTTGTCCGTGGCGCCGGCAACGGCTTGATGCACGGTGGCGTTCTGTTCGGTCACGGCAATCGGCTGATAGCCAGCAACGCGTGCTTCCATGACGCAGCGGATATCGTCGGCGCCGCCTTTGGGGCCATTCGTATCGCTGATGTGAACTTCGATGCGGGTCAGGTTGTCGCGGAAGCGGTTGAGTGCGCTTTCAAGTACGGATTGCACATGTTCGTTCAGTCCAGCGGTGTTGGCGATGGTGCTGTCGGTATGAATATTGATTTGCATATGCTTACTCCTGTCAATTCAAAAAAAACCCATCTCAGGCGTGCTGCGGCCTGGTTGCTGCCTCATGCACAGGACCTCTGTGCATGGAACTTATCTTACTCCTCTTTCCAGTATTTCAAGAGGGTGCGCACGATTAAGATGAGCTTAACCCTTCAGTTAGGTCAAGTTTCCCTACAGAATTCTTTTTCCCAGTTGCTTACCCATTAATGAGGCCGGCGGCAATATTGATCGACAGCCCCAGCACGACCAGGTTGAAGAAAAAGCTCAGCACGGATTGTCCCAGCACAATCTGCCGCATCATGCGCGTCTGCACGCAGACGTCCGACGTTTGCACGGCCACGGCGATGGTGAAGGCGAAATACAGAAAATCCCAGTAATCGGGGTTTTGTTCGTCGTCGGGAAACTTCAGGGGGCGTAGTGTGGGGTCGGCCTGGTAGTACAGGTGGGCATAGTGGAAGCAGAACAGGGTGCCGACGAGGAACCAGGAGCCGACCAGGGTCAGGATCGTCAAGCCGTAGTGCAGCGCGCGCTCGTCCGGCGCCAGGTCTTTCATCGAGGATAGCTGCGAGACGATGGCCACCAGGCTCATCACGGATGCGATGGACAGGGCCGACAACACCGTGGTGGCCCGCTCATCCTGGCGCGCCGCCATCGCCTTCACCTTGTGGTGGTTGGCGCGCATCATCATCCAGGCCATCGTCGCCAGGTAGAACCAGACGGCCACGTTCCACGCCGTCAGCAAACGCGTCATCTGTTGCCAGGATGCGGGCAGCAGCAGGCCGGCCGCCACGCCGATGGCCGTGGCCATGCTCAGGTGGGGGCGGCTGCGGATGAAGCTGTGGAACGCGAGCGTGATTTTCATGGTGCGGGTTCGTCAGTGGCGATAGCGCATCTTAGACCTTATGTGTTTGCGGCGGTGGCCGTCCTGGCGGCCGCTTCCTTCTCGTGGTGGGGGAAGCGGTCCATGCGCGACAGCACGGGGAACAGTACGGCCCAGATGCCCGTCACGGCCAGGGTGGCGGCGCCGCCGAAGAGCACGGCGCGCACCAGGCCGAACCAGCCGGCCGTCAAGCCCGATTCGAATTCGCCCAGCTCGTTCGAGGCGCCGATGAAGACGGCATTCACGGCGCTGACCCGGCCACGGATATCGTCTGGCGTCTCGAACTGCACCAGCAGGTGGCGGATGTAGACGCTGACCATGTCGCCGGCGCCCATCAGGAACAGCGCCGCCAGCGCCAGCGGGAAATAGCTGGTGCTGCCCAGCACCAGCGTGCCCAGGCCGAAGACGGCCACGCCGCCGAACATCCAGGCGCCCACGCGGCGCGTGATGGGAAAGATGGCCAGCGCGATCGAGCACAGGGCGGCGCCGGCGCCGGGCGCTGTGCGCAGCAAGCCCAGGCCGCTGGGGCCGATATGCAGCACGTCATGCGCAAGCGCCGGCAACAGGGCCGTGGCGCCGCCGAACAGCACGGCAAACAGGTCGAGCGAAATGGCGCCCAGCACGATGGGTTTCGACCTGACGAAGCGCAAGCCTTCGAGCAGGGTATGCCAGCTGACGGGTTCGCGTTTCACCACTTGCGGCGCGGGCGTGGTAGCGCGCATCAGCAGGACGGATGCGACCAGCAGCGCGGACGAGATCAAATACACCACCTTGGGGCCGAAGTAATACAGCAAACCGCCCAGGGTGGGCCCGAGGATGATGGCCACGTGCGAGCTCGACGAGCTGAGCGCGACGGCGCGGCTGAAGTGTTGCGTGGGCACCATGTTCACCAGCACGGCTTGCGTGGCCGGCATCATGAAGGCGCGCGCGCTGCCGAACAGCACCAGCACGGCAAACACGGGCCAGACCATGGAAATATTGCTTAACGTAAACGCCAGCAGGGCCAGCGCGCACGCCAGTTGCGCCGCCAGGCACCAGGCGATGATGTTGCGGCGGTTGTAGCGGTCGGCGACGTGGCCTGCGGGCAAAATCAATACCAGGAAGGGCGCGAATTGCGCCAGGCCGATCAAGCCCAGGTCGAACAGGCTGCCCGTGATCTGGTACACCTGCCAGCCGATGGCCACGCTTTGCATCTGCACGGCCACCGTGCCCAGCACGCGGGCGGACAGGTAACAGGCGAAGTTGCGGTGACGCAGGATGGCGAGAGACATGAAATTTCCAGGGAACAGCGCGGTGGCAGGAGGCAGACTGGCGGCGGCGGGTGCCGCGCCAGCCGCACCCCGCTGTCTGGAAGGTGATGCTTACTTGGCCAGGTCGGCTTCCGTGGTGAAGGCGTCGGCGTAGAATTCGTCGGCCGGCAATTGGCACAGTTGCACGAAATCGCGGTTGGCCGACTCGACGACGATGGGCGCGCCGCAGGCATACACCTGATACGCGGACATATCCGGCAAGTCGGCGATGACGGCCTGGTGCACGAAGCCCGTGCGGCCTTCCCACGCGTCTTCCGGCAGGGCGTCCGAGACGACGGGCACATAGGTGAACTGCGGCAAGTCGGCGACCCACTGGCGGCACAGCGCATCCATGTACAGGTCGTGCGGACGGCGCGCGCCCCAGTACAGGGTGATCGGGCGTGGGGATTGCTCGTTGATCATGTGCTCGACGATGGCTTTGAGTGGGGCAAAGCCCGTGCCCGAGGCCAGCAGCACGACGGGCTTGTCGGAATCTTCGCGCAGGAAGAAAGTGCCCATCGGGCCTTCGAAGCGCAGGATGTCGCGCTCTTTCATGCTGCCAAAGACCTGGTCGGTGAACAGGCCGCCCGGCATATGGCGGATGTGCAGGCTCACGGGGCCGCCATCGGCGGGCGCGCTGGCCATGCTGTAGCTGCGGCGCTTGTTGTCGCGCAGCATGATTTCGATATACTGTCCGGCGCGGTAGTTGAGGCGCTCGCTGGCTGGCAACTGCAGGGTCAGCACGACGACGTCGGGGGCGACTTTTTCGATGCTGGTCACGCGCGACGGCATTTTCTTGATCGGGTAATCGCTGCTGCCCGCCACTTCGCGCGCCTGCACCACCAGGTCGCCCTGGGGCACGGCGCAGCACAGCAGCGAGTAGCCGGCCGCCGCTTCATCTTCCGTCAGGGAGCGGGCCTGGTATGGCTTATGCTGTACGCTGCCGGACACGATTTTGCCCTTGCAGGAACTGCAGGCGCCGCTCTTGCAGCTATACGGCAGGCCGACGCCGGCGCGTATCGCCGCCGACAGGACGGTTTCGTCCGCTTCGCAGCTGAATTGGTGGCCGCTGGGCTGAACAGTAATTTGAAAAGTCATACAATCCTTGAGATGAAAAATATGTTAATGCACTCTTTGCGCAAGCCGTCAGGCTTGCCGCGCCTGCTGATCCTGGGCTGCGGCGACGTCGGCATGCGGCTGCTGCCCCTGCTGCGCGCGCGTTTTCGCGTCTTTGCCGTCACCAGCCAGCCAGCGCGCTGCGCGCAGCTGCGGGCGGCTGGCGCCGTGCCCATCGTAGCCAACCTCGACGACCGCGCCAGCCTGCAACGGCTGGCGGGACTGGCGACCATGATCGTGCACCTGGCGCCGCCCCGGTCGTCGGGTTTGCAGGATCAGCGTACGCGCAATCTGGCCGCCATTTTACCCGAGCATGCACGCATGGTGTATGTGAGTACCAGCGGCGTGTATGGCGATTGCGCCGGCGTCTGGGTCGATGAAACGCGGCCGACGGCGCCAGCGAATGCGCGCGCGAAGCGGCGCGTGGATGCCGAACAGGTCTTGCGTGGCTGGGGCGCGCGCCGTGGCGCCAGCGTGGCCATCCTGCGCGTGCCCGGCATTTATGCGCACGACCGCCTGCCGTTGAAACGCTTGCGCGAGGGCACGCCAGCCCTGGCGGCAAGCGACGATGTCTACACCAACCATATCCATGCCGATGATCTGGCGCGCATCATCGAACGGGCCTTGTGGCGGGGCAAGCCGGGACGCGTGTATCACGCCAGCGATGACAGTGAACTCAAAATGGCCGAGTATTTCGATGCCGTGGCCGACACGTTCGGCTTGCCGCGCCCGCCGCGCCTGCCCCGTGCCGAGCTGCAGCAAGTGGTCACGCCGATGCTGCTGTCGTTCATGTCCGAATCGCGCCGCCTGCACAATGTGCGCCTCAAGCGCGAGCTGGGCGTGCGCCTGCGCTACGCGCGCGTGGCCGATGCCTTGCAGTCGCTGTCTGCCGACGGCGCCGGCATCGGGTAAAATGGCCGGTTATCTGCGCACTTTCCTGGGCCGGCGCGCAGCGCGCCGTTCCGGTGGTGCGCCATTCACTTAAGGAATACCGCATGAGCACCCTCACTTACGAAGAATACCTGGACGAGGTCACCACCGTCCTGACGGAACTGTACGACCTCGACGACGAGGCCGCGATCAAGCTGGTCGTGGCGGCGCAGGATGCCGAATTTTTTGTCCCGCACGATGCGCATGAGGAAATGCGTACCGCCGAACAAGCCAAGAAGGATGCGGTCACCCTGTTCGAGCGCAAGCAGAATCGCCAGCAAACGCAGGAAAAACAGCAGCAGCGCGTGCGCCAGCAAAAGAAATAAGTACGGGGCACTGGGCTTCTGGCCGTCAGGCCGTGGGGCAGCATGGGCTTCGGCGCAACACCGCGGCCGTGCCTTTGATGCAGCGCAAACGCGTCATGGCGCGCTGGCGATATGGTGAGCAATGTCGCCACGCGTCCGGGCTCTTGTGGCGGGCTCTACAGTTAGCGCGACGCTGTTTCCCGTCAGCAGGAGCGAGTCATGCGAGCTACAAGTCACCCCAGCAAGGAAGAAGTGCGCGCCTACATGCGCCGGCGCGAACGTGCGCTGCTGCCGCCGTCGCCGCCCGATGAAATCCGCCGGCAATTGGCCTGCGACCGCGCGGATGCCTTCCCCGGCACCTGCCTGACGGCCACGCCGGCCGGCGTGGCCGCGCAAGGTTGGCATTTTTCAGCGGAAATGGCCCGCCTGAGCACCCTCATGACCATAGCCTGGTTCATGCATAGCGGTGTTGCTCATCGTAAAAATTGATGACGTGCAGCAAATTTTTCCGATTTGAGTTATCCTCTAGCACATTCCAAGTGCGTCAATTCTCTTCAATTATCACAATTTTGCTTTAAGTTACGCAAAAATCAACAATAGCGTGTATTATATTGTTTGTGGCGTAAAGGCCGCATAAGTGATGGCGCTTTTTAGTGTGTTTACCATGAATTATTGCAGAAGAGACATTCGGTTTCTTTTTGCCTTAATACAACAAGTACGGATTTTCGATCATGTCTCTCAAACAAATTACCTCTTTGCCTACCTACAACCCGAATCGCGTCCTCGACGCGATCATCGACAAGCTGCAGCTGAAAAATGATGCTGCCCTGTCGCGAGCTCTGGAAGTGGCGCCGCCGGTCATCAGCAAGATTCGTCACAACACCTTGCCGATCGGCGCCACGATCCTTATCCGCATGCATGAAATCAGCGATTTCAGCATTCGGGAATTGCGCGAGTTGATGGCTGCCTAAGAGCGCCCGACAGACGGCAAACTGAGATGTGCCGTCTGGGTAAGTCAGGCTTGCCGCGTGCGGCAGCCACAGCTGTTTTCCGCTTTTCTATTGCGGGTCGCGGTTCAGTACCGGACGATCGATATAGAAACGCCCCATTTCCAGGCCAGGCGTGGACGACTTGACCACCGCTGCGCTCAGTGAGGCCGGCGCGCTGGAAAATGCGGTGCTGGCAGCCCCGGTCGCGCGGCCCGAATACGCTGTCGCCTGCACCGCCGCACTGGAAAACGCCGTTTGCACGGCCCGGCCCGAGTAGGCCGTCGCCTGTACCGCTGCGCTGGAAAATGCTGTTTGCACAGCCCGGCCCGAATACGCGGTCGCCTGCACGGCTGCACTGGAAAACGCCGCCTGCACGGCGCGTCCCGAATACGCCGTTTCTGCGCGGATATAATCTTCCCCGAACGTTTGTTCATACAATTGCTTCATGCGCTCGCCCACGCGGTGGTGCGCCGCTTCGTCGTCTTCGCCGCGCAGGCCGATGTACGGGAAGTGATGCAGGAAGTAACCGAACACCTGTTCGCAGTCCGCCGCATATTTCAGGGTATCGAGGATGTGGTAGTGCCAGAAGGTATCGACGTCCATCAAAGGCGCAGTTTCCTCTTCCGGAAACTGTTTCATCAGGATCAGGAAGCGGCGGTATTCGAATTCCACCGCATTCGCCTTCTCGAGACTCCATCCTTCGCCTGACTCCCGGTGCATCAGCTTGACCTTGATCGCGTCCAAATTCAAATCGGCAATTGCCTTGAAACTGTCGTTCGTATCCATGAATGTCCTTTAGTAAAGAGCGTTGTGGGAAATACGGTGAAACAGGGGGGGGAAGGGGTGGGTGTGTACTCCTTGCAAGTAGTCGAGGAATGCCTGGCCCTTGGTGGTCAGGCGCTGAGTTGTTCTACATCAATATTGCATCTAATTGCGAAATATGCAAGCTGAGCTTGCTTGATGCGGGCGCGCGCCTGTCAGCCGCTGGCCCGGCTTTCTTCCTGGTAGGGAAACGCTGTCGCATCCGCGCCCAGCGGCACGCTGACGTGCACGCTCATGCCGGCGCCCGGGCTGCTTTCGATGTAAAAAGTACCGCCCAGCAACTTGATGCGTTCCTCGATGCCCACCAGGCCAAACGAGCCCAGCTTGTTGCGCCCGTCGATGGCTGCGCCCACGCCGTTGTCGCTGATGCTCATCGACACCGTATCGCAGCACTTTTCCAGCTTGATTTGCACGCGGCTGGCATTCGCATGCTGGGAAATATTGCTGAGCGACTCTTGCAGGATGCGGAACAGGGCCGTCGCGCATTGATCGCTGAGGTAAATGTCGTCATGGCTTTCGCTCACTTCGCAGGCGATGCCCGTGCGCTGGCGAAATTGCGCCACCTGCCATTCGACGGCTGCGTTCACGCCCAGGTCCAGCACGGTAGGGCGCAAGTCGTTGATGATTTGCCGCACGCTCTTGATGGTGGCGTCGATCTGCTCCAGGGTCGAGCGGGCGCGGGCGTTCAGGCGCGGGTGGCGGCGCTGCGTGCGCGAGGCCAGCATGTCGGCGTCGATACGCAGCACCAGCAGGTTCTGTCCCAGGTCATCGTGGATCTCACGCGCGATGCGCTTGCGCTCTTCTTCCTTGATCTGGTCGGCGTGGGCCGCCAGGCGGCGCAGTTTCTGGTGCGACAACTGCAGGCGGATCTGGCTGGCGCGCAATTCCTCCGTCATGCCCGTGGCCATCTGGATGGCGCGCCGGCGCGACGACGCCAGGGTATGGAACAGCATATATAACAGCATGGTGCTGGCAAAGCCGATCAGCAGGGCCAGCCACGGCAGGAAGGTTTCGAAGCGTGTATACAGGTCGCTCTTGCGCACGCTGAACAGCGCTTGCCACATGCGGCCATTGTGTTCGATCAGCAGCGTGCTGCTCAGGTAGCGGCCCGAGTTGCCGGGTTGCCACCATGGCGCATGCATGCCCGCCGCCGCGCTGTCGAAGATGGGGCGCATGTCGTGCGGCAATGGCAGCGGCAAGTTCGGCTGTTCTAGCGCCTGCGGGTCGATATCGAACAGGGTCAGGCGGACGTTGCGTACCGGCATGTCGGCCAGCGCGCTGCGCATCATCGACACCAGGTCGTAGCCGATGCCGACGGAACCCTGGTAAGCCATGCGCCGCTGCTCCACCGTGCCGGTCGGCATGCCGTAGCGGTACACGGGCAGGCGCATGGCCATGCCCGTCAATTGCGGCCGGTCGTCCATCGGCACGGGCATGCCGGAATTGCTGATGTGCCCGGAATCGCGCGACTGCGCCAGCATTTCGGCGATCAGGGGGCGCGAGGCGATGTCATAGCCATACTTTTCCGGCGCGGTGGCGATCGGCTCGATGTACATCAGCACGGAATAATAGTCGCGCGGGCCGGGCGGATGGATGGCAAATGCCGGATAGCCATCGCGCCCGGCTGGATAGTCGCGCAGCATGGCCGCTTCGAAGCCGGCGCGCTGCGTCTCGTCGAGTTCCTGGCTGTAATTGATGTTCATCACGCCCGGGTAGTTCTGTTGCAGGGCAATATTTGCCACGTAGCGGTGGAGTTGCTCGCGGCTCACGTGTTCGTTGGCGTGGAACAGGCTGGCTGTGCCGCGCAGCAGGTTGGTATACGACCTGATGCGCGATTCGATGTTCTTCTGGGTATTGCGCGCCAGATTGTTGAACAGGTCCCTGGCATCTTTTTCGATCAACCGCGAGGCGGCCATGTAGAGCAGCAGGCCCATCATCATCGACATCACAAAGCCGAGCAGCCACAGCGGTCTTTTTTCAGCAGATAAGGAGTGTTCGCCGGCAGTAGAAGACATTGCCATCCGCATCAGGAAGAGGAATCGGGTGCCGCCTGCAGGCGGTGGCTAGACTGCGTTGTACAAGCACTATTAAAATTGCAAATTGCTCAATAGCTGCATAATATACAAAATTATCGTTATTGTAGTCAACAGGCAATATTTCTCGCTGAAACGAAAAAAAACCGCCGCAGCGGTTTTTTTGTGAGCAACATGACGGCTTATTTTGCCGGCTGCCAGCTGTCTTTCAGGGTGACGACGCGGTTGAAGACGGGCTTGCCAGGCTGGCTGTCGACCCGGTCGGCCGCAAAATAACCATGGCGCTCGAACTGGAAGCGCTGTTCCGGCAAGGCCAGTTCCGCGCCCGGTTCCAGCCACGCTTGCACCACTTCCTTGGCCAGCGGGTTCAGGGCCAGCTTGAAGTCCTTGCCGCCTGCGTCCGGCTGCGGGTCGGTAAACAGGCGGTCGTACAGGCGTACTTCGGCGGGAATGGCTGTCGGCGCGCTGACCCAGTGCATATTGCCCTTGACCTTGTAATTGGCGCTGCCTTCCGTGCCCGATTTGCTGTCCGGGAAGTAGGTGCAATGCACGGCGATGACCTTGCCGTCCGCATCCTTGTCAAAGCCCGTGCACTCGATCACGTAGCCGTAGCGCAAGCGCACCTTGCTGCCCGGCTTGTCGTCGATTGGTGGGTACAGACGGAAATAGCCTTTATTCGGCACTTCCATAAAGTCGTCCTCCTCGATCCACAGCTCGCGCGAGATGGGGAAGGTGCGCAAGCCACGCTCGGGGAAGTGCGGGTGCACGGGCGCCGTGCATTCCACGCTTTCGCCTTCGGGGAAATTATCGATGATCAATTTCAACGGACGCAGCACGGCCACCGTGCGCGGCGCTTTCGGATCCAGATCTTCGCGCAAGCAGCCTTCGAGCACGCTGTAGTCGATCCAGCCGTCCGATTTCGTCACGCCCGTGCGTTCGCACATCAATTGAATCGCTTCCGGCGTGTAGCCGCGGCGGCGCATGCCTACCAGGGTCGGCATGCGCGGGTCGTCCCAGCCGTCGACGATTTTTTCTTCCACCAGCTGGCGCAGTTTGCGTTTGCTGGTGACGATGTAGGTCAGGTTCAGGCGCGAGAATTCGAACTGGCGCGGCACCGGTTGCTGGAAGAAGCCGCCGGCCGACAGGGTTTCCAGCAGCCAGTCGTAGAACGGGCGGTGGTCCTGGAATTCCAGCGTGCAGATCGAATGCGTGATGTTTTCCAGCGCGTCCGAGATCGGGTGCGTGTAGTCGTACATCGGATAGATGCACCAGGCGTCGCCCGTGCGGTGGTGATGCGCATGGCGGATGCGGTAGATGGCCGGGTCGCGCAAGTTCATGTTCGGCGAACTCATGGCATCTTCGCTCATCTTCGCGCGCAGGATGTGCTCGCCATCCTTGAATTGGCCCGCCTTCATGGCGCGGAACAGGCTCAGCGATTCGTCGCGCGGACGCTCGCGGAATGGCGAATTCTTGCCCGCCTGGCCGAAATTGCCCCGGTTGGCGGCCATGTCTTCGGCGCTCTGGCTGTCGACATAGGCAAAGCCGGCCGTGATCAGGTACTCGGCCATCGCGTACAGCTGGTCGAAGTAGTCGCTCGCGTAGTGCAGGTGGCTCTGGCCATCGGCATGCTTCGGTTCCCAGTCAAAGCCCAGCCATTTCACGCTGTCCATGATGGTGTCGACGTATTCTTGCTCTTCCTTCGCCGGATTGGTATCGTCGAAGCGCAGGTTGCACTGGCCGGCGTAATCGCGCGCCAGGCCGAAGTTGACGCAGATCGACTTGGCGTGACCCACGTGCAGGTAGCCGTTCGGCTCCGGCGGAAAACGCGTGATCACCTGGGGCAAGCCGGGACGCACGTGGGCGCCGGCAGCCAGGTCGGCTTCGATGATGTTACGCAAGAAATTGGGCGCCAGCGCTGGCGCGGCGGTATTCGGTTTATCGTTGCTCATTGATCAATGCGGAAGAGTGACAGTAAAAAGCATTTTACCGTACCGCAAGCGCTTTATAAGCACGTATTTGCCCCCATATCCCAGCATGCAAGCGACGCGGGCGCCGTTCTATAGGATAATCTGCCTTTAATTAGCCAACAAATCGTGACCCCGGAGCCATTTATGGAAAATTTGTATAACGTCCTCGGTGTCGCGCCCAATGCCAGCGACGATGAAATCAAGAAGGTTTACCGTTCGCTGGCCATGCGCTTCCACCCCGACCGCAACCAGGCCCCCGGCGCCGAGGCGCGCTTCAAGAGCGTCACCAAGGCGTATGAAATCCTGGCCGACCCGGTCAAGCGCGCCGAATACGACCAGAGCGTGAACCACCGCATCATCATCGATCCGGAAGCGGAAGCGTATGCCCTGTGGTGCGGCGTGTTCCGCCTGCATGGCACCGTCCTGCCGGCAGATTAAGCCTGCTGGCGGCTGGCCGGCCAGCCCGGATGATTTGAAAAACAACAAACAATGGTGCTTTTGCTTTTATGTAAAAGTACCGCGCATCACATTGGAAAGCACAGCATGAGAAGAGTACACCCTGAATTCGCGTATCAGTCGCGCGAGCTGGAAGGCCAGATCGACGGCATCCTTGGCGACCCGCCGAACCGCAAGAACTACAAAAGCATGGTCGACGCGCTGGTAAGCGAGTACGCCAGCGGCGGCGGCATCGAAGACGTGAACATGCTGGCCTTCGCGCTGGTCGACCACATCACCTTCAGCGACCCGAAAGGCTTGCTGGCCGAAAGCGAAGACTACGAGTTCGGCGACCCCGCCCGCGTGTTTTCCATGGCCGCGTGCGCCGCGCCGGAAGCGGCGAAGATGTACGCCGCCATCGAAGAGAGCTTCCCCGACCTGGCGCGCCAGGCCATCATCACGGCCTTCTTGCACAAGAATCCGCGCCTGTGGGACGACGACGACCAGTCGCTCGACCAGCTGGCCGCCAATGACGACGGCGACGACGAGCACGACGAAGACGAAGCCACCGACGATTTCGCCCAGATGTTTGACCAGGATGGAGATGACCATGGCCGATAACAAGGATGAACAAAAAAGCAACCTGCCCGCGCTGACCAAGCAGGTCATGGAACTGGTGCTGTCCGGTTCGCTTGGCCACGCCGAGCAGGCGTTTGCGGACGCGGCCGACCAGTATGGCGACCTTGCCGTGGTGGAAGTGCTGAGCGCCATCCCGCCGCAAGTGACGGCCCTGCACCTGGCCGGCTTTGACGGCGGCAAGATGTCGCTGGCCACCTTGCTGGTGCCGCCGAAAGCCTGGGCCGACAGCCTGGCCTTCATCGCCGCCACCTGGAGCGACGACCAGATCGAGGATGATCCGGAACGCATCGCCGAGTCGCTGTTCGCGCACATCCACGGCGTGGTGTTTTCCACCGACGACGCCGAGCGCCGCCGCGAGCTGCTGCTCGAAGCGTCCGCCACCGACTGGGGCGCCACGGCGTTCGCCATCCTGTTCTCGATGGCGCCGAAGGAAATCCTTGAGGTGGCAGGTGAAATCGTCATCAAGGGACCGTATGTGACGGGCGTGACCTCGTCCGACAACGACGTCGTGCCGCTGGCCATCGAGCTGGCGCAAGCGAATGAAGACGGCTGGGATCGCTCGCTGTTTGAACTGTTCCCCGACTTCCGCCACAGCGCCGACCTGGCCGACGCGGAATACTCGGACGACCCGGACGAAGAACCGACCATGTTGCAGCGTAGTACCAAGGAATTGCTGTACCGCCTGCGCAAGCAAGTGCCGAGCACGCGCAGCGCGCCGCGCTCCAGCACGCGCCGCAGCCTGGGCACCGGCATTTTCTCGTAATGAAAGCAGGGAACGTCTAATGCTGCCAGCAATTGTTGTAGAGAATCTTCCGCGCCTGGTGCGCGCCATCAAACTGTTGCCGGGCGACCCGCGCGAGGACGCGGCGCTGGACCTGGCCGATGAATTGACGGGCATCACGGCCATGGTGGCCGAAAAGTTCACGAATGAACGCACGGCCGACGGCATCCAGAAAGCGCTGTACCTGACGGTGGGCGGCGTGTCGCTGGGTCTGGAGCAGGCCGTCACGCATGAAGGCGATCAGGCCGCGCTCGATTTCCTCGTCGAGCACGGCGCCGAGCACGCGTTCCAGGTGGGCTTTCGCCTGATCAAGGAATTGTCGCAGCTGCCCGAAGACGCCCTGGTCGGCGAGTACGACCAGGACCCCGTCTACCTTGCGCGCCGTTTGCGCGAGCTGTTCATCGATATTTGCCAGGCTGACCCGAACCAGAACTGGGCCGGTTATGAAAAGTATGCGGTGCAGCTGCAACAGCGCAAGGAAGTGCAAGCCGTCGTGCGCCTGGCAGGCTGGTTGCGCCGCCACCATGACAACGGCCCCGTCAGCGACAGCGACTTGAATGCCGAGGGCGTCATCGCCTTGGCCATCATCTTCGCCATCGAAGGCGGCGGGCGCATCATCGCGCGCACGGGTCAAAAGGAGTTTGAACGTTTTGTGCGTTCCGTGCGCAAGAACAAGCCCGACTTCGAAGAAGGCTGGGCCGCCCTGGTGGCCAAGGTGCCCGTGCAGCACCATCCCGTGTTGCTTGACCGTATCGCCTCGTATCGGCGCAGCTGCACCGTCGTGCATAAAATCCTCACGCGGGCCAGTATGAAGAGCCTGTTCGAGGACCTGGAAAATTATGCGGGTTCGGAGCTGGACGCGGATTATTCGTAATCCAACGCTGTTGTCGGATTACGCGGCGGCTTCGCCGCCGCTAATCCGACCTACAACTCAACGTAGGCCGGCACGCGCCGGCCTATTCTTTTTCTTCCTGCGCCGCTTCCTCGGCCAGTTTCACGAATGCCGCCACCAGCGGCGACGTTTCTTCTTCCCGTTGTGCCAATAACAAGCTGGTGGTCGCCTGCGGGTCGGCGATGGGGCGGTAGCACACGCCATCCATGCGGATGCGGTCGAACGAGGCGGGCAGCACGGAAATGCCGCAGCCGGCCGCCACCAGGCCGATGATGGTCGATGCCTCGCCCGCTTCCTGCGCCACCTGAGGCACGAAGCCGGCCGCCTTGCACAGGCGAAAGATCTGCGGATAAATCCCCGTGCCCGCATCCTTGGGATACATCACAAAACCTTCGCCCGCCATGTCGGCAATGGCAATGGCGTCCTTGGCCGCCAGCGCGTGGGCGACAGGCAGCACGAGAAATAGCGGGTCTTGCCGTAGTTGCGTCAGCTTGATATCCGATGGATACGTGGTTTCCGGCGGACGCACGAAACCCAGGTCCATCGTCCTGCCCGAGATCGCTTCGAGCTGATGCAGGGTCGCCATTTCGTGCAGGGTCAAGGTGACGTGCGGGAATTGCTGGCGGTAGCGGTTGATGACGGTAGCAAAATACGGCGTAAACGGCGTGGAAAACGTAAAACCGATGCGCAACTCTCCCGCCTCGCCCCGCTGCGCCCGGCGCGCCGTGACGGCCGCCTGTTCCGACAGGGCCAGGATGCGCCGCGCATCATCGAGGAACAGCGCACCTGCCTGCGTCAGGCGCACGGAGCGCTTGTTGCGCTCGAACAACTGCGCACCCAATTCCCTTTCCAGCGCCTGGATTTGCTGGCTCAGCGGCGGCTGGCCGATGTGCAGGCGCTCGGCCGCGCGCGTGAAGTGCAACTCCTCGGCGACGGCGACAAAGTAACGCAGGTGGCGCAGTTCCATGTTTGTCCAGTAATCGTTTTAAAGTATGAGTTGGGCCTTGAATATATATTGGACGATATGAGTTGGCAATCCTAAGATGAAGACTCGCTTCCTCTACGAAACACGGCCATGTCTGATTCATCGCTCGCTTTTGCTGCCCATTCCGCTTCTCCTTCCACGCCAGTTCCCGCTCCGCGTACAGCCATCGCCAAGGGTTCCGTCGAATTCAAGCGCAGCAACCGCGCCCTGTTCTTTGGCGGCTTTTCCACCTTCAGCTTGCTGTATTGCATCCAGCCCCTGTTCCCGCTGCTGTCGCAGCAGTTCCATCTGACGCCGGCGCAAAGCAGCTGGTCCTTGTCCGTCTCCAGCGGCTTGCTGGCCATCTCGCTGGTATTGCTGAGTGCCGTCTCGGACAGGGTCGGGCGCAAACCGCTGATGGTGGCGTCTATGTTTTCCGCCGCAATACTCACCATTTTGTCCGCCTTCGCGCAGGATTATGGGCAGCTGCTGGCGATCCGCGCCGCGCTGGGGGTGGCCTTGGGCGGCATGCCGGCCGTGGCCATGGCCTATCTGGGCGAAGAAATCGAGGGGCCATCCCTGGGCCTGTCGATGGGTCTGTATATTGCGGGCAGCGCGTTTGGCGGCATGTCGGGACGGCTGGTGGCGTCCATGCTCAGCGATTTCCTCTCGTGGCGCTGGGCCCTGGGCGTGCTGGGCGTGGCTGGCGTGCTGGCGGCGTTTGAATTCTGGCGCAGCCTGCCCGCATCGAAGAATTTCGTGCCGACAACCCGCGGCTGGAATGCCTTGCCGCACGCGATAAAACAGCATTTTTCCGATCAGGGCTTGCCGTGGCTGTTTTGCCTGGCGTTCGTGCTGATGGGCTGTTTCGTCAGCCTGTATAACTACATCGGCTACCGCCTGCTGGCCGCGCCATTCGGCTTGCGCCAGAGCACGGTCGGCTTGCTGGCCTTGTTGTACCTGATCGGCATCTTCAGTTCCGTCTGGGCGGGCCGCCTGGTGGACCGGCTGGGGCGCCGGGGCGTGCTGTGGATCATGCTGTCGCTGATGCTGTCCGGCATTTTATTGACCCTGTTCGATTCCCTGCCGCTGATCGTCATCGGCATGGCGCTGGCCACCTTCGGCTTCTTTGCCTCGCATTCGATCGCCAGCAGCTGGGTCAGCCGCCGCGCCCGCGCGCCGCAGGCCCTGGCCTCGGCCTTCTATCTGCTGTTCTATTACCTGGGATCGAGCCTGATCGGTTCCGCCTCGGGCATGATGTGGGGCTTCGACGGCTGGACGGGCGTGATCATCATGCTGAGCCTGTGCCTGGGCGGCGGCGTGTTGATCGCCTTGCGCCTGCGTCATTTGCAGCCGCTGGGCGCGCGCGTAGCGGTGGGCTGAAGCGGCTATTTTGGGCAGTTGCCGATCATCGTTTCCCCATTCTTGCCTGCGCCCGTGGTCACGCACAAGGTGCCCAGCGCGTTGGTAATTTTATACGTGCGGCTGCCCCTGGCCGCATTCGCGCCCACTTCCTCGATTTTTGACGCTTCATACCATTTTGGCGGCACCGCCGCGTAGGCCTCGGCAAAGCCTTGCTGCATGCGCTTGAACGCGGTGTCATCCAGTTTTTGTTCTCCCCGCTGCGGGAATTCCTTGCGTAAATCCTTGTCGATCTTGCCCACGTCGCGCTTGGCTTGCGCCAGGATGTCGGCTGCGCTGGGCGGCGTGACGAGTGTGATCGCTTCTGGCATTGCTGGCGCTGGCGCCTGCTCGACGGTGGGAGGGGGCAGAGGGCGGCTGATGGGCACTGGCCCCGGCAGGCGCGGCACTCTTGCGGCGGTTGTGCTGGGTAGCGGTATGGGCTGGGGCGGCGCCGGGGCGGTGTAGCGCAGCCAGGTGATGGCCGGGCCCCGCGGCAGGTTTTCGTCCGCGATAGTGCGGGGCCGCGACTGCAAGACAATATATGCCAGCCCCGCGTGCAGCAGGACGATCAGCAGCAGGCCGGGAGCGCGGCGGGGCAAGGTTGGCAACGAGGTCATGGATGGCTTGGTGGTTCAGGTACGCCAATGTATCTGAAGGATTTGATAATTATCTAAAATGTCACACGTGCTTACAAAAAAGTGCCACATGGAAATTTCGCTGCCATGGCCGTGAGCGGGGAACTCTGTACCAGCTTGGCGATCCAACCCCGGAGACCACGCGAACAGGAGATCATCATGATGCAAGCAAAAGAAGTGGCACGGCGTTTTGGTGCCATTGAACACGCGATCGGCCAGGCGGCCCAGCTGTGCGGCAAGCAGCAGGGCATGCCGATGGACTTGAAGGACTGTATCAAGCAGCTGGACCAGCAAAAGAGCACCGTGCGGCAAGCCATCGACACACAAGACGATGCGCGCATCCGCCAGGCCGTCGAGCAGATGGAGTCCCTGGGTGACCGCGCCAAGCGGGCGTGCGGCACGGCATCCAGCGTGACGCCGGAAATGAAGAGCGCCGTGCTCAAAGTGCACGATGAATTGTCGGACTTGAAGCACCAGCTGCATTGAGTACTTTTAGGTGTTGTAACCGTTTTACATCTGGCGGAACAGATGGGCATATAAAGGGCTGACGCGCAGTTGCGCCGGGTGCTGGCGCAGGGTCAGCGACAGCTTGCCCGCCTCGTCGCGCACGGCCGTGGCGATGGCGCTGGCGTTGACGATGGTACCCCGGTGGATTTGCCAGAATTGTTGCGGGTCCAGCTGGGGCAAGAGTTCCTTCAGACTCGTGCGTATCAGCGCTTCGCTGTCCTGACACACGACGTTGATGTATTTGTCCAGCGCTTCGAAATACACGACGTCGGCCAGGGCGATCATGCGCACGCTGTTGCCGACGGCGGCCCGTATCATTTGCAGGCGCGGCGCGGGCGGCAGCATGGCTTGCAGCTGGCTCAGCAGGAGGGCCATGTTGTCGTCGCTGGCGGACCCGGCTGCCGGCGCCATTGGTTGCACTGTCGCGGCTGGCGCTGGCGCCGCCGTTGGCGCGGCTGTTGCCGTAGCGCTGCCGTTGCCGTTGCTGCTGCCGCGCAAGCGCTGTTGCAGGCGTTCCACCGTCTTGCCCAGGCGCGTATCGTTGACGGGTTTCAAAACGTAATCGGCGGCCGCCTGCTCGAAGGCGGCCAGTGCATATTCATCGTAGGCGGTAACGAACACGATGTGGGGGAAGGGGATGCCGTCCGGCCACTGTTCTGCCAGCTCCTCGGCCGCTTCCAGCCCCGTCTTGCCTGGCATCTTTATGTCGAGAAATAGGATGTCCGGCTGCAGCGCCAGGCCTTGCCGCAAGGCTTCCACGCCGTTGGGGCAGGTGGCGACGATGTCGAGTTCCGGCCACAGCCGCTGCAAGGCGTGCGCCAGGGCGGCGGCGAGGATGGGTTCGTCTTCGGCGATCAGGGCGCGTGGCGCGTGTGGGCTGTGTTGGCTCATGCGAGGGGACTCGTGATGGTGGTTGGAAGGGGGAGTGTCAGGCGGGCGGTCGCGCCTGCCGGATGGTTGGCGGCCAGAAACAGGCTGGCGGCATCGCCATGCATGCCGCGCAAGCGTTCGCGGATATTCGCCACGCCCAGGTGGGTGCCCTTGCTCTGGCCCGGATGATCGAGGCCCAGGCCATCGTCGCTGACGGTGAGAAGCAGCACGCCGCCGTCGGTGGCGGCCTGCACGTGGATATGGCCGCCTTCGATCTTCGGTTCCAGGCCGTGCTGGATGGCGTTTTCCACCAGCGGCTGCAGCAGCATGGGGGGCACCTTGATCTGGCGCAAAGCCTCGGGCAAGTCCAGCGTAAAGCGCAGGCGCGCGCCCATGCGAATTGACATCAGGCCCAGGTAGGCTTGCATCAGGGAAAATTCCTGCTCCAGGGTGGTGGACTCGGCGCGCGAGGAAGAGAGGGTGGCGCGCAAATACTGGATCAACTGGTCGAGCAGCAGCTGGGCGCGCTCCGGGTCAAAGCTGATCAGGCCCTGCAGGTTGGCCAGGGTGTTGAACAGCATGTGCGGCTCGATCTGCGCCTGCAGCAATTGCAGCTGTGCCTGCATGGCTTGGCGCGCCACGGATTCGGCGCGGGCCTTTTCCTGGGCGGCCTCCATTTGCAGGCGGGCGATTTTTTCGCGGCTGCCAAAGAACAGGATGGCCGCCCCCGCTGCCGCCAAGGTGAACACCGTCATGCTGACATTGCGTGGCGACATGGCAATGGGCGCGGGAACGTCGATATTCGCCAGCCAGCCGAACAGCATGGTGCCGGCCACCTGTGCCACGGCGGCGCTGACGATGAGGAGGGCAGTGAAGGGCAGCCATGGTGCACGCCGCTGTTCGCCCCACCACGCCAGGCGGATGCCGTCGATGAGCAGGAAGGCAATGCCGCCGATGCACATGGATGCAAGGAGGTTGAGCCAGAAGCTTTGTCCACCGCTCAGCACGTAGGTGATGAAGAGGGCGCACAAGACATTGAGCAGCAGCGCATAACGGGCGTCGCCCAGCAGGCGCCGGTAGGGAAAGCCCTTCTTGCGTGGGGCGATGTCGGTGGTGTGCATGCGGAACCGCTTTCGGGTGGGCGCTCGGGTTGGTAATGCGGCAATTATGGGCGGCTCTGCATGCGGGCGCAACGCCGTTGCGACGAAACAGCACAGGCGTGGCGCCAATCGCCTGATCGCGTCCTTTACACGGTGGCGCTGGCACGCGATGATGGCAAGACGTCTTGGTCGACAACCTCATCATGATAAAGGAACAGCATGTGGCCCTATCCACGTACCCTGGCGCACCGCGGCGGCGGCACCCTGGCGCCTGAAAATACCCTGGCTGCCCTGCGCTGCGGCCTGGCCTACGGCTACCGCGCCGTGGAATTCGACGTCATGCTGGCGTCCGACAGCCTGCCCGTCGTCGTGCACGACCCCGAGCTGGGGCGCACCGTGGCCGGCAGCGGCCATATCCGCGATTACACGGCCGCACAGCTGGGAGCGATGGAGGCGGGCGCCTGGTTCGGCCCCATATTCGCCGGTGAAGGCGTGCCCACGTTCGAGGCCGTGGTGGCGTATTGCAAGGCGCAGCGCATCTGGATGAATATCGAAATCAAGCCGGCGCCCGGCTTCGATGCGCAGACAGGGACGGTGGTGGCGCGCGCCACCCGAGGCTATTTTGCAGAGGAAATCGCCGCCAGGCAATTGCTGCCGCTGCTGTCGTCGTTCAGCATCGAAGCCCTGCAGGCGGCACGCCAGGCGGCGCCGGAACTGGCGCGCGGCTGGCTGGTCGACGCTATTCCCAACGACTGGGCGCGCACCGCGAAGCAATTGGGCGTGGTGGCCATCCATTGCGACCACCGGCAACTGACGCCGGAACTGGCGCGAGAGGTAAAAGAGGCGGGATACGGGCTGTTCTGCTACACCGTCAACACCCCGGAACGGGCCAGCGAGCTGCTGGCCTGGGGCGTGGATGGGTTTTGTACGGACAGGATAGATTTGATCAAGCCAGTCTGAACGTAACCCAAAGCAACATCTGGGGTCGTACCCTGCAGGGTACGACCCCAGTCTTTGCCGTTGGGTTCAGCGTCTAGAAAGTCACACGCATACCTACCGTCAAGTTGCGCCCCATCAAAGGCGCCGCATTCTTGATGAAGGAAGTGTGGCTGTACGCCAGTTCATTCGTCAGGTTGTTCGCCTTGACGTAGAACTGGGCCGGCGTGGTGCCGATGCGCGTGTCGTAGTTGGCGGAGAGGTTCAGCATGTTGTAGCCCGGCGTTGCCGTTTCAAACGCTGCCACTTTATCCTGCTTGCCCACACGGTAGAACTCGGCCACGCCGCTCCACGCCTGCCAGTTGGCATCAAGCTTCACGCCGACGCGCTGGGCCGGGATGCGCGGCAGGTTGCCACCATTGTCGGCCAGCTTGGCTCTGACGTAATCGCCGAACACGCTGGCGCCGAACATGGGGTTCAATTGCTGGCGGATCTGGCCTTCCACGCCCGTAAACGTCGCGTCGCGCTGGGCGTACTGGATCAGCTGGAAGCCTTCGTGGCTGTCCAGCGTGGAACCGAAGATGTAGTTATCGACCTTGTTGCGGTAGGCGCTGGCCGAAAACGTCGTGGCGCCCGCATATTTGCGCAAGGTCAAGTCGATATTGTTCGACGTTTCCTTGCCCAGGTTTTCATTGCCCAGTTCATACGTGGCCGTGGCCATGTGCACGCCGTGCGCATACAGTTCCTCGGCGCTGGGCAGGCGGTGGGTACGGGAAATGGTCGAACCGAGCGAGTACTGCGGCGCGAATTTCCACACGGCGCCCAGCGACACGGACGTGCCCTTGGCGCTGCGGTCTTGCAAAGTGGCGCTGTCGACCGTGATGTCTTGCCACTCGTGGCGCAAGCCCGCTTCGAAGCGCCATTGGTCGAGTTTGTATTCTTCCACCAGGAAGGCCGCGTGTTTCTTTGTTACCGTCGGCGCCACGTAAGCTTCCTCGCCCAGGGCGGAGAAATCGCGCTTCGACGTTTGCAGGCCGACCACGCCGCGCCAGCCGAAGACGGGATGGTGTTCCATTTCCAGGCGTGCATCGTGGCCCTTGTTCTTGAAGGTGGTAGCGATTTCCGTACCTTCGATTTCGTCGTGTTTGTAGTCGGTGAACGCGGCGCGCAGGCGCAGCTTGGCGAAGCCGGGCACAGGATCGCGCAATTCGCCGCGCACGTCCCAGCGTTCGCTCTTCAGTTTCACGTACGGCACGCTGCCGTGGTCGTGCTCCTCTGCAGCGCCATGGTCGTGGCCTTCGTGGCCACCGCAATGCAGGTGCGTGCCATGCGGGTGGCAGCTTTCGAATTCATGGTTGTGGCCAGGCAAGCCGTATTGCGCGTGCTGGCTGGTGAAGGCCAGGCCCAGGAAGCCGCGTTGACCCACCCACGACACGCCCACGCTGCCCGTGTCCGTCTTGTTGTAGCTGCCGGCCACTTTGGAGCCGCCTTCCCAGCCGCTGCCGACCTTGTATTCTTTTGCGTCGCGCTTGACGCCTTCCGCGTGGAAGGCGATGTTGCCGGAGCCGCCAGTGACTTCAAAGGCGCCCGCCTTTTCGCGCGCGGCCGAGTTGGCGCGCACTTCCGCGCTGCCTTCAACACCTTTCGCCGGCACGCGCGTGGGGATTTTCTTGTCGATCACATTGACGACGCCGCCAACGGCGCCGCCGCCATACGCCAGCGCGGACGGGCCGCGCAAGACTTCAATCTGTTCCGACAGCATCGGCTCGGCCGCGACGGCATGGTCGGGGCTGATGGTCGAGGCATCCTGCACTTCGGCGCCGTCGGACAGCACCTTGACGCGCGGGCCATCCATGCCGCGGATGATGGGGCGGCTGGCGCCGGCGCCGAAATGGCTGGACGTGATGCCGGGTTGGCCGGCCAGGGTTTCACCCAGGGTCGCCTCGCGGGCGTGCACCAGTGCCTCGCCTTCGAGTACGGTAACGGGCGTGCTCATGTCGTCGCTGCCCAGGGCCAGTGCGCTGGCCGAAACGGTCACGGCAGGCAAGGTGGCTGCCTGCTGCGCCAGTGCGCTGGCAGGAGCGGCAAAGGCCAGCATGATGGCCAGCGCGAGGGGAGTGGGTTGGTGAGGACGGATGGGCATGGGCAAGGTTCCTTATCGGCTATCTGTGTTGGCAGGGTTGGGCAGCGCGTGAAAGGTAATGCCTGCCCTAAGATGATAATGATAACCCATTATCATTACTGTGTGACAGTTTTTCCGGGCGGTAGATGCAGGCGGATGGTGTATTCTGTCGGCTATGGAACGCACAACACGTCAAAAAACCGCTATTCAAGCCGCCATCGAGTCGGCCCAGCGCCCCTTGTCGGCGCAGGAAATCCTCGAACAGGCCAGCCTGCAAGTGACGCAGCTGGGCATCGCCACCGTTTACCGCAACTTGAAGTCCCTGGTGCTGGAAGAAAAGGTGCACGTGGTGACCTTGCCGGGTGAAAACCCGCGCTATGAGTCGAACACGGCCGCCAATCACCACCACCACCATTTCCAGTGCACCACCTGCCAGCGCGTGTTCGACGTGCATGATTGCCCGGGCGACTTGAAACGCATGGCGCCGCAAGGCTTTGTCGTCGAGCGCCACGAACTGACTCTGTATGGCCGCTGCGCCGATTGCAATGGCGCTGCCAGTGTCGCCGGTGCCGCCAGTGCTGCGGTTGCCACCCCGCACGCCTGCGCCAGCCACCACGACCCGGCCTGAGCGGGCAGGTTGTCGATGTTGGCACGGGCGCAACAATGCCCTGTCCAGCCGTCATTGCCGCACCCCATATCACGTATAATCTTCCCTTTAAAGCTGCCGCCACTCTTTGCCAAAAAAACATGAAATCAACTGAAATCCGCGACAAGTTCCTCAAATTTTTCGAGTCCAAGGGCCATTCCATCGTCCGTTCCAGCTCCCTGGTGCCAGGCAACGATCCGACCTTGCTGTTGACGAACAGCGGCATGGTGCAATTCAAGGATGTGTTTACGGGCACGGACAGCCGCCCGTACACGCGCGCCACCTCGGTGCAGCGCTGCGTGCGCGCCGGCGGCAAGCACAACGACCTGGAAAACGTCGGCTACACGGCGCGCCACCATACTTTCTTTGAAATGCTGGGTAACTTCAGCTTCGGCGACTATTTCAAGCGCGATGCGATTCACTACGCGTGGGAATTGCTGACCAAGGTGTACGGCTTGCCGGCCGACAAGCTGACCGTCACCGTGTACATCGAAGACGACGAAGCGTATGACATTTGGGCCAAGGAAATCGGCGTGCCTGTCGAGCGCATCATCCGCATCGGCGACAACAAGGGTGCGCGCTACGCGTCCGACAATTTCTGGCAGATGGCGGACACGGGCCCATGCGGTCCATGTACGGAAATCTTCTATGACCACGGCGCCGATATTCCTGGCGGCCCGCCGGGCTCGCCTGACGAAGATGGCGACCGCTTCATTGAAATCTGGAACCTGGTGTTCATGCAGTTCAACCGCGACGAAGCGGGCGTCATGCACAAGCTGCCGAAGCCGTGCGTCGACACGGGCATGGGCATGGAGCGCCTGGCCGCCGTGCTGCAGCACGTGCATTCGAACTATGAAATCGACCTGTTCCAGCATTTGATCCGCGCCGCCGCGCGCGAAACGGGCGCCACGGACCTGGAAAACAAGTCGCTGCGCGTGATCGCCGACCACATCCGCGCCGCCGCCTTCATGATTGTCGACGGCATCATTCCGGGCAGCGAAGGGCGCGCGTATGTGTTGCGCCGCATCATCCGCCGCGCCTTGCGCCATGGCCACAAGCTGGGCCAGACCAAGCCATTCTTCTACAAGCTTGTGGCGGATCTCGCCATCGAGATGGGCGGCGCCTATCCCGAACTGGAAGAAGCCAAGGAAAATGTCGCCAACATGCTGAAAGCCGAGGAAGAGCGCTTCGGCGAAACTCTGGAAACGGGCATGAAAGTGCTGGAAGCGCAACTGGCCAAGGATGCCACCGGCATCGATGGCGCCACCGCCTTCACCCTGTACGAAACCTACGGCTTCCCGCCAGACCTGACGGCCGACATTTGCCGCGAACGCAATATCACGTTCGACCAGGTGGGCTACGACGCCGCCCTGAAGGAAAGCCAGGAATTGTCGCGCAAGGGCGGCAAGACGCACAAGGATAGCAAGGTCGAATACACGGGCGAGAAAAATACCTTCGTCGGCTACGATCAACTGACGTTCAGCAGCAAGGTCATCGCGCTGTACGCGGCCGGCACGCCCGTGCAGGAACTGAAAGCGGGCCAGGATGGCATCGTCGTGCTCGACACCACGCCGTTTTACGCGGAATCGGGCGGCCAGGTGGGCGACCAGGGCGTGATCGCCTCGGGCGCAGGCAGCTTTGCCGTCAGCGACACCCTGAAAATCCAGGCTGACGTGTTCGGCCACCATGGCGTGCTCGCATCGGGCGTGCTGACAGTGGGCGACGCCGTCTCGGCCGAAGTCGATACGGCCAAGCGCGCGCGCACGATACGCAACCACTCGGCCACGCACCTGATGCACAAGGCCTTGCGCGAAGTGCTGGGCAGCCACGTGGCGCAAAAGGGTTCGCTGGTCGACCCGGACAAGACCCGTTTCGACTTCAGCCACCATGCGCCGATGACGGCCGAGCAAATTGCCGCCGTGGAAACCATCGTCAACAAAGAGATCCTGGAAAACCGCGCCACGCAAGCGCACCTGATGTCGTTTGACGATGCCGTCAAGCATGGCGCGATGGCCCTGTTCGGCGAGAAATACGGCGATGAAGTGCGCGTGCTCGACATCGGCAGCTCGAAAGAGTTGTGCGGCGGCGTCCATGTGCAGCGCACGGGCGACATCGGCCTGTTCAAGATCATCGGTGAAAGCGGCGTGGCCGCCGGCATCCGCCGCGTGGAAGCGGTGACGGGCGAGGGCGCGCTGGCGCTGGTGCAAACCATCAACCGCCGCCTGGTCGAAGCAGCGCAAGTTCTGAAGGCGCAGCCGGAAGAGCTGACTGCCCGTATCGTCCAGGTGCAGGACCATGTGAAGGCGCTGGAGAAGGAACTGGCCGCGCTGAAATCGAAACTGGCTTCCGGCCAGGGCGATGAACTGGTCACGCAAGCCGTCGATGTCAACGGCATCAAGGTGCTGGCGGCCGTACTGGACGGCGCCGACGTGGCCCGCTTGCGCGAAACCATGGACAAGCTGAAGGACAAGCTGAAGACGGCCGCCATCGTGCTGGCCAGCGTGGTTGACGGCAAGGTCAGCCTGATCGCCGGCGTGACGGCGGATGCGACTTCCAAGGTCAAAGCGGGCGAGCTGGTGAACTTCGTTGCACAGCAAGTGGGCGGAAAAGGCGGCGGACGCCCCGATATGGCGCAAGCTGGCGGTACCGATCCGAGTGGCCTGGCGAATGCCCTGGCCGGCGTGCCGGCCTGGGTCGGCGAACGCGCCAATAAGGCGTAAGCTAGAGGGCATGCGGGTTTTTCGCCCCACAGCCCCTTGAAAACGGCCCGCAGACACTGTTTGCGGGCCGTTTTTCCATGTGGGATCTCGTTGTGACACCACAACAGCCGATGAACTATTTTGGTGCAGCGCGTCAATGCCCCTGATTTAGAGTAGTATGTCGAAAATCAGTACAACAAAAATGGCGGGATATTGATGATGAGCGACACACTACTTGATACCGAGATTATGGAATTTCATAAAGAACTCGACGCGCGGGGCTTGAATTGCCCCTTGCCGATTCTGAAGGCGAAAAAGGCTTTGTCAGAGCTGCAGAGCGGGGAAGTGCTGCGCATCATGGCAACCGATCCAGGTTCCGTGCGCGACTTCCAGGCTTTCGCCAAGCAAACGGGCAATGCCCTGCTGTCGCATGTGCAGACGGGCACCGAATTCGTCTTCCTGATGCAACGCAAATAATTCTGCCAGCCGGGGCCGCCGTGGCGCGGCCTGCTTGCTCACCTGCGTGCCGTTTCCATGCCGTTTTGCTGCCTTGCAGCGTAGCGGCAGACTCCCCTGAAATCCCCAAAGCTGGACAGTTTAGATGGATTGCTCTAACAAAAAATCGCACGATCGTGCTTAAATTCGGTTCAAGATTCAAATTTCTCTTATAATCGAACGCACAATCAGCACTTGATCCGTCATTTTTATAATTTCCCAAAGGCATAGCTATGAAAGTCTTGGTACCCGTCAAACGCGTGGTCGACTATAACGTCAAAGTCCGCGTCAAGAGTGACGGCACTGGCGTCGATACCGCCAACGTCAAAATGTCGATGAACCCTTTCGATGAGATCGCACTGGAAGAAGCGATGCGCCTGAAAGAAGCCGGCAAGGTCACTGAAGTGGTCGCCATCTCCTGCGGCGTGACGCAGTGCCAGGAAACCCTGCGCACGGCCATGGCCATCGGCGCCGACCGCGGCATCCTGGTGGAAACGACGACTGAACTGGAACCGCTGGCCGTGGCCAAGCTGGTGAAAGCCCTGGCCGAGAAAGAGCAGCCGCAACTGATCATCCTGGGCAAGCAAGCCATCGATGACGACAGCAACCAGACCGGCCAGATGCTGGCAGCCCTGCTGGGTTGGCCGCAAGCCACGTTCGCCTCGAAAGTCGTGCTGGAAGACGGTAAAGTCACCGTCACCCGCGAAGTCGACGGCGGCCTGGAAACCCTGGCATTGACCTTGCCAGCAATCATCACCACCGATTTGCGTTTGAACGAGCCACGCTATGTGACCTTGCCAAACATCATGAAGGCCAAGAAAAAGCCGCTCGAGACCGTCAAGCCGGAAGACCTGGGCGTCGATGTTGCGCCACGCCTGAAGACCCTGAAAGTCGTCGAGCCAGCCAAGCGCTCGGCCGGCATCAAGGTGCCGGACGTCGCTACCCTGGTCGCCAAGCTGCGTACTGAAGCCAAGGTTATTTAAACATACCCCAAGACAAAAACTGGGGTCAGACCTGGAAGGTCCGACCCCCGGCACTTGCACATTACTAGGAATAATCATGGTCGCATTAGTTATTGCTGAACACGACAACGCTACCTTAAAGGGCAGCACCCACCATACCGTGACCGCGGCTGCCCAGTGCGGCGGCGACGTGCACGTGCTCGTCGCTGGCTCGAACGCTGCGGCTGCCGCCGCTGCCGCCGCGCAAATCGCCGGCGTGACGAAAGTCATCGTCGCCGACGCGCCATACTTTGCCGACGGCCTGGCCGAAAACGTGGCCGAGCAAGTGCTGGCCATCGCCGGCAACTACAGCCACATCCTGGCGCCAGCCACCGCCTACGGCAAGAACATCCTGCCGCGCGTGGCTGCCAAGCTGGACGTGGCGCAAATCTCGGAAATTACCAAGGTCGATTCGCCTGACACCTTCGAGCGTCCGATCTACGCCGGTAACGCCATTGCCACCGTGCAATCTGGCGACAAGATCAAGGTCATCACCGTGCGCACCACCGGTTTCGACGCGGCTGCCGCCACCGGCGGTTCGGCTGCCACCGAAACCGTCGCCGCCGTCGCCGACAACGGCAAGTCGGCCTTCGTGGGCCGCGAACTGGCCAAGTCCGACCGTCCTGAACTGACTGCCGCGAAAATCATCGTGTCGGGCGGCCGTGGCATGGGTTCGGCCGAGAACTTCCACATCCTGGAGCCGCTGGCCGACAAGCTGGGCGCCGCCATGGGTGCTTCGCGCGCCGCCGTCGACGCCGGCTTCGTGCCGAACGACTGGCAAGTGGGCCAGACGGGCAAGATCGTCGCGCCATCGCTGTACATCGCCGTCGGTATCTCGGGCGCGATCCAGCATCTGGCCGGCATGAAAGACTCGAAAACCATCGTCGCCATCAACAAGGATCCGGAAGCACCGATCTTTGCCGTGGCCGACTACGGCATCGTGGGCGATCTGTTCGAGATCGTGCCGCAACTGGTTAAGGAACTAGGTTAAGTCTTACCCATTCAGGTTTTGTTATTGACAAAGCCACGCCGGCCCGCCCCACACGGCGAGCCGAGCGTGGCTTTTTTCTTGGAGAAATAGATGAGCTATCAAGCCCCGCTGAAAGACATGTTGTTCGTGATGAATGAACTGGCCGGCCTGGCCGAAATCCATACCTTGCCGGGCTGCGAGGACGCCACGCCCGACACGGCCGAGGCCGTGCTGGAAGAGAACGCCAAGTTCTGCGGCGGCGTGGTGGCCCCCCTGAACTGGCCCAGCGACAAGGAACCGAGTTTCTGGCACGACGGTCAGGTCACGACGTCAAAGGGCTTCAAGGAAGCCTTCAAGGCGTATGGCGAAGCGGGCTGGCAGGGTGTGCAGCATCCGACGGAATTTGGCGGCCAGGGCTTGCCCAAGCTCCTGGCCACGCCGTGCATCGAAATGCTCAACTCGGCCAGCATCTCCTTCGCTTTGGTCGCCCTGCTGTCCGATGGCGCCATCGAAGCGCTGCTGACGGCCGGCAGCGACGAGCAAAAAGCCACGTATCTGGAAAACCTGGTGTCGGGCAAGTGGACGGGCACCATGAATCTGACGGAGCCGCAAGCAGGGTCCGACCTGGCCGCCGTGCGCACGCGCGCCGTGCCGCAGGGCGACGGCACCTATAAAGTCTTCGGCACGAAGATTTTCATCACGTATGGCGAACACGACATGGCCGAAAACATCGTCCACCTGGTGCTGGCCCGCACGCCGGACGCGCCCGCTGGCGTGAAAGGCATTTCGCTGTTCATCGTGCCGAAATTCCTCGTCAACGGGGATGGCAGCCTGGGTGAGCGCAACGACGCCCATTGTGTTTCCATCGAGCACAAGCTGGGCATCAAGGCCAGTCCGACGGCCGTGCTGCAATTCGGCGACCACGGCGGCGCCATCGGTACCCTGGTGGGCGAGGAAAACCGGGGTCTCGAATACATGTTCATCATGATGAACGCGGCCCGCTTCGGCGTCGGCTTGCAAGGCATCGGCCTGGCCGAGCGCGCCTACCAGCAGGCCGTGGCGTTCGCCAAGGACCGCGTACAGTCGCGCGACCTGGCTGGCTCGCCTGGCCCGGTCTCCATCATCCACCACCCGGACGTGCGCCGCATGCTGATGTCGATGCGCTCGCAGACGGAGGCGGCGCGTGCGCTGGCCTACGTGGGCGCGGCCATCAGCGACGTGGCGCACCACCATCCGGAGGCTGACGTGCGCGCGGAAAGCCTGGCGACGTATGAATACCTGGTGCCCGTGATCAAGGGCTGGGCCACGGAAATGTCGCAGGACGTCACGCGTGACGGCGTGCAAGTGCATGGCGGCATGGGGTTCATTGAGGAAACAGGTGCTGCCCAGCATTACCGCGACGCCAAGATTCTCACCATTTACGAAGGCACGACGGCCATCCAGGCGAACGACCTGGTGGGCCGCAAGACGGTGCGCGACGGCGGCGCCGTGGCGAAAGCCATCATCGCCCAGGTGCGCGCCACGGAAGCCCAGTTGGGCGAACTCTCCGGTGCCGACTTCCAGGCCATGCAGCGTCACCTGGCCGAAGGCAGCGCCGCGCTGGAAGCGGTGGTGGAATACGTGGTGGCGAACATGAAGACGGACATCAAGGCCGTCTTCGCGGGCAGCGTGCCCTACCTGAAGCTGGCCGGCATCGTGCTGGGCGGCTGGCAAATGGCCCGCGCGGCCGTGGTGGCGCAGCAAAGGCTGGGAGAAGGCAGCGGCGACGCTTCGTTCTACAAAGCAAAAATTGCCACGGCGCGCTTCTTTGCCGACCACATCCTGTCGCAAGCACCGGGCTTGCGCGCCACCATCATCGATGGCAGCGCCGGTGTGATGGCCTTGTCGGAAGAGCAGTTTTAAGTTGAAACTTGGCCGGCCCCCGCCGGCTGAATGTAAAAAAGCGCTGGAGATCACTCTCCAGCGCTTTTTCTTTTCTAGCCCCAAAGCAAATTCTGGGGTCGTACCCTGAGGGTACGACCCCGGTTTTTCCTGGGTTGGGCTTATCTTCTGGCAATACCATTGCCGGAATTGCGTACCAGGTCCCCAGCGGCCAGGCCAGGATCCTGGTCAAACGCGAAATCAGCCTTGGCGCCCGTCTCATATTGCACGGTGACGGTCCAGGTCTTGGCGTTCTTCATGTGGCCTTCGACTTGCTTGCCCGCGAAAGCGCCGCCTGCGGCGCCGGCCAGGGTGGCCAGGTCCTTGCCGCGTCCGCCACCGACCTGGCGGCCCAGCAGGGCGCCGGCCACGCCGCCGCCGATCATGCCCAGCGCGCCGCCTTCGCCCGCTTTTTCAGTGACATTGACTGCCAGCACCTTGCCGCAATCGGCGCAGATCTGGTGCTGTGGCTGCTTGGAAGGCTGGCTGGCGTAGGAATTGCCCGCTTTTTGCGCGGCCTTGGCGTTGATGATGGCCTGGTCGTATTCGCCCTTGGCGTCGCGCAGGCATTGCATGCGGGCTTTCGAGGTGCTTTCTTCTGCGCACAATTTCTTGTCGTCCGCATAGCGCGTGTTCGCTTGCTTCGTATCGTAGGCGTATTGCGCCTTCGGCGACAGGTTTTGCGCGAAGGCGGAGGTGCTGAACAGGGCCGTGATGGCGACTGCGAGGATGAGTGGGCGACGAATCATGATCTTCTCCTAGGGGGTGTTAAATGTGCCAGTAATGTCGGCATTGTGAATGCAGTATAGAGGAAAATCATGATTGCTTACCAACACTTACATGTGCGTGTGGCGCGCGTTGCTTGAGGTGATTTCCGTATGGAAATTAACCGTAGGCGCCGCCTGTATACAGCAAGTCGAACAGGCGCGCCATGGTGGCGATCAGCACGCCCGCGCCTAGCATCAAGGTAGCGACCAGTACCACGGCCAGGGGCCAGCCCGTGTCCGACAGGCGGCTGGAGGTGGCGTTGTAGCGCGCATCCCACTTGTCGTCCGGCATCAGGCCCAGCACCAGCGCTTCCAGGAAACCGACCAGGGCGGACAGGGTCAGCGGCAATATCTGGTAAAACCAGTCGGCCTCGGGAAGCAATTGTCGCAGCAGCAAGCTGGCGGGCAGGGCGGCCAGGTGTAGCCAGCCCCAGCGGTCTTTGGCGCCGTGCAGGTAGAAGCGGTGGGCGCCAAGCATGCCCAGCAGGAAGGCCAGTAGTGCCGTGTATGCCTTGTTCTTGTGCGACTGTTGCAAAATGGTAGCGGTGGTCATGGGACTCCAGAGTTGCTCATCGGTAAAGATTGCCAGTATCGGCCATTGTCTCGCACAACGATAGCACTTTCCTGTGGCGTTTATGTAATGTTTTCACCTGATTCCAAGCCATGGCCGGCACGATAGACGCACGCGCCTATTGCGTCTTCGGCCATGACTGGTCATAATGTTTGATTAGCCCAAATTACACGCCCGTCATCATAACGCTTGCTGCCTGGCGGTAAAGCGCGCTATAATTTGCGGCTTTTTCCGCCTCAGCACACTTTTTGGAAATATTATGGTCGTTATTCGTTTAGCTCGTGGAGGCGCCAAGAAGCGCCCGTTCTTCAACATCGTCGCTACTGACTCGCGCAATCGCCGCGATGGTCGCTTCATTGAGCGTATCGGTTTTTACAACCCGATGGCGCAAGGTGGCGAAGTTCCACTGCGTATCACCGCAGACCGTCTGGCCTACTGGCAAGGCGTTGGCGCACAATTGTCGCCAACCGTTGCTCGCCTGGTAGCTAGCAACAACAAAGCAGCAGCTTAATTAGATCACTGGTTTGACGGTCAAGACTGCATCCGGGGTGAAAGTCCCCGATGACCTGGTACAGGTAGGCTATGTCTCCGGTGCTTATGGCATTGCTGGCGGGGTCAGGATCACTCCTTTCTCCGACGACGCGGATGCATTATTAAGCGTCAAAACCTGGTGGTTTGATAAACCGACCTTGCATGATGTTCAAGTCAGGCAAGCGAAGTTACACGGCGGCGACGTCGTGGCCCAGCTGGTGGGTGTGGTCGGGCGGGATGCCGCAGAAGCGCTGAAAGGCGTCTCTGTGCAAATTCCGCGTAGCCATTTCCCGACGCTGACGGCCGATGAATTTTATTGGTCCGATCTGATCGGACTGACAGTCGAGAATTTGCAAGGCGAGTGCCTCGGCACAGTGCACGACATGATGAGCAATGGTCCGCAGTCGATCTTGCGCGTCACGCCCGTCGCCACTGCCGATGAGACCGTTGAAAAGGCGCCTGAGCGCCTGATCCCGTTTGTTGGCCAGTTTGTCATTAACGTTGACAAGACCGCCAACAAAATCACGGTCGACTGGGGCCTCGATTATTAAACCGCCTGCGCTTAACAATGCGCCGGGCAAACTTTGCAGGATGGTGAGCGATGCAATTTGATGTCGTGACCCTGTTCCCGGAAATGTTTGCCGCGCTGACGCAGTCGGGTGTGACCCGGCGTGCCTTCGAGCAGGGGAGATGTGGCTTGTCGCTGTGGAATCCCCGTGATTTCACCACCGACAATCACCGTACCGTGGATGACCGCCCGTATGGCGGCGGCCCCGGCATGGTGATGATGGCACGTCCCCTTGAAGCGACAATTAATGCCGCTAAGCAACGCCAGACCGATCTCGGCCTGGCGGCGCCCCGCGTGGTATTCATGTCGCCGCAAGGCCGTCCGTTGACGCATGAGCGCGTCACGCAACTGAAAGCCGAACCTGGTTTGGTGATCCTGTGTGGCCGTTATGAAGCCGTGGACCAGCGTTTGCTGGAGCGTTGCGTCGACGAAGAAATTAGTGTCGGCGACTTCGTCCTGTCGGGCGGTGAATTGCCTGCCATGGCGCTGATGGATGCGGTGATCCGCCTGTTGCCGGGTGTCTTGAACACCGAGGCATCGGCCATCGAGGACAGCTTCGTCAATGGCTTGCTCGATTCGCCGCACTACACGCGGCCGGAAACCTATGAAGGCATGGCCGTGCCGCCCGTCTTGATGGGTGGCAATCATGCCGAGATTGTCAAGTGGCGCCGCCAGCGCATGCTGGAAGCGACCGCGACAAAGCGGCCTGACCTGCTGCGCAGTGCGCGCGCCGCCGGCTTGCTCAGCAAGACCGACGAAAAATTCCTGGCCAGCCTGTAAACCGTTTTCGGACGGCAAGCAGGGTGGCTTTGTAGTGCCGGGCATGTTGCCCATATTGTGTTACCCATCCTCTACCGGGCGGATACTTGCTATCCACAGTGCGCCGGCATGATGGTTTTCGGAGTTATAAAAATGGACTTGATTCAACAATTAGAGCAGGAAGAAATTGCTCGTCTGGGTAAAACCATTCCTGAATTCGCACCAGGCGATACCGTTATCGTCAGCGTCAACGTAGTCGAAGGTACGCGCAAGCGCGCCCAGGCTTACGAAGGCGTCGTTATCTCCCGTCGTAACCGTGGCCTGAACTCGAACTTCATCGTTCGTAAGATCTCGTCCGGCGAAGGCGTTGAGCGTACGTTCCAACTGTACTCGCCGCTGATCGCTTCGATCGAAGTGAAACGCCGTGGTGATGTTCGCCGCGCCAAGCTGTACTATCTGCGTGAGCGTTCGGGTAAATCGGCGCGTATCAAAGAAAAATTGCCAAATCGCCGCGTTGTGGCGAAAGCAAGCGCGTAATATCAGCGTCTGCGTTGGGAAAAGGGGTGCCTCTCGGCGCCCTTTTTTTATTCTGAATTGCTAATGGGACAAGCTGCCATGGCCACCATCGCATTTGATCCAAAACAACTCGCCATCGATTCGATCGCCGGCGAGGCGGCGCTGGACGCCGTGCGCCTGACGCCCGCCTGGCTGCGTCAGCGCCTGGCCGAACAGCCTGACTGGCAGCCCGAGATTACCCAGGATTTTCTTTCCGCCCGCGCCGTGCCCGTGCGCGCCGCCGTGCTCATTCCCCTCGTGCAACGGCCGCAAGGCTTGACCATCTTGCTTACCATGCGCACGGACCACCTGAGCAGCCATGCGGGCCAGGTCAGCTTTCCCGGCGGGCGCAGCGAAGCCTTCGATGCGTCGCCCATCGCCACGGCCTTGCGCGAAACGGAAGAAGAAGTGGGCCTGGCGCGCGAACACATCGAAGTGCTGGGCTGCCTGCCCGACTACCTGACGGGCACTGGCTACCAGGTCACGCCCGTGGCGGGCCTGGTGACGCCACCGTTCGAGCTGCGCGCCGACCCGTCCGAAGTGGCGGAAATCTTCGAAGTGCCGCTGGCCTTTCTCATGGATGGCCTCAACCACCAGCGCCTGTCGGTGGAATTGCCCGGCGGACGGCGCTCGTTCTACGCCATGCCCTACGAGCGCTTCTACATTTGGGGCGCCACCGCCGGCATGCTGCGCAATCTGTTTCACCTCTTGCGCGCGTAAAATGGCGCCGTGCACGTAATAAGTTTGATTCCAGCACTGCACTGCGCTATCGTAGCGGGCATTGCGGTATTGCTGAAAAAGACAAAAAGGACGTTTGATGACATTTCTCTCCATACTTTGCGCATTGCTGATCGAGCAGCTCAAACCTTTGCGCGCGGACAACCCGATCTACGCCGAAATCAAGAGCCTGGCAATGCGCATGGAGACCTGGTTCAATGCCGGCCACGCCAACCATGGCCGCATGGGCTGGTTCCTCATGATCGGCGTGCTGATGGTGCCGACGGCAGGCGTGTACTGGCTCTTGCAGCATTATCAGCTGAGCCTGCTGGCTTTTGCCTGGAACGTCCTCATCGTCTACCTGACCCTGGGTTTTCGCCATTACAGCCACTACTTCACCTCGATCCAGCTCGCTCTGAGTGCCGGCGACGAAGCGACCGCGCGTACCTTGCTGACCGACTGGACCAAGCTCGATACGGTGGGCATGGAAGCGAGTGAAATCGCCCGCATCGCCGTGGAAAAAGCCCTGATTACCACGCATCGCAATGTATTTGGCGTCTTTTTCTGGTTCCTGATGCCGCTGGGTCCTGCCTGCGCCGTGATGTACCGCGTGGCCGAATACCTGGCGCGCGCCTGGAACGAACCCGAGCACATGCGCAATGAAGCGTTCGGCCAGTTCGCCGCGCGCGCCTTTTACTGGATCGACTGGATCCCCGTGCGCCTGACGGCCGTGGCGTTTGCCGTGGTCGGCAATTTCGAAGATGCCATCTACGCCTGGCGCAATTTCGCCCAGCGCTGGCAGGACGAGGCCATCGGCATCATCCTGACGGCTGGCGGCGGCGCCATGGGTGTACGCCTGGGCACGCCAGCGGAAACGGCGGCGCGTGTGCTGGTGACTCCCGACATGGCCGTCGATGACAGCGACAGCGAAAGCGATATCCTGCCTGGCGAAGAGCCGGGCCCGCGCGCCTTGCAGAGCACGGTCGGCCTGGTCTGGCGCGCCTTGCTGCTGTGGATGCTGTTGCTGCTGTTGATGTCGGGCGCCGTTTTCCTCGGCTGATGCGGGCGCACACGCGCCATCCATGCGCCTCGCGCGTGGAACAAGGTTAAAATAGGGGCTGGCGCGCAAGGCGTGCCGGCCCCTGTTTGCATAGTCAGGGCAGATCGAGGTAGAACCCAAGTCTTCTATAAGATATAATACTGGCTTACCGCAGCAAACGTAGTTGAATTACCAGCCCGGCTTACCCGCCGGGGCCATTCACGCAATCCAGTCCCGACAAGCCACATGGCCGAGTTATCTCAAAAAACAGGGGAACTCTCAGACGAGTTCTTCATCCTTGGTCTCACCAGCAATGGCAAGCAATTCCGACCCAGCGATTGGGCCGAGCGCCTTTGTGGAGTGATGTCCTGTTTCAATCCCGAAGGTGGCGGGCGCAATGCGCACCTCCAGTATTCGCCCTACGTGCGCCCGACCGTCGTCAATGGCGTCAAGTCGGTGGTGGTCAACACGAAGTTGCGCGAGATCGAGCCGATGGCGTTTCACTTCGTGCGCGAATTTGCCAAGGATAACGACTTGCAAATCGTCGAAGCCTGCTTCCTGCCGCCCCCCGAAGAAAAGTAAGACCCGTTTCATTTGATCTGGCGCAAAGCCCGCCACGGCCGTGCGGCGTAGCGTGGACACTCTGCCTCAAACGCAGTGGCGACATGCATATCGGCGATATCTGCACCCTGCACGGCATGCATTGCGAGCGCGTCCCCATCGGCATCCTCACCGACCGCGACATCGTCATTTCCGTCATTGCCTTGGGCCTCGCCGCCGCCATCCTGCTGATGGGTGACATCATGAGCGCGCAGCTGCTCACGGCCAGCGAAGACGAAGACGCCTATGACATCATCGAACGTAGGCGTGTCAACGGCATCCGCCGCCTCCCCGTGCTCAACAGCCTGGATGCGCTCTCCGGCGGCGTCAGCATCGACGATCTGCCGGCCTTCCTGGCGCAAGAAATGGTCGAGTTGGCGCGCTTCAGCGGCGGCCAGCTGGTGCATGAAGAGCGCACCCGCGAATAAGTCCGCATTGCGCAATGTCAGTTAAATCATCAATGGCAGTATTGCCGTGCCTATATCGGCGCGATGCAGACATATATATTGCACTGCAATAAGTGGTTTTATCTGGTATTGGTGAAATGGGACGCTTGGTATTAATTGGTACTTAATTCGGCCACGAAGTCATACATATCGCCGCGGAAATAGGAACGGCAAAATTCCACCGCGCGGCCATCGCGCAAAAAGCCCAGTCTTTCCACCGACAAGCCCGCATCACCTTCCTCCGCCTGCAACAGGCTGGCCTGTTCCCCCGTCAGCAAAAGCGCGCTGAGGCGCTGCAAGGCGCGCACGGGCCGGTTGCCCGCCTGTTCCAGCGCGTCATACATGGACACGTCGACGGCGTCGAGCGCCGGCAGGCAGCTGGCGACGATGGTCGCGTACTCCAGGCACATCGGTATCTCGTCCGCATAGCGGATGCGGTGAAAGCGGTATACGGGCGCGCCCGGCGACAGCCGCAGGCGCAGGGCCTCTTCCGGCGTGACGGTTCCCTCTGCGCGCTTGAGCCACACGCTGCGGGGCGTGCGTCCGCGCGCCCGCATGTCCTCGGAAAACGAAGTCAGCTTGGCGAAGTTTTTCTCGATGCGCGTATTGATGAAATTGCCCGAGCCGGGGCGCCGCACCAGCAAGCCCTCGTTGACGAGGCCATCGATGGCCTTGCGTACGGTGATGCGCGAGACGGACAGGTCGCTGGCCAGCTGGCGCTCGGCCGGCAAGGCTTCCTCGGGGCCGAGGATGCGCTTGTCGATCGCTTCGCGCAGCGCGCGCTGCAGTTGCTGGTACAGGGGCAGGCTACTCGTCTGCCCCAGGCCTTGCATGATGTGTGCCAGGGTTGTCATACGCTGAGGGTCTCCGTTACGGCGCGTTGCAGACGCGCTCTGTATCTGTTTTGTGTCGCTGGATAATACCAAAAAAGGCCGTTATAAAACCAATTTGAATTGTCAGGCCAGCAATTTATGCCAGGCTTCTCTGGTATTTAGCCCGTTCATACGGGCTACAGATTGATTTAGATAAAGTGGTCTGTGTGATTCAAACAACGTTATAAAAAAAAAGTTGCAACTGGTAGTGTTCTGGTATTGGATAGTAGTATATTGGCGTTGAATTGGTTTTGTAAGTGGTTGTGCCGAAGGGTCTGCAGCATGCCGCGAGAGTGGCCGGGCTGGAAAGAAGACCTACGTTAAAAATGAAAAGGGTCCAATCCTGGAGCCTAAATCAAGGGGGAGTACATGAAACGCAATTTGACACCTGCAGCTGCCGTCGTGAAATCCGGTTCGCGTAGCCGTACGCCGATCGCTGCTGCCGTTGCCGTAATGGTCGCCGGTCTGGCTTTTTCGGCACAGGCGCAGGAAGCACCCGCCGACGACGTGTCCACCGTAGTGACGGTGACCGGCGTGCGTGCCTCGCTGGAAAAATCGCTGAAGCAAAAACGTAATGCGGATTCCGTGGTGGAAGTGGTCACCGCCGAAGATATCGGCAAGATGCCAGACCGTAACGTGGCTGACGCGATCCAGCGCCTGCCAGGTGTAAATACCCAATCGTCTGCCGGTGGCGAAGGCGGCTTCGGCGAAAACGACCGCGTCAGCCTGCGCGGCACCAGCCCCAGCTTGCAGCAAACCCTGTTCAATGGCCACGCCATCAGCACGGGCGACTGGTTCGTGCTGAACCAGTTCGGTGGCAACGTCGGCCGCAGCAGCAGCTTCTCCCTGCTGCCATCGGAGCTGGTGAGCTCGGTCGTCGTGCGGAAGAGTGCTACAGCCGATCTGGTGGAAGGTGGCGTGTCCGGTGCTATCGACGTGATCACCCGTCGCCCGCTGGAGTTCAAGAACAAACTTACCGCCGAAGGCTCCATTCAGGCCAACTACAATGACCTGTCGGAGAAAACCCAGCCGCAATTCTCCGGTATGGTGAACTGGAAAAATGACGACAATACGTTGGGGATCATGGTTCAGGGTTTCTCGCAAAAGTCGCAAGTGCGTCGTGATGGCCAGGAAATCCTCGGTTACACGGCAATTGCCGCTGACAAGGCTGCTGCGAAGACGCACCCGGACCTGGTGGGAGTACTGGCTCCTACCTTCATAGGCGCGAGTTTCTTCGAGCAAAAGAAAACCCGTGAGGGTGGTGCTTTTGATATCGAATTCAAGCCGAACAAGGATCTGACGCTGGATTTGAATGGCTTCTATTCGCAATTGAAGGCGCCGCATTCGAACACCAACCATTTGGCCGCGCCGAGTGGCTCGATTAACGCGGGGATGGTACCGACGTCCTACACGGTGCGCAATAATACGCTCGTGGCGGCGAACTTCACGCAGAATGCTGGCGAGGTCGATAATATTTATCGTCCGGACGCAGGCGGCGAAACGTACTATTTGGATTTCAACTTCAAGTACCGTGCCAGCAAGGACCTGACCTTCACAGGCAAGTTAGGCAAGACCCACGGCGTGGGCTACGACCGTGATGATGTGTACTACCAAAACAAGGTCGATGGCGGCATGAACTATGCGCTAAATGGCATGAGTCCGGCAACCGTCGCCTACCCAGGCGGTACGACTACCGCGCCATTGGGCACGGCATGGATCGGTGGCGGGGAATCGCAGTCGGTCGACAAGGAACTGTATACCCAGATCGATGGCGAATTACGCCTGTCGAACGGTATATGGGATTCCATTAAGTTTGGTGCACGCTTCACTGACCATAAACGTACCGCCGAGCATCCGTTTGAAACGGGTCCTGGCGCGACAGGATTGGCCAGTGCCGGCCCCATCTGGAACGGTACGCAATATCCGGGTAATTTCGCCTCTAACCTGGGCGGAAATTTGCCTACCAACTATTTCCGCTATGCCGGTGATGCCTTGGCAAAATGGGCGGCGATTCCTGGTAACCGCAATCCCGATCGCGTAGCGCGCCACAACTGGCGTGATGAATTCAAACTGCAGGAAAAAACCCAGGCAGTCTACGGTATGGCCAATTTGGCGGGCGATAACTGGAGCGGTAACTTCGGCGTGCGTGCAGTCCATACCAAGCAGTCCACTACTGTCAATTCCAGTGGCGGTCCGATCACAGGTTCCGCTTTCGGCGCATACTCGCAAAATACCTATGACCGCAGCTATAACGACTTCTTGCCTAGCGCCAACATCAAGTTTGATGTCAGCCGCGATCTCGTTGTGCGCGGCGCATTGGCCAAGACTATAGCGCGTCCTGACTATAGCGCGTTGGGCGGCGCCGTATCGCTGAATGAGGATTCCCTGAGCGGTACCAAGGGCAACATCAACCTCAATCCTGTGCGTTCGAACAATGCCGAAGTCAGCGCCGAGTGGTATTTCGCGCCAAAATCGGCGGTATCTGCCGGTATTTTCTACATGGATTTGAATTCGATCGTGGCGCAGCGTAACGTCAACGCTACCTATTTTAATACCAAGGTCGGTGCTGAGAGGGTGTTCCAAGTTACTGAGTCCTATAACACCAAGGGCAAGAACAAGGGTATCGAGTTGAGCTATCAGCAGCCGGTGCTGGGTGATTTCGGTATATTGGCCAACTACACCTACGCCGATGGTAAGCTGAACGATGGCAGCGAATTGTTGAACGCGTCGAAAAACACCTATAACCTGACCGCTTTCTACGAAGCACACGGTTTTAGCGCGCGCCTGGCTTACAACTATCGTTCGGCTTACAAGGCGGGCGTGGATCGTGGCGCCAGCCAGCACGTCGATGACAGCAGCACCCTGGCAGGTTCGCTTAACTACAAGATCAATGAGAACTTCACGATCACGTTCGATGCGCTTAACCTGACCAACGAAACCATCAAGATGTACGCTGAAAACAAGGATCAGCCACGCGCTTTCTATAGCAACGGCCGTACTTTCTACCTGGGCTTGCGCGGCAAGCTGTAAGCAAGACGATCCGGCCTGATGCGTCCGCGTCAGGCCAGGTCTTCCTCGGTCTTTCAAGCAAGTTCCTGCTTCAGGGGCTTGCTTTTTTTTTGCGCTCACCGGTAGGGTGGCTTCTGTCTTGTTCATGCCAGGGCTGTCGCCGCCGGTCGCCAGCATGGCTTGCGCCCGCGAAGCTTGTATCCGGCGGCGTAAGGGTTTTTGCCGCCTCCTTGCCGCAAGCAGGAAGGCGGTTTTTCTCATTTGGAATTGTTTGATCATGACTATTGCACCTCAACGCTACCTCGCCCTCGACGTCCTGCGCGGCTTGACCGTGGCCCTGATGATCGTCGTCAATACGCCCGGCGACTGGGGCAGCGTGTATGCGCCGTTGCTGCATGCCGAATGGCATGGATTTACCGTGACGGACCTGGTCTTCCCCAGTTTTTTGTTTGTCGTCGGTAATGCGCTGGCTTTTGCGTTGGGGAAATATGAGCATCTGGGCCATGGCGCCGTGCTGGCCAAGTTGTGCAAGCGCAGCGCGCTGATCTTTTTACTGGGATTCCTGCTGTACTGGTTCCCTTTCTTCAAGCTCGACGATGCGGGCCAGTTCGCCTGGTCGCCCCTGTCGCACACGCGCATCCCCGGCGTGCTGCAGCGCATCGCCGTGTGCTACCTGGCCGCCGCCCTGGTCCTGCATTACTGGAAGACCCGGGGCGCGCTGGTCTTCAGCGCCTGCGCCTTGCTCGGCTACTGGGCCATCCTGGCATGCTTTGGCGACTACAGCCTGCACGGCAATGCGCCGGCCAAGCTGGATCTGATCTTGCTGGGTGACAGCCATTTGTACCACGGCGAAGGCATCGCCTTCGATCCGGAAGGTATCCTCGGCACCTTGCCGGCCATCGTCAATGTCATCGCCGGCTACCTGGCGGGCAGTTTCCTGCGCCAGACGGCGCCGGCGCAGCTGCGCTACAGCCTGGTACAACTGGCCGTGGTCGGCGCCATTTGCGTGGCCGTGGCCCTGTGCTGGAACGCGGTGTTCCCGATCAACAAGAAGCTGTGGACCAGCTCTTACGTGATGCTGGGCATCGGCCTGGACTTGCTGCTGCTGGCGTTGCTGATGTTCATCATCGACGTGCGCAAGATCACGGGCTGGACGTATTTTTTTGAAGTCTTCGGCAAGAACACCCTGTTCATCTACCTGGTGTCGGAAGTGCTGGTGATCATCGCCTTTACCGTGCGCATCGGCGGCGGCACGCTGTACCAGTGGCTGTACCAGCAGTGGTTTACGGGCTGGGCGCCGGCGCGCGTGGGATCCTTGCTGTTTGGCGTCAGTTTCATGCTGCTGTGCTGGCTGATCGCCTACGGCATGGACAAGCGCAAGATCTATATCAAGGTCTGACACTTCACGTCAGCCCATGCCGCGTGGACAGGGCAGAGGTGCGCATCCGTGGGCCGAAGGATGCAAGGTCGAAAAAAAAGCAGCCCCGGCCTGAGCCGGGAACTGCCTTGCACATGCTTGAGGAAGCGGGAATTACTGTGCCGCTGCTGCCGGCGCTGCCGCTGCGGTGGCAGGGCGGTTCAGCCACAGGATCCAGTAACGGGCCAGGTCGCTCACGCCGTCGCTGCCCTTGACCGTTTCCAGTACCTTGATGGCGTCGTCTTTCTTGCCGGCCATGGCGTAGGAATAGCCTAGGCGCAGTTTGGCGTCTTCAGCACGTTTCAGGCCGCCCTTGGCGATGCCTTTCTGGATCAGGTCGATACCTTTGTCGAACTGGTCCATCGTCACGAAGGCGTAGCCCAGGTTGATCAAGCCCGTGCCATCCTTGCTCTTCATGGCCGACGCTTCGCCGCTGGCGATGTTTTTCACATCGTCGGCGGCCGCCTTGTTGGCCTGGTCGCGCAGTTTCTTGTGCTTGGCAGCATTCGCTCCCGTGCCCAGCACGCCTTTGGCAAAGCCCGCGTCGAGGACTTTTTTCGCTTCCGTCGGGAAGGCGTTTTGCAAGGCGATTTCAGCCATGTCGCTGTAGTCCTGAGGCGGCATGGTGCCGACGGCCTGGTATTGCAGGCGCAGCACGTCCAGCGCGAAGCGGTCCGAATAACCGGCCTTGCCCTGCAGACGGCCCAGCAGATCGCTCCAGTAGTCGTCCGACGGGTAGTAGCGCACCAGGTTTTCCATGGCGATCAGGTAGGTGGCCGGATCCTTGCTTTTCGATCCCGTGTTGGCCAGCAATTGCAACTCTTCGATGTTCGGCGTCTTGCCCGCTTGCTGCTTGGCCGTCACGTCGGCCAGCAATTCCTGCTTGGCGCGCGCGAAATCGTTGCTGAAGTAATAGGCGCGGATGATGTAGGGACGCACGGTGGCCACGTCGCCTGTTGCTGTCTGGTAACGGGTGAACCATTTGATGGCGTTCGGGTAATCCTTGGCGTTGTAGTGATAGTTCGCCAGGGCCTGGATGAAGTCGCCTTCCGATTTTTTATCCAGCTTGCCCGATTCAATCACCGCTTCCAGCGCCGTCATGGCCATCGGTGCATTGTTGGTGGTCGAGGCCAGCGCCACGCGCAGGCGGTTCAGCACGAACAATTCGTAGGGCGTCAGGGCGGGAATGGCGGCAGCCTGGTCGATGCGGCTTTGCACGTCGGCGTAGTTTTTGGCATCCATCGATGCCTTCACTGCCGTCGGATCGAGCAGCTTGAATACTTCAGGACGCACCGTGTCTGCGGGCACGGCGGCGGGCGCACCAGCAGCGGCTGGCTTGGCATCCTGTGCGTGCGACAGGGCTGGCAGGACATTCAGGCCGATGGCGGCCAGGAGCAGGCTAAGACGGGCAAGACGGAATTGGGACATGGGTTATCCTTCAATCAATAACAAAAATACGCACCGGCACTGGCAGCCGCAACATCGGGTAGTAGCATCGCCAGAGGGGCAAGGAAGCTCGAAAAAACACACTCTGCCAGTCTGTCTGCATAAGTCAAACAGAAGCGGCATGATACAGAGCGGCTATTGTCACATAAACTGCTGGGCTGGTGCGGCAAACGTGTGCGCCAGTGCTTGCCCTTTGGCATCGAACAGCAGGCAGCGCTGCGGTGGCAGATGCAGGCGCATGGCGTCGCCCGCCTGGCGCAAGCCTTCCTCTGCCGGCAGCTTGACGGCCAGCATCTCGGCCAGCGTCCCGTCCACACCTGGCATGCTGGCGTAAACGATGGCCACGTCGCCCAGGTATTCGACATGGCTGACACTGGCCTCGATCACGTTGTTGTTCGCCATCTCGCCGTGCTGCAGGCTGATATGTTCGGCGCGCACGCCCAGGGTCAGCTGGTCGCCCGGCGCCACGCTTCCACCTTGCGCTACGACGTCGATCACAATGCCGCCGGGCAGGCGCACGGCCACCGAGCCGGGGCTGCTGGCAAAGGCTACGCAAGCGATGAAGTTCATCTTCGGCGCGCCGAGGAAGCCGGCTACGAACAGGTTGCCGGGATGGTTATACAGCGCGTGCGGACTGCCCACCTGCTCGATGCGCCCACCGTTGAAGACGACGATGCGCTCGCCCAGGGTCATCGCCTCGACCTGGTCGTGCGTGACGTAGATCATGGTGGTTTTCAATTCCTGGTGCAGGCGCGAGATTTCCACGCGCATCTGCACGCGCAAGGAGGCGTCGAGGTTCGACAGCGGTTCGTCGAACAGGAATACCTTGGGTTTGCGCACGATGGCGCGGCCGATGGCCACGCGCTGGCGCTGGCCGCCGGACAGGTCCTTCGGCTTGCGTTTCAATAGTGGCGTGATTTGCAGAATCTCGGCCGCGCGCTCGACGGCGGCGCGCACCTCGGCCTTCTTGTGTCCGGCAAGGGAGAGGGCGAAGGCCATGTTCTCGAACACCGTCATGTGCGGATACAGGGCGTAGCTCTGGAAGACCATGGCCAGGCCACGCTCGGCCGGCGCGATATCGTTGGCCAGCTTGCCGCCGATATGCAGCTCGCCATCCGTGATCTCTTCCAGCCCGGCGATCATGCGCAGCAGGGTCGATTTGCCGCAGCCGGACGGCCCCACGAACACGACGAATTCGCCGTCGCCGATATCGAGGTCGATGCCGTGGATGACCGGGTGCTTGTCGTCGTACAGCTTGACGATATTCTTTAATGCGATGTGTGCCATGGACTGTGCGATTCCTAGCTTGCGCTGGCCGGCGCGGACGTGGCGCCGGCGTCAGCCTGGTCGGAGGGGGCCTTGGGTCCGATGCGCATGAAGCGCGACAGAATCAATACGGGCACGGCCGACACCAGCACCCACAGGAAAAAGGTCTTGTAGCCGAGCGCCGTCTGGATATCGCCGCTGATCATCTTGAACAGCACGAAACCCAGCTGCATCACGCCGGTGGCGAACGCATAGTGGGCCGTCTGGTACTTGCCCACGGAGACCACCTGCATCATGAACAGGATCAGGCCGACGAAGCCGAAGCCATAGCCGAACATTTCCACGCTGAGCGCGGCCGTGATCAGGGTCAGATCGGTCGGCATGCTGTGGCTCAGGTAATAGAACACCAGGTTCGGCAAGTTCATGGCCAGGATCAGGAACAGCATGGCGCGTTTCAGGCCCAGCCAGGACGTGAAATAGCCGCCGCCTACGCTGCCCAGCAAAAAGGCGACAGTGCCGGCCGTGCCGTACACGGCGCCCACTTCCGTCGTCGACAGGCCCAGGCCGCCCAGCTCGCGCGCTTCGCGCAGGAACAGCGGGCCGATGGTCTGTACTTGCGCCTCGCCGGCGCGGAACAGGATGATGAAGGCGATCATGCCCCAGATGCCGGGCTTTTTCAGGAAGTCCGCCAGCACGTCCCACAGGGTGCGGCTGATGCCGGCCACGCTCTTGTCGGCCACGGCAGCATTGCGCACCTGCGGCAGGGCCCACAGGTGGTAGGCGGCCAGCGACAGCATCATGGCGCCTATGATCAGGAAGATCACCGACCATGCGGGCTTGATGCCGATTTTTTTCTCCAGGTAGCCGGCCAGGATCACCAGGCCGCCCAGCGAGATGAATTTGCCCGCATTGAAAAAGGCGCCTTGCCAGCCCGCGTAGGCAGCCTGCTGCTTGTCCGACAGGCTGGCGATATACAGGCCGTCGCAGACGATGTCGTGCGTGGACGAGGCCAGCGCGGCGACGAACAGCACGGCGATGCAGGCGGCGAACCACAGCGGCGTTTGCAGGGCCAGCGCGATCAGGCCCAGGCTCAGGCCACCGAGGAACTGGAACAGCACCACCATGGTCTTCTTGCTCGACGCCAGCTCCAGGAAGGGGCTCCACAGCGACTTGAAGACCCAGGCAAAGCCGATCAGGCCCGTCCAGCGGGCGATCTGGTCGTTCGGTACGCCCATGCTCTTGAACATCAGGCCGGCCACCAGGGCCACGGCGTAGAACGGCAGGCCCTGGGCGAAGTACAAGGTGGGCACCCAGGAAATCGGGCTGCGTGCTTTCTTGCTGATGCTGATGCGCTGGTCGTGCATGGAGGCTTCCTTATCGAGAGACGTTTTCATTTGACTGCGCCATCCATGCCGCGCATGAAGAAGCGTTGGGTAAACAGGAAGGCGAGCAGGGTTGGCACGATGGTGATCAGGGTGCCGGCCGCGATCACGCGCGTGCTGCTGCCGAAGGTGCCGCGCAAGTACAGCACGCCCACCGACAGGGGGAATTCATCGGGTTTGCTCATGACGATGGAGGGCCAGATGTATTCATTCCACGATTCGACGGCCGTCAGGATGCCGACCGTGGCCAGCCATGGCGTGATCAACGGCAGCATGATGCGGCTGAAGATGACCCACTCGGAGGCCCCGTCCACGCGCGCCGCGTCGATCAGGTCTTGCGGCACTTCCTCGAACGCCTGCTTGAGCAGCAAGATGGCCACGGCCGTCACCACGTTGGGCAGGATCACGCCCGTGTAGGTGTCGACCAGGCTCATTTGCGTGATGGTGATGAAGTTGACGAGGAAGTTCACCTCGGACGGCAGCACCAGGGTGGCCAGAATCAGGCCGAATACGAGTTTGCGGCCACGGAATTTCAGGCGCGCCAGCGGATACGCGGCCAGTGAGCAGAGCAGCAGTTTCCAGAACACGGTCAACACGGCGATCAGCACCGAGTTCTTGAAGAACGACCAGATGGGAATCGCGTTGAATACTTCGATGAAGTTGTCGAAGGACGGGGCCTTCGGCCAGAAAGTGGGCGGGAAGGCGAAGATATTGCCTTCCGTTGAGATGGCCGTCACCAGGGTCCACCAGAACGGGAAGACGCAGACGACGGCGATCGCGCACAGCACGGCATAGTGGCCGAGTATTTGCAGGCGTGTTTTCAGGGGGCGGGAGCGGGTTTTCATGATCATGCCCCTGTCAGCGGTGCTTCGGTTTCAGATAGCGCAGGCATAGCAGGGCGATGCCTATGCAGAACAGCGAGACGACGAAGCTGGCCGCCAGCGCGCGCGGCAGTTTCAAGTGTTTCAGGCCCTGATCGTAGGCGTAATACAGCGCCGTGAAGGTGGAATTCATCGGCCCGCCCTGCGTCAGCACGTCGACTTCCTGGTATGCCTTCAGGGCCGCCAGCACGGACAGGATGGAGCACAGCATGATGGTCGGGCGCAGCATCGGCACGGTGATTTTCCAGAAACGCTGCCAGCGGTTGGCACCATCGAGCATGGCCGCTTCCTGCATGTCCGACGGGATAGCTTGCAGGGCCGCCAGGTACATCACCATGTACCAGCCCAGGCCGCGCCACAGGGTGACGAACATCACGGCAAACAGGGCCAGGCTGTCGTTTGTCAGCCAGCCCACGGGCGCGTTCACGAGTTTCAGGGTCAGCATCACGTAGTTCAGCGCACCCTGTTCGTGGAACATGAAGCCCCACATGATGCCGACCACGGACACGGTGGTCACCACGGGCACGTAGAAGGCGGCGCGGAACAAACGGATGCCGGGCAGGCGGTTGTTGACCAGTACGGCCAGCACGATGGCGCCCACCTGCACGAAGGGCACCATCAGCAAAAACATCAGCGAGTTTTTCAGGCCCGAGACGAACATCTCGTTGTTGAAGATGTAGCGGAAGTTATCCAGGCCGACGAAGCGCGTCTCGCGTATCAGGCTGTAATCGGTGAAGGCCAGCACGGAGCCGTAGCCGACGGGCCAGAAGGAAAAGGCGGCCAGCAGCAGCAGGGCAGGGGCGAGGAACAGCCAGGCTTGCAGGGTATGGCGGTGGGCGAGTTTCATGCTGTCCTCAGTGGCGCGGCAGGGTGGCCAGCTTGCGGTTCCAGATGGCGACAGCCTGGTCCAGCGCCTGCTGCACATCCTGCTTGCCCGTCACGCCCGCCTCGACGGCTTTCACCAGCGAGCGGCGCAACTCGTCGTAATCGTCGATGCCGGCCACGTACAGGGTGCGCGAATGATGCATCGACAGGGCGCCGGCAGCCACCGCCTTTTCGGCCGCGCCCGCGTTTTTCGGCGTGGCGAGGAAGAACGGATCGGCCGCTGCTTTCACAGTGGTGGGGAAGACGCTGGCCTGTTTGGCGAAGGCCAGCTGGTTGTCGTCGTTTGTCAGGAAGCGCGCGAACTTGCCGATCGATGGCAGCTGGCGCGCCGGCACGCCTTTCGGAATGGCGAAGTGCACCAGCCAGCCGCCGTCGGCGATGCCGGTGGGGCCCAGCGGCGCGGGCGCCACGTCGGTGATGGCGTAGATGTCTTGCGCGTCGCCGCGGATGCGCTGCATGGCCGTCGGCGGCGCCAGCAGCATGCCCAGGCGGCCGCCCTTGTAGGCGTCGATCACGGCGGGAAAATTGTCTTCAGCGAACAGGCTTTCTTTCAACAAGCCACCGACCTTGTAGGTGTCGGCCAGTTTCTGCACCAGCGCCACGTGCTGCGGCGAATTGAAGACGGCGCGGTTGTCCTGGATCACAGCCAGGCCCTGCTGCATGAACAGGCCGTCGATTTTGGAGAGGGCGGGGGCGATGCCGGCCTTGCCCGTGCGCTGCGCGATCTGGCGCGCGTACGCCAGCTGTTCATCGAGGCTGGCGGGGCCGCGCGTGAGGCCTGCCTGCTTGAAAATGGCGGTATTGAAGGCGATCACCGCGACATTGCTGTACATGGGAAAACCGTAGGTGCGGCCCTTGAAACGCAGGTCGTCCAGGGCGCTGGGAATGTAGCTGGCGCGCGCTTCCGCGATCAGGCCATCGACGGGCGTGAGCAAGCCGTCGCGCGCAAATTCGTCGGCCCAGGGCACGTTCAGGCTGACCAGCGCGGGCGGCGTGCCAGCCACGATGCGCGTGACCAGCTTGGTCTGGATGACGTCCCACGGGAAGTCGATCCATTCGATCTTGACGCCGGGATTCTGCGCCTCATAGCGCGCCACCACCGCATTGAAATACGGCGTGAACTTGGGCTTCATGCTGAAGGTCCAGAATTCGATTTTCTCGGCAGCCCATGCCTGTGGCGCGAGCAGGCCCGCGCAGGCAAACACTGCCAACAGTCTCTTGATCATTATTATTATCCCGACCAGTGGCCCCGTAAGTGCCGGGGTCGGACCCTAAGGGTCCGACCCCAGTCTTCGCTTTCGGGTTGGGTATTGCTTAGTTTGTTTTTGTTACCTTGCTCAAATGGCGCGGTGCATCCGGATCCATGCCGCGCGCGGCCGACAGTTTTGCCGCCATCACGTAAAAGGACTGGATGGCGACGATCGGGTCGAGGTCCGGCGTGGCTGCCACGGGCAGGGTCAGGTCGCGCTCGGCCACGTCGGCGGGCGCCGCCAGCAAGACCTTGGCGCCGCGGCCGCGCATCTCTGTTGCCAGTTGCAGCAGGCCGGCCTGGGTCGGGCCGCGGGTGGCGAAAATGAGCAGCGGGTAGCCGTCTTCGATCAGGGCCATCGGGCCATGCTTGATTTCGGCGCCGCTGAACGCTTCCGCCTGCAGGGCCGAGGTTTCCTTGAATTTCAGTGCCGCTTCCAGCGCCACGGGGAAGCTGATGCCGCGGCCCACGACCATGATGTTGCGCGCTGGCGCCAGCACGTCGATGGCGGGCGACCAGTCGACGCGGGTCGCTTCGAGCAGCGCTTCAGGCAGCGCTTCCAGGCCCGCCTGCAGCTCGGGATCGTTCTGCCACTGGGCTACCATGCGTGCGCCGGCGACCAGGCTGGTGATAAAGCTTTTCGTCGCGGCGACGCTTTGTTCCTTGCCGGCGCGCAGGGGCATGGCCCACTCGGCGGCGTGCGCCAGCGGCGAATCGATGTCGTTGACGAGGGCCACGGTGGTGGCGCCGCCATCGCGGAAGTAGCGGATCGGCTCGACCACGTCCGGGCTCTGTCCCGATTGCGAGATCGAGATGGCCAGGGTGTCGCGCGTCACCAGCGGCGACTTGTTCAGGGTCACCAGCGACATCGGCAGGGACGCGACGACACGGCCCAGGCGCGCCATGATCAGGTAGGCGACGTAGTTGCAGGCGTGGTCCGAGCTGCCGCGCGCGATGGTCAGCGCGGTCGAGAACGAGGTGCTCCTCAATTTGCGGCCCAGTTCCGCGTAGCGTTCCGTGTCGCTGGCCAGTTGCAGGGCGACGCATTCGGCGGCGGAAATGGCTTCTTTAAGCATCATTGAGGTCACAGATTTCTCCTTCTATATACACAGCTTTGAGTTTGAGATCGCGATCGAGTACCACCAGATCGGCGTAAGTACCGGGGGCCAGCCGGCCGCGTTCTTCCAGGCCCAGGTAATCGGCGGCGTTGGTCGAGACGCGCTTGGACGCGTCGGCCAGGTCCAGTCCCAGTCCCACCAGGTTGCGCAGCGCCTGGTCCAGGGTCAGGGTGCTGCCCGCCAGCGTGCCGTCGGGCAGGCGCACGCCGCCCATGCATTTCTGCACGGCGTGGCGGCCCAGCATGTATTCGCCGTCCGGCATGCCGGTGGCGGCGGTCGAATCGGTGACGCAGTACAGGCGCGGGATGGCGCGCAAGGCGACCTTGATGGCGCCCGGATGCACGTGCAGCAGGTCGGGGATCAGTTCGGCGTACTCGGCGTGCGCCAGGGCGGCGCCGACCATGCCCGGCTCGCGGTGATGCAGGCCGCTCATGGCGTTGAACAAATGCGTAAAACCCATGGCGCCATGTTCCAGCGCGGCCACGCCGTCTTCATAGGAACCGAGCGTGTGGCCGATCTGCACGCGCACGCCGGCGTCGGCCAGGGCGCGCACCAGATCCAGGTGGCCGGCGATTTCCGGCGCCACGGTGATGACGCGCAGCCTGGCCAGGGTTTGCAGGCGCTCGATTTCAGCCAGGGTGGCGGCGCGCGCATAGTTGGGCTGCGCTCCGAGCTTGCCGGAATTGATGTACGGGCCTTCCAGGTGGGCGCCCAGCACGCGCGCCGTGTTCGGGCGGCGGTGCTTGGCGGCGATGCCGATGGCCGTCAGGGCCATGTCGATATCTTCCGGCGGCGCTGTCATGGTGGTGGCCAGCAGGCTGGTGGTGCCGTGGCGCGCGTGGATGGCCGCGATGGTGTAGACGGCGTCGCCGCCTTCCATGATGTCCTTGCCGGCGCCGCCATGCACGTGCAGGTCGATAAAGCCGGGCAAAATATAGTCGTCGCTGTTGCCCGACGGGTGCAGGGACTCGCCCGTGATGCTGTCGACGCGCTCGCCGAAGGCGATGGCTCCGTGGATCCAGCCGCCGGGGGTAAGGATATTGCCTTTGATAGTGCTGCTCATCTGCGCGACTCCGCTACGAATTCATAATAATCACTGCGGCAATACGAGTGGGTCAGTTCCACCGCTGCGCCGTTGTCGAGATAACTGACACGGGTGATGTGCAGCATGGCTTCACCCGTCTTGATATTGGCCAGCTTGGCCTGTTCCGCCGTGGCGTTGACGGCGCGGATATGCTGCAGCGCGCGCATCGGGATGGTGCCGCGCGACTCCAGGTAGCCGTACAGCGAATCTGTCACCTGCTGCGGGTCCGGCATGTACAGGGCGGGGATGGTGGTCGTTTCGATCGCCATCACCACTTCGTCGGCCGTGCGCAGGCGGCGCAAACGCGCCACCGGCATGTGCGGCGACAGGCCCAGCGACAGCAGTTCCAGCGGCGCGGCCGCGCCGATATCGCGCTGCAGCCAGCGCGAGCCGGCCGTAAAGCCCCGCTGGCGCAGTTCTTCCGAAAAGCTCGTCAGGCGCGACAGCGGCTGCTCCAGCTTGGGCGTGATATAGGTGCCCGAGCCGCGCTTGCGCGTCAGCATGCCCCGGTCGCACAGCATGTCGATGGCCTTGCGCGCCGTGACGCGCGATATTTCCAGGATTTCCGACAGCACGCGCTCGGAAGGCAAGGCCTGGTTGGCGCGCCAGTCGCCGCTGGCGATGCCGTCTGACAGCATGTTCGCCAGCTGCATGTAGAGCGGCGTGTCGCTGGCCGGATTGGGTTTGAAGGCGGACAGTTTGGCCAGCATGGTCATTGCTCCTGCAAGTGCTTGCGTATCAGGCGCAGGCCGCCTGCGGCCGAATCGCCCTGTGCCGGCACGACCAGTTGCAACAGTGCCGCCGGCAGGTAGCTCGACAAGGGCGCCGCCAGGCCGCCGCACAGGGCCACGGGCAAGGTGCCAGCCGGGTCGAGCGCCCTGGCGATGAGGGCGATCTGCTGGCCCGCGTCGACCAGGATGCTGCGTGCCACCGCATTGCTGGCCGCGTGTTCGAGCACCAGCCGCGCCAGTTGCGCGAAATTGGTCTGGCTGGCGGCGGCCAGCCACACCTGCATGGCGTCGCGCTGGCCGCCGCAGGCATCGACGATGGCCGTGGCGAAGGCGCTGCCGGGCACGCGCCCGTCGACTACCTGCTGCGCATGGTTGATGGCGCGCATGCCGATCCAGGCGCCGCCCGCCTCGTCGCCCGAGGGGAAGCCCCAGCCGCCCACTTCATGGCGGCTGCCGTCCGCATGCAGCACTTCGCCCACGCTGCCGGTGCCGATGGCAACGATGGCGCCCGGCTTGCCCGCGTGGGCACCCAGCAGGGTGGTCAGGGCATCCGATTCGAGCGCCACCAAGGCGTAGCCGGGATTGTGTTCGACGAAGCTGGCGGCCCACTGCTTGTTGTGTACGCCGGCCAGGCCCAGGCCGATGGCCATGCGCTGCAGCGGCGGCTGTTCCAGGCCGGCCGCGCGGAAGGCCAGGGTGACGGCATGCGCCACGGATGTCCAGGCCCGCTCGATACCCAGTCCCAGGCCGGAAGGACCGCTTTGTCCCTGTGCCAGTTCCTGGCCATCGAGGCGTGCCAGGCGTACGCGGGTACCGCTGCCCCCGCCGTCGACGCCGATTATGTATTCGATCATGTTGTGCAGTCCCGCGTTTGGTTGAGTGCGCCTGTCTCGGTTCTTTTATTTGTCGGGCGGCGAAAAAGCTGAAGGCACTATATTGTCGCCCCGATGGCTTGTCAACAGGTATTTAAGTGGTATTAATAAATGCCTTGCGCGATCTCTCGCCATGCCCGAGGGTATAATTGCAAGTCATTGTTAGTAAAGGGATTTTTGTATCTCGTGAATGGTATTGAAATTGGCCTTGTTTAATGCCAATTTTTCTTGAGTGGTCTATGCCTGGTGTTGCGCTATTGCTTGTATGCATGCTTGGCAAGGGACGCCATGAAGAGTAAAGTCCGCCTTTTACACCTGAGTTGGAAGAGCATGATGAATGACAAGGCAGCAAAGAGCGAGTACTGGGACGACTGGCAGCAAGAGGCGCTGGCCGCTGGCGTGTCGGCGCCGCTGGCCGCGCTGGGCATGGAAATGATGCGCACGCACCGCAAGAACCGCTGGCCGAAGGATTTCCTGGGCCGCGAAAGCGATGGCGCGGTCATGATCGAAATGTGCCTGGAAGATGAGGCAGAAACGGAATTGTTCTTTATCGAGAACCTGTATCCCTACGATGCGGAGCTGATCGAAAAGACGCGCCGCCGCCTGTGCCTGCACTGATAGTGCGCTGACGTGTGACTGGAACGGCCGCCTTGCGCGGCCGTTTTCACGTCAGGTACTGAATTTTTCGCTGCTGGTGCGCACGCGCATGCGTAGGCTCAGCAGCAAGATGGCGACCAGCAGCAGCGAATGGGTGCCCGGTTCATGCGGGCCAGAGGCGCGCCGGCTGGCGTCCGGTGACTGGAAGCTGGCCAGCCGCATGGCCAGGGTGGCGGGCGCCGCTTGGTAGGTGGCCACTTGAATGGGCGGCGTGTCTGCCGCATGCGTGTTGCCAGCGGCCCAGAGCGCCAGGGCCGCGCCCAGCAAGATCATCTTTCTCATCATATTGTCTGTTTCTGCCGAGGGCTGTAAGTCGATGACACATGGTCCCGCCGTATGCCGGCCCATGTCCTGTCCCCAGTGTGTATGCTTTTTGGCGCTGGTCATGCCGCACTAAAATGATATATATTTATAAATTTCGTGTATTAAAACATAATAAAATAGAAATGCAAACTTTTTTTTGCAAATAAGTGCATGCGCTGTCTGTGCTTGCCGGGCGGGATCTATTGCATGGGGGAAATGACGTGGCATTTTCATGGGGGAGTGTCATAATGGCTCAGGCATTTCCGCCCAAGTATGGAGTAGATGATGAGCAAGGCACAGGACAGCAAGAAAGAAGCCAAGAAGGAACCGGCCAAGAGCATGAAGGAAAAGAAGGAAGCCAAGAAGGTCAAGAAAGAAGAGCGCAAGCGCTGATCATGCGCTTGCGACGTGCATCGACGCGTCTGTGGCGTGCGCCGGCCCTGCTGGCGGCGTTCGCCTTGCTGGCCTGTGGCGTGCCCATGTCCGGCGTGCTGGCGCAGCAAAAGCCGCCGCCCACCACGTTCGGGCAAGTGGTGGGCAATGCCGTGCTGTGCCTCGACCAGATCGACAACAAGGCCTTCTATGCCTATCTGCTGACGGCCTTCGGCCCCGCCTACAAGCATGAAGGGGGCGCCTACTGGTTCCGCACGGACGCCACCTTGTGGGGCGCGCCGATTACCGACGTGATCGTCAGCGACGACACCAGCCCCCTCGTCTTCATGGGCGTGGTGGCCGACTCGACGCCGGAAAAGCTGGAGCCGGCCATCCGCGGCGCCTCGGGTCTGCGTTTCAATAAACTCGACAGTTCCGCCTTTCCTGTCCGTGGTTCCGAGCCTGGCAGTAAAATCGTCTACTTCCGCAGCAAGGCGAAAGTGTATTGCGCCAAATACAAACCGTTGCCGCCCGCCCGCACCCGCTGAGGGTATCGGCTTGCCGTTGCGCATTTTGATCGTTTCATCCGCAGGGTCTCCATGTACACGCATTATTTTCAGCTCAAGCAATCGCCGTTTTCGATCGCCCCCGATCCGCGCTACCTGTTCATGAGCGAACGCCACCGCGAAGCGCTGGCGCACCTGCTGTATGGCGTGGGCAGCGGCGGCGGCTTCGTGCTGCTGACGGGAGAAATCGGCGCCGGCAAGACCACCGTTTGCCGCTGCTTCATGGAGCAGATTCCGGAAAATTGCCAGCTCGCCTATATTTTCAATCCGAAACTGTCCGTCGAGGAATTGCTGCTGTCGATCTGCGAGGAATTCCGCATCACCCTGGCGCCCGGCGTGGCCAGCGTGAAGGGCTATGTCGACGCCATCAATGCGCACTTGCTGGCCAGCCATGCGCAGGGCAAGAACAATGTGCTGATCATTGACGAAGCGCAAAACCTGTCCGCCGCCGTGCTGGAGCAGTTGCGTTTGCTGACGAACCTGGAGACGAGCGAGCGCAAGCTGCTGCAGATCATCCTGATCGGCCAGCCGGAATTGCGCGCCATGCTGGCCCGGCCGGAACTGGAGCAACTGGCGCAGCGCGTGATCGCCCGCTATCACCTGGGTTCGCTGATGGCGGACGAGACGGCCAGCTATATCCGCCACCGCCTGGCCGTGGCGGGCAGCACGGCGCAGACGCCGTTCGCGCCCCGTCTGATGGCGCAAATTTACGCCATGAGCCACGGCGTGCCGCGCCGCATCAACCTGCTGTGCGACCGCGCGCTGCTGGGCGCCTACGTGGAAAACCAGCCGCAGGTGACGCGCCAGATACTGCGCCGCGCCGCCGGGGAAGTGTTTGCCGAAGAGGGCAAGCCGGCTGCCGGACGGGGCTTGCGCTGGCCGCATGTGGCGGGCGGCGTGCTGGCCGGCGCCGTGGTCACGGCCGCGCTGGCCTGGCATTTCATGCCGCGCCCGTCCGTTGTGCCCGCTGCACCTGCCGTGGCCGCCTCGCAGCCGACCGCATCCGCCGTGGCGGCGGTGGCCGTATCCACGCCCGCGTCCGCGCCGGCCAGCGTGCCTGACCGCAACGCCGTGCTGCGCCAGCTGGCCGCCTTGTGGGGCGAGCAGTTGCCGGCCGGTGACGCTTGCCAGGCGGGCGTCCGTACTGGCTTGCGCTGCCTGCACAGCCGGGGCGGCATCGCCGAGCTGCGCGTGCTGGACCGTCCCGCCTTGCTGGTCTTGCGCGATGCGGGTGGTGCAGAACAGCTGGCGCTGCTGACGCACTTGCAGGACGAGAACGCCACGCTGATGCTGGGCGGTAAGCAGCAAAGCTTGCCGCTGGACCAGCTGGCGCAGCGCAGCGATGGCAGTTTCACGACCTTCTGGCGCGCCCCGCGCAGCTGGCGCGACGAAGTGCCGCTGGGAGCGCGCGGCGCCGACGTGGACTGGCTGGCGCAACGCCTGGCGCAACAGCAGGGCTTGCCGGCGCCGGCCGCCAATCTGCCGCTCGATGCCGCGATGCAAGGCCAGCTGCGCGCTTTCCAGCAGCGCCAGAACCTGCGGGCCGATGGCCTGGCGGGCCCGAAAACGTATATACGCCTGATGCAGCTGGGTGACAATGCGGAGCCGCGCCTGAGCAGCGCAGCTCCTGCCGTGGCAGCGCCCGCTGCAACGGCGATGGTGGCAGGGAAATAAGATGTCCTACATACTTGAAGCACTGAAAAAATCGCAAGCCGAGCGCCAACTAGGCGAGTTGCCGTCGATCCACGCACCGCAAGTGCAGCTGCACGCTGCGGCCGCGTCCGGCGCGGCGCGGCGCGCGCCCGTCTGGCTGGTGCTGGGCGGCGTCAGCGTGGCCGTGGCTGCCGCGCTGCTGCTGTGGCAGCCTTGGCAGGCAGCGGCCACGGCGCCTGCAGTGACGCCTGCCGCGCTGGCTCAGGCCGTGCCAGCACCTGTGCCGGCAGCTATTTCGCCAGCAGTCCCTGCGCCCGCGCCTGTGGCAGCCCCCGTCACGCAAGTCACGCCCGTGCCGCTGGCGGCCACCGCCGCGCCCCTGCACCATGCCAGACCCGTGCCGGAAGCGAAGCAGGAGTCGCCAGGCCGGGCCGCACCGCCTGTCTCCGTCCCGGCGCCAGCCGTGCCCACGCCCACGCCATCGGCCGAAGAGACGGTGCCCGGCATGCGCGACTTGCCCGAGCCGATACAGCGGCAAATTCCCGCTATTGCCATCGGCGGCTATATCTATTCGAAGAATCCGGCCGACCGCCTGTTGCTGATCGACAAGGTCCTGCGCCACGAGGGCGAGGAACTGGCGCCCGGCCTGGTGCTGGAAACGTTGCAGCCGAAGGCGGCCATCTTCAGTTTCAAGGGCTACCGCTACCGCGTGCCGTATTGAGTTGTTGCACATCAAGGCCGGGCCGCCATCGCTGAACCAACCTGGCCTGGCCTGGTCGAACCAGGGTCGCTGCGCCCGTGTGCGCGGCCGGGGAGGTCCTATGATTGCTGCCGCTGCTGCTGATAAAGGTATGCTTGATACGCATGGCTTGGGAAACCTGGCGCGTATCGACCATATCGTCGTGCTGATGATGGAAAACCGCTCGTTTGACCACCTGCTCGGCTACCTGAGCCTGGAAGGCGGGCGCGCCGACATCGATGGTTTGCAGGCCGGCCATGCCAACCTGCACGCGGGCGTGAGCTACCCCGTGCACCATTTGCGGCGCACGGCCTTCGGTCCGCAGCAAGACCCGTCGCATACGGGCCTGTCGGTGGCGCAGCAATTGCAAAACAATAACGGCGGCTTCGTCGACGACTATGCGCAAACGCATCCGGGCGACCCCGACATCGACCTGGTGATGGGTTACTATAATGCGGCCGACTTGCCCATGTATGATTTCCTGGCGCAGCAGTTCTGCGTCTGCGACCGCTGCTACAGTTCCGTGCCGGGTGCCACCTGGCCCAACCGCCTGTATGCGCTCAGCGGCAGGGCGGCCGGCAGCCGCGACAGCAAGCGCGTGCCCCTGTATGCGAACAAATCCTTCGTGCGCCACCTTGAGCGGGCCCAGGTCAGCTGGAAATTTTACTCCGCCTGGAAACCCTGGAGCCTGGCGCTGACGGACGACCATTACCGTTCGTCCGAGTGGTATGAGCCGTTTGGCTCGAGCGCCCGCCGCTATGGCTTCATCGGCGATGCGCTGGCGGGCAGCTTGCCCTCGGTCAGCTGGATCGACCCGCATTTCTTCGAGAATGACGACCATCCGCCGGCCGATATCCGCGCCGGCCAGGCGCTCGTGGCGCAGGTCTACCAGGCCCTGTCGCGCGGACCGGCCTGGCGGCGCACCTTGTTCATCCTCAGCTATGACGAACACGGCGGCTTTTTCGACCATGTGCCGCCTGGCGCCGCCATCGATGACGATCCCGCGTTTCGCCGTTACGGCGTGCGCGTGCCCATGCTGCTGGTGTCGCCGCTGATCGCGCCGGGCAGCGTCAGCCACGAGATAGTCGATCACACGTCGATCATCAAAACCATCCTGCAGCGCTTTTGCCGCGCCGCCGATGGCGCCTTGCCCCAGATGGGCGCGCGCGTGGGGGCCGCCAGCGGCCTGGGCGCCGTGCTGACCCTGGCGCAAGCGCGCGCAGCGCCCGCCGTGCCCGCTGCGGTGCTGGCGCAGCGCGCCGCATGGGAAGCGGATGTGCGGGCACAGGATTTTGCCCCGCTGGCGCCTGCCTGCCCGCTTGATGATGAGCTGGCCGCCGCTGCCGCCATCCCCTTCCAGGCCGATGCCGAGGCGGGCACAATCGCCGCCCACCGGCAATTGGCGCGCACGGCCAGGAATGCGCCGGCGGTGAGTGGTAAAGCGGCGAGTAAAACGGAGGGCGCGACAGCGCCGAAGCCGGCGGGCAGGCGCCGGCGGCAGGGCGGCAAGCCGGTGCCTTCCGGTGCCAGGAATGGCGGAAAATCCACAGGCGCTTGATTTGGGCAATGCGCTGGACCATGCGCGGTACCTGCGTGATTGCGGCTGCGTATAATCATTCCTTCTCAATCAAGGAGTGACCATGCACGATGCGATGCCCGCACACCCGGTACTCGGTGTGATCGGCCGTTCCGGTAGCGGCAAGACGACCCTGCTGGAATTTGTGGTGAAGGAACTGGCGGCGCGCGGCTTGCGCGTCAACCTGGTCAAGCACAGCCACCATGACCTGGCGCTGGAGCCGCCGCAAAAGGACAGCGCCCGCCTGCGCCTGGCCGGTGCGGCGGAAGTGCTGGTGGCGTCGCCGTACCGCTTTGCCATCGTGCATGAGCTGCGCGGCGCGCCGGAACCGAGCCTGGCGCAGCAATTGGCTCGCATGGGGCCGGCAGACCTGACCCTGGTAGAGGGTTTCAAGACGGATCCCATCCCCAAGCTGGAAGTGTTCCGCCCGGCAGTGGGGCAGGCGCCCCTGTATCCGCATGACCCGCATGTGATCGCCGTCGCCTCGGACAGCCCGGCACCGGCCGACTTGCGTGAGGGCGTGCAATGGCTGGACTTGAATGCGCGCGAGCAGGTGCTGGCATGGCTGCTGCACAGGATGGAAAAATAAGCTAAAGGTTTGCCGGCAGCATCCGTTAACAAGGGTAGAACCTCATTGGAGAAACGTATGGACGTCGGAAGCATTGCTCAACTGTCAACCACGATGGCGGAGACAGGCACGCGTCAAGCCGTCGGCTTGACTGTCTTGAAAAAAGCCCAGGATATCCAAAGCTCGACTGCCACTGCCTTGCTGGCATCCGTGCCACCGATGCAGGCAGCGCCTAGCCTGCCGGCTCACCTCGGTAATCGCATCAACACGACAGCCTGAGCGCAGTCCCGCAGCGCCAAGCTGGCGCTCGCTATATTTACGCCCACACCACCGTCATCGACGGTGGCGAGTGAGCGTTTATCTGCTGTATTCCAGCCTTCCCTTCGCCGTCCTTGTCGCCCCTGTCAAGCTGACTAATTGGCCATGGCTCGCCATGGCACGGCCGATTCAGTAAAATGATAGCCATTACCACGCGTTGTCCATGGCGCAGCGCGGAGCGTGCCATTACTTTGACCCATGCAAGAGGAATCCCCATGAACAAACGTCAAGCTCTCATCGCCGCCGCCCTTGCGGGCATCTGCGCCGGTACCACCGTCAACACGGCCGCGCACGATGGCCCCGCTCCTGGCGACAAGGAAAAATGCTACGGCGTCGCCAAGGCAGGGCAGAACGATTGCGCCTCGTCCGATGGCGCGCATTCCTGCGCGGGCCAGGCGGAAGCGGACAATCTGCCCACGGAATGGATCTATGTTGCCAAGGGCACGTGCGAACAGGTGGGCGGTTCCGTCAAGCCCATCAAGGCCAGCAAGGCTGCCAAACCGGCTACGCAGCCGTAAGCGTCCGCCGCCTGCCCATGCCGCCGACCATTCAGGCGCTGGCCGGCGTCGGCCTGCGCGCCGTGCACTACCGCGACTTCCTGGCGCGCCGGCCCAAGGTGGGCTGGCTGGAAGTGCACACTGAAAATTATCTGCAGCCATCGGGCTGGGATAGTCATGTGCTGCAGAGCCTGCGCCAGGATTACCCCATCAGCCTGCATGGCGTGGGCCTGGGCCTGGGTTCTGCGCGCGGCTTTTCCGAAGCGCACCTGCAGCGCGTGCGCGACGTGGCCGAGCGCATCGAGCCGGTCCTCGTGTCGGAACACCTGTGCTGGGGCGCCGTGGCGCAGCGGCAACTCAACGATCTGTTGCCGCTGGCCTTGAATGGCGCCGCCCTCGATTTGCTGTGCGCCAGAGTGGGGCGGGTGCAGGATGCGCTGAAAAGGCCGATCTTGTTGGAGAATGTCGCCACTTACCTGCGTTTTGCCGACGATGCCATGAGCGAGGCGCAATTCCTGGCGGAGCTGGTGCGCCGCAGCGGCTGCGGTCTGCTGCTCGATATCAATAACTTGTATGTGAACCAATGCAACCACGGCGAAGACGCCATGCTTGCCCTGCACGCCATCGCGCCGGGCTGCGTGGGCGAGCTGCACCTGGGCGGCCACCTGCTGACGCCGCACGCCGTGATCGACCACCATGGCGCCGCCGTGGCCGATCCCGTCTGGGACTTGTATGCGGCCGCCTTGCTGCGCTTTGGCGCCATTCCCACCCTCGTCGAATGGGATACGGATGTCCCGCCGCTCGATATCCTGCTGGGCGAAGCGGACAAGGCGCAGGCCATGCTGGCGCGCCACGCGCCGCAAGCGCCATGGCAGGGAGCGCTGCTGCCGTGGCCGCCACCGCCCGTGTCGCTCGATGCGCTGGCGGCCGGCCAGCAAGCGTTTGCCACGGCCTTGCTGGATACTGTGGCAGTTTTGCCAGCGTTCGCGGGAAAGGTGGTGCCGCAGCGTTTTTCACTGTACCGTGGCAACTTGAGCGCCACCTGGCGCCGCACCCTGGGCCAGGTCTATCCCGTCGTGCTGGCGCTGGTGGGCGAGGATTTCTTTGCTGGCCTGTCGCGGGCGTATGGCCGTAAGATACCATCCGATAGCGCCGATTTGAAGCAGTTTGGCGCCCGTTTCGCCGATTTTCTGGCTGCCTTCCCGCCCGTGGCCGAGTTGCCTTACCTGCCGGACATGGCGCGCCTGGAATGGGCATTGCACTTGGCCCACTACGCGGCCGATGCGCAGGGTCTGGCGCCAGAGTCGCTGGCCACCATGCATCCCGATCAGCTGGAAGCACGGCGTTTTGCCTTGCATCCCGCTTGCGCCTTGCTGGCGTCGCGCTGGCAAGTGGCGGCCCTGTGGCAGGCGCATCAGGATGGTGAAGGGCAGGGGATGTTTCCGCAAGATATGCAGGTGCCCAGCTATGCGCTGGTATGCCGCACGCACTGGAAGGCGCAGGTGTTGGTACTGGATGCGGCTGCGCATGCAGCCTTGCTGGCTTTGCAGCAGGGGCAGACGTTCGGCACCGCGCTCGATGCGGCGTTCGGGCTGGACCCGGCATTTGACCTGGCGGCACACTTGCGCCAGTGGCTGGCGCATGCCGTGTTGACGGCGTGACGGCTTATTCGAAGGCCCGCAGCACGCGCGCTTCGCCCGTCTGATCGCGGTACAGGGCATTCGCGGCCAGGGTGGCGTCCACCATGCGCGTCACTTGCTCTTCTTCAAAGCGGGCCAGTTCGGCAGTGGCTGCGACGAGGGCCAGTTCCAGCCTGGCGCGCGCGCTCTGGTACAGGCTGCTGGTGTATTTGTCTGTGTTGCGCAGCAATGCTTCCGCGTTTTCTATCACCTGGCGCAAGTCGCCGATCAGGCGTTCCTGGCTGCGCGTACCTTGTTCGGGCTGGTCCATGGCGCTTCCCTTCTGCAATCGATATTTATCTGACAATAACGACGTGTTTGCAGCCTGATCCAGGCAACCGGGCTGGCAGAGTGCTGGCTGGACACATGGGGCCGCTTTCGCGCCCCATGCCGGGGTCAGACCGGGGCGACCACCGTGATGCGGATATCGCCCACGCTGACAACCTGGCCGGCGCGGATCTTGGCGGTCTTGCGCAATTCCTTCTTGCCATCGACCTTCACCACGCCGCTATCGACCATGACCTTGCCTGCGCCACCGCTGTCGCACAGGCCGACCAGCTTCAACAGCTGGTTCAGCTCGACGAACTCGGATGTTAAATCAAAGCTTACTTTTTGCATTGTATCCCTTATTGCAATGATGTGTTTTAAACACTTGATGACGGCATCAACTAAGGTCATAGTTTACATGAAGCGAGGGATCATGCAGGCTGAGCCTTAACTTTTGTTGGGCCGCGTCATCTCCAGTGGCACGATCCACGCACTGAATTGCTCTTCCGTTACAAAGCCCAGGGCCAGCGCCGCTTCCTTCAAGGTCGTGCCTTCATGCTGGGCCTGCTTGGCGATTTGCGCCGCCTTGTCGTAGCCGATGTGCGGCGCCAGCGCCGTGACCAGCATCAGGGAGCGTTCCATCAGTTCGGCGATGCGACCACGGTTCGGCGCGATGCCGTGCGCGCAATGCTCGTCGAAGCTGCGCATGCCGTCGCCCAGCAGGCGCGCGCTTTGCAGGAAATTATGCGCAATCAAGGGCTTGAAGACGTTCAACTCGAAATTGCCCGAGGCGCCGCCCACCGTGATGGCGACGTCATTGCCAAACACCTGGCAGCACAGCATGGTCAGCGCTTCGCACTGGGTAGGATTGACCTTGCCCGGCATGATGGAGCTGCCCGGCTCGTTTTCAGGAATGGTGATTTCACCGAGGCCGGAACGGGGGCCGGACGCCATCCAGCGCACGTCGTTGGCGATTTTCATCAGCGCCGTGGCCAGGGTTTTCAGCGCGCCATGGGCGGCCACCAGCGCATCGTGGGCGGCCAGGGCGGCAAACTTGTTGCTGGCCGTCTCGAACGGCTGGCCCGTCAGGCGTGCCAGTTCCGCGGCGATGCGGTCCGCAAATTCCACGTGGGCATTCAAACCCGTACCGACGGCCGTGCCGCCGGCGGCCAGTTGCAGCAGCGGCGGCAACGATGCCGTGATGATGTGCTCGGCGAAGTCCAGTTGCGCCACATAGCCGGAAAACTCCTGGCCCAGGGTCAGCGGCGTCGCATCCTGCAAATGGGTGCGGCCGATCTTGACAATGTCGGCAAATTCCGTGGCCTTGGCGTCCAGGGTGGCGCGCAACTGGCGCAGCGGCGGCAAGACCGTGTTGGCGACGGACAGCGCGGCCGCCACGTGGATGGCGGTGGGAAAGATGTCGTTCGAGGACTGGCCCAGGTTGACGTCGTCATTCGGGTGCAGCAGGCGCTCGGCGCCCCGCAAGCCGCCGATCAGCTCGGAACCACGGTTGGCCAGCACTTCGTTCATGTTCATATTGCTTTGCGTGCCGGAGCCCGTCTGCCAGACGGCCAGCGGGAATTCCCCGTCGTGCTTGCCGGACAGTACTTCGTCGGCCGCCTGCGTGATGGCGATGGCTTTCTTGCCATCCAATAGACCCAGCTCCAGGTTGACGTGGGCGGCCGCGCGCTTGACGGTGGCCAGGGCGGCGATCAGTTCGGGCGGCATCTTTTCCGTGGAGATATGGAAGTGTTCGAGCGAGCGCTGCGTTTGCGCTCCCCAGAGCCGGTCGGCGGGTACGTCGATCGGGCCGAAACTGTCGCGTTCGATTCTGCTACTCATGACATCCCTTTCATCGATGGAGGTGGATCGAGTGTACTCCAGGCGTTAAAAAGGCACAGGATGATGCTGTATTGCATCATTTTTTCCTTGGGCCATCTATATTTTTGCGATTTCCTGCCGTTAAAGACAGGCGAGCTACCCTTCTTATCTTGTTATCAAAGCGATCAGTCCATGCAGAGCAGCATCCTTCCCCGTTGGACCTTGATCGCGTGCGCCGCCGCCAGCCTGGCCTCGCCGCCCGTCATGGCGGCCGAACTGGGCGAGATGGCGGTGCTGTCGCATGTGGGCCAGCCTCTGCTGGCCGAAATCGAACTGACGGCCCTGGCGCCCGAGGAAGTCAGTGGCGTGGCCGTGCGCCTGGCCTCGCCCGATGTGTACCGCGGTGGCGGCATCGGCATGGATCCAGCCCTGCAGACTTTGACGATCAGCCCGCTGGAACGCGGTGGCCGGCACTATGTGCGCGTGGCTACCCGGCAAGCGATCCAGGCCGGTCACGTGCATTTGTATTTGTTATTGGGCCATGGCAGTGGCGCCATCGTGCGCCTGGGCACCGTGTGGCTGACGCCGGCCCCGCCTGTTGCCGCTGCCGTCAGTGCGCCAGCCAGGCCAGTCATTCCTGTGTCCGCACCTGTGCTTATGCCCGTGCCGCAGCCGCGCGCTGCAGCCGTCGCGCCGTCGCCCGACGCTGCCGCGCTGGCGGCCCGCGCGCGCGCCGAGGGCCTCGTGCGCCCGGCGCGCATGTTCGTACCGCCGCCCGCCGCGCCCCCGCCGGCTGCCCCCGCGTTGCGCCCGACGCCATTGCGCCGCGCCACGGCGCCCGTCGCTGCTTGCGCACCGCAGGCGGATGCCGGGCAGGCGCAAGCGTGCGTGGCATTGGACGAGAAAAACGCAGCCCTGAATGACAAGCTCGGGGAGTTGGAGGGCAAAATCGGTGCCTTGCAAAAGGCGCTGGCGCTGCCCGTCGCCGCCGCCGTTGCGCCTGCTGCCGCGCCGGCCGAGGTGCAGGCGCCGCATGCCAAGCCCAAGCCCCTGGTGCCGCCAGCGGGCGCGAAGGAAAAGAAGGCGGGGGGCAACGGCTTGCTGTGGCTCGGCATCGCTACTCTGGTCTTCCTGTTGCTGACGGCGGTCATCGTGTATATCGTGCGCAAGCGCAAGCCGGCAGCCGCGCCGGGCGCGCCGTCGAAATACTGGGTCTTGCTGCGCAAGCCGTTCGGCCGCAAGAAGAAGGATGCGCCCGTGCTGACGGAGGCCGTGGAAGATGGGGCGCAGGCTGCTCCGGAGCCGGAGCCATTCTCGCGTTAAGGCTACTGCAAGGCGCGCTCAAATTTGATATAAAAAAAGATATTCAAAAAAGACAGAAAAATGCGTGTCTATTGTGTTGCCTATTTTTAAAAGATGGTGATATGATTAACTCAGTGGACTTGCTCTACGACAAAAACAGTCCCAGCCTGCGCAGTCACCAACGATAGTGTGGCGCGACAAACAGGTGTAGCGTTGCATAAACGCCTGGGTCTGGAAGCGGTTTGCGATGCCGACGATGTGCTCGCGAACGCCGGATGCAACCGGCAGCGAGGCGACGCCAGGAGATACCTGGGGCTCGCCTTCCAAATTCCCCTCCCTGCTTGCCGGGCGCCGCAGATGCCGCGCTTCCCCGGCACGGCGGCAGACGTAAAAAAAGCACCCACGGGTGCTTTTTTTGTTTCTGGCGCGGCAAGCTTGCTTATTTACATGCGGGCGCGCGAGCCCTGCATGGCGTTCGGCAACTGCGTCATCCACGCTTCCGTGATGCTGCGGATTTCGCGGTCATTGGCCAGGATTTGCTTGAGCAAGTCGATCTTGCGCTGGCGCGAGGCGCCGGCCAGGGCGGGCACCTTGCCCGTCAAGGTCGGGCTGGCGGCGCTGGCGCACTGGTTTTCCAGGGCGTCCAAGCCATCCCAGTCGCTCGAACGTGCGGCCACGACCATTTTATTGGTCATTCCTGCAATATTTTCATACATCGAGAGAACGTCGTTGGAGGTCATGAGCACACCCGTAACTAGTGAATGGATTACCGCTTGTCTAGATTAACGGCAGGTTCGGCGGGAACTTGAGGGTGTTTTTGAAAAAAAAGTGAAAATAGTGTGGATGGTTTTGGCTGGCCACCGGAATCGTCCGCCTAGCCGTTTGTCCGCAGGCGAAAAAGGTATCATTTCAGGCTATGATTTTGCTTGTTTTCATCGAAAGGATCGCCATGCACGGTTTGCGTTTCCCCTGGCTCCGGACGCCAGTCCAGGCTGCCATCGTCCTCGTCCTGGCCGGCGTCTCGCTGACCGGTTTGCCGCTCCAGGCGCTTGGCCAGCAAGCGGCCGCAGACGCTGCTGCCCTCGCTGCCCCCGCTGCCCCCCGGGCTTTGCCCGGCGACGACTTTTATGACTATGTGAACGGTGACTGGCTGCGCGGCACGGCCATTCCCGCCGACCGCAGTAGCTGGGGTTCGTTCGCCATGCTCTCCAACGCGACCAACGAGCGCATCATCGGCCTCGTTGAAGGCCTGGCGACGGCTCCACAGACGGACGCGGCAGCGCGCCAGGTCAGCGATTTTTACCGTTCCTGGATGGATGAATCGGCTATCGAGGCAAAAGGCTGGACCCCGATCAAGCCCTTGTTGACAAAGATCAATGGCATACGCGACCAGGCAGGACTGGCCCGCGCGCTGGGCGAGAGCTTGCGCGCCGATGTCGATCCGCTCAACGCCACCAATTTTTATACGGAAAATCTGTTTGGCCTGTGGGTGGCGCAAGACTTGAACGACACCACGCGCAATGTGGCCTACCTGCTGCAGGGCGGACTGGGCTTGCCCGACCGCGCCTTCTATCAGGGCGACAGCGCCCGCATGCAGGGCTTGCGCACGGGCTACCAGGCGCATATCGCCGCCATGCTCCAGCAAGCCGGCTACAGCGATGCGCCGGCCCGCGCCGCGCGCGTGTTTGCGCTGGAGCAGCAAATTGCTGCGAGTCACGCCAGCCGCGAGGATTCGGCCGATGTCGCCAAGGGCAATAACGCGTGGCGCGCCGCCGACTTCGCCAGCAAGGCGCCGGGACTGGACTGGAAAGCCTTCTTCCAGGCGGCCGGCCTGGGCCAGCAGACGGATTTCATCGTCTGGCATCCGTCAGCCATGACGGGCAGCGCCGCGCTGGTGGCGAGCGTGCCGCTGGCCACGTGGAAAGATTTCCTCGCCTTCCACGCCATCAACCATTTCAGCAGCACCTTGCCGAAGGCGGCTGCCGAGCAGCGCTTTGTCTTCTATGGCAGCGCCCTGAGCGGCACGCCGCAGCAGTCACCGCGCAGCAAGCGGGCGCTGGCCGCGACGAATGCGGCCCTGAGCGACGCCGTCGGCAAGCTGTATGTGGAACGCTATTTCCCGCCTGAATCGAAAGCCCGCGTGCAAGACATGGTGACGAATATCGTCGCCGCCTTCTCGCGCCGCATCGACAAGCTGGACTGGATGGCGCCGGCCACCAAGGCGCAGGCGCAGGAAAAACTCAAGACCCTGTACGTGGGCGTGGGCTATCCGGAACGCTGGACCCGCTATGCGGGCTTGCGCGTGGTGCGCGGCGATGCCCTGGGTAATGTGCAGCGGGCGGAACAGTTTCACTATCGCCAGGCGCTGGCCAAGCTGGGCCAGTCCCCTGACCGCAAGGCCTGGGCCATGCCGGCACAGCTGGTCAATGCCGTCAACCTGCCGCTGCAAAATGCGCTGAACTTCCCGGCCGCCATCTTGCAGCCGCCGTTTTTCGACCCGCAGGCGTCCGATGCGGCCAATTATGGCGGCATCGGCGCCACCATCGGCCACGAGATCAGCCACAGCTTTGACGACCAGGGCGCCCAGTTCGACGCCCAGGGCAAGCTGCGCGACTGGTGGACGCCAGCCGACCTGGCGCATTTCCAGTCGGCATCCAAGCAATTGGTGGCGCAGTTTGCGGCCTATAAGCCGTTCCCCGACCTGGGCGTGAATGGCCAGCTGACCCTGAGCGAAAATCTGGCCGACCTGGCCGGCGTGGCGGCCGCGCATGACGCGTTCACCTTGTCGCAGCAGGGCAGGCCGGTGCAGCCGGACGCGGACCGCGCATTCTTCACGGGCTATGGCGTCAGCTGGCGCAGCAAGGCGCGCGAAGCGGCGGCGCGCCAGCAAATCCTCACGGATGGCCATGCGCCTGCCCAATACCGCGCCGCCACCGTGCGCAACCTCGACGCCTGGTACCCGGCCTTCGACGTCCAGCCGGGGCAGCAGCTGTACCTGGCGCCGGAACAGCGCGTGCGGGTCTGGTAAGTGCGCTTGCGCTGCCGGCCGGGGCGCCGGCCGGCAGCGTAAAATGCGCCCATCGATGACAGGAGCGCCATGAAGCCGACCCCACCGCAATATCCGCAAGATCCCATCCACGCCATCACGGGCCGCACCCTGGCCCATTACGACGCCAGTGCCGAGCAGTTTTTCGAAGGCACGCGCGACCACGACGTCAGCCAGAACATCAACGCGCTGATAAAAGCCATCAACATGCCGGCGCCCCTGGATATTCTCGACCTGGGTTGCGGCCCGGGCCGCGATTTGAAGGCGTTTACGGCCATGGGGCACCACGCGACGGGCGTCGATGGCTGCCCCCGCTTCGTCGAGATGGCGCGCGCCTACAGCGGTTGTACCGTGTGGCAGCAGGATTTCGTCGACCTCGATCTGCCCGCCGCGCACTTCGACGGCGTGTTCGCGAATGCCGTGCTGTTCCACGTGCCCAGCGCCGCCTTGCCCGGCGTGCTGCGCGCCCTGCATGCGTGCCTGAAGGAGGGGGGCGTGCTGTTCAGCTCGAACCCGCGCGGGCAGAACCAGGAAGGCTGGAATGGCGCGCGCTATGGCAGTTATTACGACGAAGAGACGTGGGCCGCGTATGTGCAGGCGGCCGGTTTCAGCCTGATCGAGGAATATTATCGTCCGCCCGGCTTGCCGCGCGCGCAGCAGCCGTGGCTGGCTACCGTCTGGCGCAAGGATACGGTGGCGTAATCGGCGATGTTGCTGCTGTGTTAGGAACCGTACAGAGGCTTTGATCCTCCTTGCGTAATATGGACACATCGACACGCAGCAAGCAGTTTGCAACAGCGTGTGAGCCGCAGTACCGGCCCTTGCGGGCTGGACAACAGATGTACCAACTACAGTGAGGATTCATCATGAACAAAGATCAAGTCGAAGGTAAACTGAAGGAAGTCGGCGGTAAAATCCAGGAAGCCGCTGGCAAAGTTGTCGGTAGCGAAGAACAGCAAGCCAAGGGCCTGGCAAACCAGGTCGAAGGCAAAGTGCAGAAGAAGGTTGGCGATGTGAAAGACGCGGTGGAAACCATCACGCGCAAGCCATAATTTTTGCTTCAGCATAAAAAAACCGCCGCCTGTCGCGAGACAGGCGGCGGTTTTTATTTGTGGGCGCGCTTTACTTCGCTACGCCCAGGTTCTGCTTGAAGAACATCTCGATTTTCTTGTACACGTGGCGTTGGCCCGCGCGCGACGAGATGCCGTGCTTGGCGCCCGGATATGTCATCAGGTCGAACTGCACGCCGCGGTTCACCAGCGCGTCGATCAAGCGCGTGCTGTTGCTGAACAAGACGTTATCGTCGGCCATGCCGTGTACCAGCAGCAGCGGCGACTTCAAGCCGTCGAGGTGGGCGAACACGGTGCTGGCCTTGTAGCCATCCCCGTTTTCCTTCGGCATGCCGAGGAATTGCTCCGTGTAGTGGGTGTCGTACAGCGACCAGTCGGTCACGGGCGCCACCGAGACGCCCATGGCGATCTTGTCGGAGGCAGCCGACAGCAAACGCAGGGTCATGAAACCGCCATAGCTCCAGCCGAACACGCCGATGCGCTTCGCGTCGACGAAGCTTTGCTTGCCCAGCCAGTCGATGCCGACCAGTTGATCGGCCACTTCGGCTGCGCCCAGATTGTGATAGATGGCGTCCGTGAACGCGCGTTCGCGGCGCGACGAACCCCGGTTATCCAGGCGGAAGACGACAAAGCCTTGCTGCGCCATGTACTGGTCGAAGTTGTTGCCCCAGCGGCGCGCCACGTGCTGCGAGTGCGGGCCGCCATACGTCGACAGGTAGACAGGATAGCGTTTGCTGGCGTCGAAGTTCGACGGTTTGACGATGGAGTAATACAGCGTCTGGCCATCGTTGGCTTTCAGGGTGCCATATTCCGTCGGCAGGTGGTCCGCCTTGTACTTGAAATACGGATGGCTGGTATTGAGCGCATTTTCTTCCAGCCAGCCTACCATGGCGCCGTCCGGACGGTGGATGCTTACCTGTGGCGGCGTGGCCGGGTCGGAATACGTGTCGACGAACACTTCGCCATTGCGCGAGAACGTCGTGTCGTGCCAGCCGTCTGCCTTGGTGACGCGCTGCGGCTTGTCGGCCGTGCTGCCATCGAGGGCCAGGGCGTAGGTCTGCTTGTCGATTACCGCGTCGCGGTTAGACGATACATAGACCTTGCCGGTTTTCTGGTTCACGGCCAGCACGCTGTCGATGCCCCACTCGCCCGAAGTGACCGGGTGCAGCAGCTTGCCGCGCATGTCGTACAGATACAGGTGATTGCGGCCCGTGCGTTCGGACGACCAGAGGAAGGTGCCGTTCGACAGGAAGCGCAAGTCGTCATGGATGCTGACCCAGGTTTTCGACGTTTCCGTCAGCAGGGTGCGCTGCGCCAAAGTACCGGCATCGACGGCGACCAGGTCGAGGGTCTTCTGGTCGCGCGACTGGCGCTGGTACACCAGCGATTTGCTGTCCGCGCTCCAGTCGGCGCGCACCAGGTAGATGTCCGGGTTCGTGCCCAGGTCCACCTGGCGCTGCGCGCCCGTTTCCGGCGAGACGATCAGCAGCTGCACCAGCACGTTCGGGTCGCCGGCGGCCGGGTAGCGCTGCTCGACGACGTCGGTGCGGTCGGCGAAGATTTCGAAGCGGCGCACGACGGGCACGGGCGCTTCGTCATAGCGTTTATAGGCGATGGCGGAATCGTCGGGGGCCCAGTAGTAGCCGGTGCGCTGGCCCATTTCTTCCTGCGCCACGAATTCGGCTTCGCCATTGCGAATGGTGCCTTTGCCGTCCGTGGTCAGCTGGCGTTCCTTGTTCGTCTTGAGGTCGATCACATAGATGTTTTGATCGCGCACAAACGACACATAGCGGCCTTTCGGCGAGATTTTCGGGTCCAGTACATTGCCCTTGGCGACCAGGCGCGCCTGGTCCGGATGGGCTGCGTCGACCAGGTACAGATTGCCGGCCAGCGGCACCAGCAGCTGCTTGCCATCGGGCGACCAGCTGTAGCTGAGAATGCCGTTCAGGCTGGCCGTGCGCTCGCGTTCGCGGCGCGCCTGTTCTTCGGGCGAGATGGTTTCATTCGGCACCAGCGCCTTCGAGTCGACCAGGCGGTGCGTGCTCTTGTCCTTCAGCTTGAACTCCCACAGGTCGAGCTGGAACTGGTTGTCGGCGCGGCCGCGCAGGAACGTGACGCGCTCGCCATCGGGCGAGACCTTCAGGTAGCGCACGCCGGGGCCGGCCAGCGCCGGATCGGCGTGAATGCGTTCCAGGGTCAGCTTTTCAGCCGATGCGGGAACGCTGGCCATCGCGGCCAGAAAACAAAGAATAAAACGCATGGATGTCTCGGTAATTGGAAGAATGAATGGCACTGCATGCAAAGGCGAGCTTGAGCGTTGCCTAAGCGTAAGACGATACCAGAGCGTGTCCCTTTATGCGATAGCCCCAGCCACGGAAAATGGGTGTGCTGGCCGTATTTCCTTCGTTGGAAATATCCGATAGCCACCCATTCCATGGCACTTTCCCTGGTTCAGGCCAATATCGTACCTGCGATCACGCTCAGGCAGGCACCGCCTATCCAGGCGTGGCCATCGCGGAAACTGATGGACACGCGGCCGTCGCGTTGCAGACAAGTACCTTGGCGGACGGTGTAGTCGCCGCCCGCCAGCAGCTGCGCGATGCAGGCGTTGGCGCTGCCCGTGACGGGGTCTTCCACCAGCGCGCCATGCTCGCTGAGCAGCGCGCGCACTTCGTAATCGGCTGGCCCGTCCGCGTCGTGCGGGCCATACAGCGCCAGGCCGTCGGCCCCGGAAGCGGACAGCAATGCCGTTAGCGCCACGATGTCGGCGCGCACGGCCAGGCAGGCGGCGGCGCTTGCCAGCGGCACGCACAGCCAGCGGATGCCCATGTCGACGACGCTGCCGGAAGGCGCCGGGGCGCCGTCCAGCGCAGCTTGCAGCAGCGGCAGCAGCGCGGGGGCGAGAGCGCGTGTGGTGCAGGGTGGCACCTGGAATGCGAGCCCGCCGCCAGCACGGCGTTCCACCTGCACCAGGCCGACGCCGCATTCCTGCACGATGCGCGCGCCTTTCGGCTGCAGGCCCGCATCTAGCAGGGCGTGCGCCGTGCCCAGGGTCGGGTGGCCGGCAAACGGGAATTCCGTCTCGGGCGAAAAGATACGCACGCGGTAGTCGGCGGCGGGATCGCGCGGCGCCAGCACGAAGGTGGTTTCCGACAGGCCCGTCCAGCGCGCGATCGCCTGCATCTGCGCGTCATCGAGGCCATTCGCGTCGAGCACCACCGCCAGCGGATTGCCCAAGAAGGGCACCGTGCTGAAGACATCGACTTGCCTGAAGGGGCGTTGTTGCGGCATGGTGGTTTCCTTGTTGGCTTATCGGGCCGCGCGCAGGCGCTGCAGCGACAAACGGTTCAGATACCAGGTCAGCAGCACGGCGGCCACCGTCAAGCCCGTCACCAGGCCGATCCAGAAACCGGCGGCAGCCATCGGCTCGGCTGGCGACCAGATAAAGCCGGCAGGCGCAAGGCCCAGCACATAGCCGATCGGCAGCGAGAAACCCCAGAAGGCCAGCAGCTGGATCAGCATCGGCTGGCGCGTCACCTTGTAGCCACGGATGGCGCAGGAAGTGGCCACTTGCGTCGCGTCGGACAGCTGGAACAGGGCGGCAAACAGCAGCAGCTGCGCACACAGCGCCTGCACTTGCGGGTCGGACGTGTAGGCTTGCGCGATCTGGTGGCGGAAGACCGTGATGAGAGTGGCCGAGACGATGGCCGCCGTCAGCGACATGGCCACGCCCACCCACGAAATGAAACGGGCGCGGCGCAGATTGGCTTCGCCCACGGCATGGCCCACGCGCGTCACCAGCGCGATGCCGAAGGTGAGCGGCACCATGAAGACGACGGACGAGAAATTGAGCGCGATCTGGTGCGCCGACACCTGGATCACGCCGAAGCGCGCCACCAGCAGGCTGATGACGCCAAACGCGCTGACTTCGGCAAAATAGGTCACGCCGATGGGCAGGCCCAGGCGCAGCATGGGGCCGATGGACGACAGCTGCGGCCCTTCCCAGTGGCTGAACGGGTACGTGGCGTGGTAGGCGGGCGCGATCCTGATCCAGGCCAGCATGGCCAGCAGCATCATCCACACGCAGCAGGTGGTGGCCACGGCGCAGCCCACGCCGCCCATCTTCGGCATGCCCCAGTGGCCGTAGATCAGCAGATAGTTGACGAAAATATTCAGCGCCAGGGCGGCCAGCGCGATGACCATCACGGGCTTGGTCTGGTTGATGCTGGTGCTGTAGCCGTACAACGCGCGGTAGGCGGCGAACGGCGGCAGCGCGCAACTGATGATGTGCACGAACAGCTTGGCCTTGGCTGCGACAAAGGGTTCCAGCATCAGGTGGTCGAATACCAGCGCCGCCATGTTCGTCAGCAGGCAAGCCACCAGGCCCACGAGCAGCGCCTTCCACAGCGACTGGCGCACGATGTGCGGCACCCGGTCGTGGCGCGCGGCGCCGATTTCATGCGCCACCAGGGTATTGATCGCCATCATGATGCCGCTCACGGTGACGAGCACGATGGACCAGATGGCCGCGCCCAGCGAGACGGCCGCCAGTTCCTCGGGATTCGTATGGCCCGTCATCGCCACGTCGGCCGCGCCCATGCCGACGGTGGCCAGCTGGCCGATCAGGATGGGCCAGGCCAGCTTCCACAGCGAGGACACTTCAGTGCGGACGGCGGGCAGGGTGAACGAGGTAGTGTGTGGCATGGGCGGCAAGCTTGACTAAACACAAGATTCTACCCGGCATTCGCCATGCTTGTCCGCCGCAGCGACCCTGTTGTCCGGGAGTGCGCTGATTGATGTGCGCGGATAGATGTGTGTTGGTCGATGTGCGTTGATACAAGGCGCATGGCGAGGCAAATGGCAATAACAGGCTGCGTGGGGGGCTGCTATTGCTTTTAGTAACAAATTATTGTGCTTTTCGCATACTTTGTTACACCGTTTTTTCTACGGATGGCTACACTGACAGCAGTTGTCATGTCGATCACTTGTCCCTGGGGCGCGGTGTACTTGCGCGTGACGATGCGGGCCAGCGGTTTTCCTCGCTGCGCTGGCGGTATCGAGCATGGAATATTGATCGTGTGACCGCGCTTTCCCGTGGCCTTGTATTTGTTACACTAGCACCCTGGCGCAACAGCCAGGCAAATCATCACCAAAGAATGAAGAATGGAGTTAATCATGACGGGCCCTCTCAAACACGCGCTGGCATGCGCGGCGACCTTGCTGCTCTCGCTGGGGGCGCATGCCAGCGCCCACGCGGGCGAAATCACCCTGTTCGAGGATGATAATTTCCGTGGCCGCGCCGTGACCCTGCGCGAAACGACGGACAACCTGTCGCCCCAGGGCTTCAACGACAAGGCGTCCAGCATCATGGTGCGTTCGGGCACGTGGGATGTGTGCACGGACTCCGGTTTTCGCGGCAATTGCCGCAGCCTGGGGCCAGGCGAATACCGCTCGATGCCGGGCATGAACGACGCCATCAGTTCGGTGCGCGAAACGGGGCGCGGCGATGGCTACAATCCGGGACGCCCGGGACGCGATCCCGACCGTGGCAACGGCGGTTATGGCCGTGGCGGCAGCCTGGAAGTGTATTCCGGCGCGGGACAGAATGGCGGCTCGGCGCGCCTGAACCGGGATACGGACGATTTCGTCGGCATCGGTTTCAATGACCGCACCACCAGCATCGTCATCCATAACGGCTACTGGCAGCTGTGCAGCGACTCTAACTACCAGGGCACCTGCCGCATCTTCGGCCCCGGCCGCCATGACGACCTGGGGCGCGGCCTTGACGGGCGCGTGTCGTCGGCGCGCATGGTCGACGAGCGCGAAGCGCGCCGCCAGCAGCGATATGAGAATCAGTACCAGCGGCCGCAGTACGAGCAGCCGTATCCGCAATACCAGCAGCCGCAGTACCAGCAGCCGCAGTACCAGCAGCGCGGCGCCGTCCTGCTGTTCCCCGAGGCGGGCATGCGCGGCGAACCGCTGGCGCTGGACCGCAATGCGGAAGACCTGGTGCGCTTCAATTTCAATGACCGCGCCTCGTCCATCGTCGTCAATGAGGGGCAGTGGGAAGTGTGCAGCGATTCGAACTTCCGTGGCCGCTGCGAAGTGGTCGGACCGGGCGAATACGCTCGCCTGAACGGCATGGAAAACCAGATTTCCTCGCTGCGCCGCGTGCGCTGATTTTTTCAGCACACATGCTGACAGGCCGCCTGCCGGGTTGATCCCGCCAGGCGGTTTTTACATTCGCTGCCGTGCGCTGACATTTGCTTGCCCTTTGTTACACTCGCCGCCTGCCGCCTGGACTACACTGGCGAAAATGTCTCAGTATTGGAGTTGTCATGGTTCGATCTTTCCGGCCCGCGCTGCTGTGCGCCGTCACCTTCCTCGCTCCGCTTGCCGCATCGGCGGGCGAAATCACCCTGTTTGAGGACGCCGGTTTTCGCGGCCGTCCCGTCACCCTGCGTTCCGATGCGGGCGATTTGTCGCGCATGGGCTTTAACGACAAGACCTCGAGCATCATCGTGCGCTCGGGCACCTGGGAAGTGTGCAAGGACGCCAATTTCCGGGGCAACTGCCGCACCCTGGGGCCGGGCCGCTACGGCAGCATGCCGGGCATGAACGACGCCGTTTCCTCGGTGCGGGAAGCGGGACGCCCGGGGCATGGCGGCGGCGATCACCGTCCCTACCCGCCGCGCCCCCCGCGTCCGGAGCCGGAGCGTCCATATCCCGGTTATCCCGGCCACGGTCACGGCGGCGGCCACCGTCCCGACATGAATGGCGCGGTGCTGCTGTTCCCTGACGCCGGCATGCGCGGCCGGCCCGTGCGCCTGGACCGCGAAGTGCGTGACTTGAGCCGCTATGGCTTCAACGACCGCGCCGAATCGGTCGTCGTCAATGACGGCCGCTGGGAATTTTGCGTGGATGCCAATTTCCGCGGCCGCTGCGTGGTCATGGGGCCAGGCAGCTACGGCCGCCTGCATGGAGGCCTCGACCGCCGCATTTCCTCGTTGCGCCGCCTGCGCTGATTCCGCCGCCGGGCAGCGTTGTACTGTGCACACCCGCTGTCGGCGACAATTCGTGTACTCTTCCCACAGGCAGTTCAACCATGGGGAGCAGGCACGGTGGAATACAAGGACTACTACAAGGAGCTTGGCGTCGAGAAGACGGCGACCGAGGCCGAGATCAAGAAGGCGTACCGCAAGCTGGTACGCAAATACCATCCCGACGTGAGCAAGGAAGCGGACGCCGACAAGCGCACCAAGGCCCTGAATGAAGCCTATGGCGTGCTGGGCGACGCGGAAAAACGCGCCGCCTACGATGACCTGGGGCGTAAGCAGGGCGCCCAAGGGCAGCCATTCCGGCCGCCGCCGGACTGGGGTTCGGGCTACGAAGCGTCGGGCGCCGACGACAGCGACTTCTTTGCCGACCTGTTTGCCCACGTGGGCGGGCGCCGCCGCGCCGGCGGCAGTTTCCAGATGCCGGGCGAGGACAGCCACGCCGCCATCACCATCGATTTGCACGACAGCTACCAGGGCGCCAAGCGCCACATCGTCATGCGCGTGCCCGAAGCGGATGCGCAAGGCCATGTGGTGACGCGCGAGCGCACCCTGGAAGTGACGATACCGAAAGGCGTCACGGAAGGACAGCAGCTGCGCATGGAGGGGCAGGGAAATCCTGGCAGCGGCGGCGCGCCGGCCGGCGATTTGTACCTGGAAATGCGCTTCCGGCCCGATGCGCGCTACAAGGTGGAAGGGCGCGACGTGTTCGAGACGGTGCCCGTCACGCCGTGGGAAGCGGCGCTGGGCGGCGAAATCGACGTGCCCACGCCATCGGGCACGGTGTCCGTCAGCGTGCCGCCCAATTCGCAGACGGGGCGCAAGCTGCGCCTGAAAGGGCGCGGCATCCCCGCCGCCCAGCCGGGCGACCTGTATCTGCTGCTGGAAGTGGTGCTGCCGCCGGCGAACGATGACAAGGCGCGCGAACTGTATGCAACCATGGCGCGCGAGATGGCTTTCAATCCGCGCCAGAAGCTGGGAGGGTAAATCATGACAAACAAGGTAATTGGCGAACTGCTTGAAGATCGTGCCCTGAGCCTGGAAGAACTGGCGCGCGCCTGCGCCGTGGAACCGGACTGGGTAGTGCAGCACGTGCAGACGGGCGTGCTGCTGCAGGACTGCCCGCCGGCGGGCCAGCTGACGGCCTGGCGCTTCACCAGCCTGGACCTGGTGCGCGCGCGCCGCCTGCATGAAATCGAATCCGTGTTCGACGCGAACGCCGAACTGGCCGCGCTGGTGGTCGATCTGTCGGAAGAAGTGGCGCGTTTGCGGCGGCGCCTGCACGTGCTGGGCGTCGATTAGACCATTCGCCCTTATGCCGGCTCGCCGTGCCGCTGCACGGTGAGTCTGCCAATATAAAACTGCCCGTTGACGACCACCCGGTGCGGGATGCCGGCCACGTCGAAGCCGGGGCCGCCGTCCTCCATCCATTCCTGCGCCAGCGAGTCGAATTGCTGCGGCGTCATGCGCAGCATCTGCGCCGTGATGACAAAGCGCGCGCCAGGTTTTTGTTTGTTGACGAAGTCGTCGATGCCGGCCATGTGAGTCTCTTCAAGGTTGTGTCTGAAATCGGGGGCAACCCGTCCCAATGGGACGGGTTGCGATCCCGCAGGGACTGACCCCAGCAGTTGTTTGGGGCTTGCCCCCGCATGATACCCGCCCGCGCGCGCATCTAAAAGACTTGTTCCAGCAACGGCAACTGCTCCGCAAAGCGCTGCGTCAGCCACTTGCCCGCCTGGCCGGGCGGTGTGTCGGCGCGCTGGATCAGGTAAATCGGGTAATTCTCGCCATTATCGACGGCCAGCGGCAGGTGCACCAGGCGGCCTTCTGCCAGGTCGTCGCGCACCATCGCTTCGGGCATGTTGCCCCAGCCCAGGCCCGCGCGCAGCAGGGCATGCTTGGAGCCCAGGTCGCCCAGGCGCCAGTTGCGTAAGCCCAGCACGCCGAAATCCTGGCCCTGCGTCAGCACGCTGCGGTCGCTGAGCACCAGTTGTACGTGTTCGCGCGCCACGTTCGATGCAATCGGCCCTGCCAGCTGCGCCAGCGCGTGGCTGGGCGCGGCCACGGGAATCAGGCGCACGTGGCCCACGGCCAGGCGCTCGAAGACGCTGGCCGTGGCCGTCATCCAGCCACCGAGGCCGATGTGGCAGCTGCCATCCATCACCAGCTGCGCCACGGCGCCCATGGCTTCGATGCGCAGGCGCAGGGCGACGGTGGGGAACTGCGCCTGGAACGCCTCCAGCACGCGCACCAGCACGCAGGTGGGAAACATCACGTCAACCACCACCGACACTTCCGCCTCCAGCCCGCCGGCCAGCGCCTTGGCGCGCGCGCGCATGCCATCGACCTTCAGGGCCACGGCGCGCGCGTCGGCCAGCAGGGCCTTGCCCGCGTCCGTCAGGGTGGGCTTGCGCTTGCCGCGGTCGAGCAGCACCACATTCAGTTGTTCTTCCAGGTTGGCGATGGTGTAGCTGATCACCGATTGCGTGCGATGCAACTGGCGCGCCGCGTGGGCGAAGCCGCCCGCGTCGATGACGGCGACGAACACCCGCAACTGGTCGAGCGAAGGCTGGCCCGGTTCTCTCATGGTGACTCCATATCTAAAAATTCGATGCTAATCATTTATATTTGCACGGTTTCATCGATGGTAGACCCGAACTATGCTGTGTGCAAGGGCTGTGATGCGGCCCATCCCCTCACCCATTTTCCCAGGAGCACTTCATGAGCAAGGTCTTGTACATCAATAGCAGCGTGCGCAACAGCGGTTCCCTGTCGCGTCAATTGTCCGGTGAATTCGTCGCCAAACTGGCCGCGCAAGGCGCCAGCGTGGTGGAACGCGACCTGGCGGCGCAGCCCGTGCCGCACTTGACGGAAGAGGTGATGGGCGCCTTTTTTACGCCGGCCGAACAGCGCAGCGCGCAGGCCGCAGCGGCCGTGCAGCTGTCCGATACCCTGGTCGATGAATTGCTGGCCGCCGACGTGCTGGTGCTGGCCGCGCCCATGTACAACTTTTCCGTGCCATCGACCCTGAAGGCGTGGATCGACCACGTGGCGCGCGCAGGACGCACTTTCCAGTACACGGCGACGGGCCCCGTCGGCCTGGCCACGGGCAAGAAAGCTTATATTTTCACGGCCAGCGGCGGTGTCTACAGCGAAGGCCCGGGCGCCGCGTATGACTACCTGAGTACCTATCTGCGCACGGCACTGGGCTTCATCGGCATCACCGACATCGCATTCGTGCAAGCCGAAGGCGTGGCCATGGGAGACGATGCCGTCGCCAGCGCGATTGCCAGGGGCCGTGCCTCGATCGAGGTCCTGGCCACCTGAACTAGGTCTTCAGGGGGATTGCCTATCTGCCATGGTTGACATAAGCTTGCCAGCGGCACGCCTTGTGCCAGGCCGGCGAACGGTTCGCCATGAAAGTCCCCCATGTACAAGTTGGCAAGCGCAGTATTGTTCGGATGTTCCCTGCTGACGGCAGGCATGGCGCAAGCGCAAACTGGGCCAGTGGCGCCGCCCCACGTGGGCCGCCATGGCTCCACGCCGGAAGATATCCGCGCCATCGAAAAAGTCGTCGCCGACTTCCAGGCGGCCCTGATCGCCAAGGATGTCAAGCTGCTGTCGTCGCTGATGCTGCACACCAACATCCTGTTCGCCGCGCCGGCCGACGACGGTTTCATCAAGAAAATGCGCGATACGACGGATGTCCACTTCGACGGCGTCGGGACGGCCGGTTATGTCAGTTTCGCCAACTTCATCAAGCGCGAACCGCAGCGCACGGAAGAAAAATTCTACAACGTCAAGATCACCCAGGACCGCCATGTGGCGTGGGTCAACTTCGACTATGAATTCCTCGTCGGCGACAAGCTGTCCAACTATGGCGTGGAAGCGTGGCAAATGGTCAAGCGCGACGGGCAATGGAAAATCCTCAGCGTCGTCTGGTCCATGCATGCCGCCGCCGAGGCCGGAAAGTAGGCGCCAGCCATGCCGCGTCAGTCGCGCGGCAGTGCGCGCATTGCCGCCGTGCCAGCTGCGTTCAGTACGGGGTTGCCCAGTAATAAATTTTTCGCATCGTCTATACTTTCAGCTTGCACATAGATAGCCTGACAAGTGTGGCGTGACCGGCCTGGCTGGTGCAAGCAGATGATGTCGTCATGCATTCCTTTTACCCTGTGCCGCGTGATAAAAAGAGAACTGAATTGAGTATCCTGAGCAATCGCGAGCGCATGGCTTCACCCTTTTTACCGCGTCAGTCCGTAGAGACAAGCTGTCCGGCCATGTCATTTCTGGAGTGCACATCGTGCCGATAAAGTATGTTGATTTTTATGAAGTAAATTACACGGCAGAGCGTTTGCTGGGCTGCAAGCTATGGGGCGCCTACGTTGCCATCTATGCCCCGTCGCCCAACCCCATGCACCGGGTGAATCTGGTGCGCAAGCGCCGGGTGTCGGCTGATCACCAGTTTACAACGGAAGCGGACGCCATGGCGGAAGCGGACGAGGTAGCCGTCAAGCTGGTCGAGCGGCGCCAGCGCCGTTATGTCTTCCACCCCTGATGCCACTGCGCCGCATCCTGCAGCGCGCGCCAGGGCAGGATTTGCACGCGGCCGGAATGCACGGCTTCCAGCTCTACGTGCGTGACGGGCTCATCGGGCGTGTCCGTTGCGCATAGCTTGATGACGAGGAAGTGTTTTTCCTTGTTGGCTGGCGTGACGGCCGTCCATTTGCTGTTGAGTAATTTGTTCGGACGCACGTTATTGTGATTGAGAATATTCATGGCGGCCCCTGGTTTGGCATGATGGCGATGTTGCCATTATGATGCAACTTCCTGCCACGCACGAGGACCGCCATGAAACGCCAGCTGCACCTGCTCGTCATCGACCCGCAAAACGATTTTTGCGACTTGCCTGCCACCTGGCTGCCGCCGGATGCCGCACCGGCGCTGGCCGTGCCCGGCGCCCATGCCGACATGCTGCGCGTGGCGCAACTGATACGTGCAGGGGGCAGCGGTTTGACGCAGATCAGCGTGACCCTCGACGCCCACCACCGCTACGATATCGCCCACCCCGCCTTCTGGCGCACGGGCGATGGCGGCACTGTGCCACCGTTTACGCAGATCAGCGCGCAGCAGGTGCGCGACTGCCTGTTCCTGCCCGCCGCCGACGGCGCCTTGCCGCGCGCGCTGGCCTACCTCGACGCCTTGCAGCAAGCGGGGCGCTATCAATTGATGGTGTGGCCCGTGCATTGCGAGATCGGCAGCTGGGGCCAGAATATCCACGCGGCCGTGCGCGCCGCCTACAACGCCTGGGAAGTGGATCACCTGCAAGTGGTCGCCAAGCTGAGCAAGGGTTCCAACCCGTGGACCGAGCATTACTCGGCCGTCATGGCAGAAGTGCCCGACGCGCAGGATGCGGCCACCCAGCTGAACCGCGCCTTCCTTGATACCTTGCTGCCGGCGCAGCAGATTTATGTCAGCGGCGAAGCGGGCAGCCATTGCGTGAAAGCCAGCACGGAGCACATCGCCGATTACCTGCAGGCACAGCAGGGGCCACAGGCGCTGGCGCGGCTGGTGCTGTTGACGGATTGCATGAGTCCCGTCACGGGCTTCGAAGCGCAGCAGCGCGACTTCCTGGGCGCCATGCGTGCGCGCGGCGCGCGGCTGGCCACGTCCGCCGACGTCTTGCCCGAATTGTTGGCCAACGCGGCTGCCTGAGCCACTGTCGATCGCGCTCTGCTGAAATGCTTGCAGTGGCGTACTATTCTGGCTTCAGGAAGTTGGAGAAAACACACATGACCCCGATAGTGCGCAGTTTGCTGGAAACCGATCTGTATAAATTTACAATGTGGCAAGCATTGCTGCACGGTCATCCGAATACTCATACCGAATACGAATTTGTCTGCCGCAACGCCACCGCCTTTCCCTTGGCCGAACTGAAGGGCGAGCTGGAAGAACAGCTCGACCACCTGTGCTCGATGTCGTTTGCCGACGACGAGCTGGCCTATTTGCGTACCCTGCGCTTCATGAAGAGCGATTTCGTCGACTTCTTGACGGTGTTCCGCTTCCAGCGCAAATTCATCGACGTCAGCACGGATGGCGACACCTTGCGGGTGCACGCGGCCGGGCCGCAGGTGCACGTGATGGGCTTCGAGATTTTCGTGCTGTACATCATCAACGAACTGTATTTCCGCCGCTTCGACCTCGATGCGGCCATGCGCGAAGGGCGCCACCGCCTGGGCTTGAAAGTGGCGGCCGTCAAGGCATTCGGCAAGCTGCCGCGGCGCAAGCATCCATTCGAGTTTTCCGATTTCGGCGTGCGCCGGCGCTTTTCCGGCGCCTGGCACGACGAAGTGGTGCAACGGCTGGCGCGCGACGTGCCCGAATATTTCAAGGGTACGTCGAATGTGTATCTGGCGAAGAAGCTCGGTATCGTGCCGATCGGCACCATGGCGCATGAGTACATGCAGTCGTTCCAGTCGTTTGGCGTGCGCCTGCGCGACTTTCAAAAGGCGGCACTGGAAGACTGGGTGCAGGAATATCGTGGCGACCTGGGCATTGCCCTGACGGACGTGGTGGGCATGGATGCCTTCCTGGCCGACTTCGACCTGTATTTCGCCAAGCTGTTCGACGGTTTGCGCCACGATTCGGGCGACCCTGTCGAGTGGGGCGAGAAGGCGCTGGCCCACTACGCGGCCCTGCGCATCGACGCCAATACCAAGCGCCTGGTGTTTTCCGATGGCCTGGACCTGGACAAGGCCTTCGCCCTGTACCAGCACTTCGCCGACCGCATCATGACGGGTTTTGGCATCGGCACCAATCTCACCAACGATGTCGGTTTGACGCCGCTCAACATCGTCATGAAACTGGTGCGCTGCAATGGCCAGTCCGTGGCGAAATTGTCCGATTCGCCGGGCAAGACCCTGTGCAAGGATGAAACCTTCCTGGCTTACCTGCGGCAAGTGTTTCACCATCCTGCGGCATGACGGCGGCCGGGCAAGCGCTGCCTGCTTAAAATCCCGTGAGTACCGTGTTCATGTGCTCGACCTGGGGCGGGGTGGCGAAGAAGTCACCTACCAGGCCGCGCCATGCCTGGAAATCGTCGCTGCCGCGGAAATGCACGGTATGGTCTTCCAGGGTCGCCCAGCCCACCACCAGGCGGTAGGCGTCGCCGTTTTCGATCGAGCGCTCGAGGCGCATCGATACGCAGCCGCGCGCGCGCTGGAACAGTGGCACGGCTTGGGCGACGGCCGCCTCGAAAGCGTCATGTGTGGCCGATTTGATCTGGATGTGGGCAATTTCAAAAATCATGGCAAGTTTCACTGTGGAATGAAGGAAGCTTGATCTTGCCATAGTTTGGCCGCGCGGGGGAGGGCCTCAGCCCGCCAGCGCGTGTGCGCCTGCAGGATGGCGTGCGCCCGTTGCCGTTCCCGTTCCTGTGGAGTGCCGATGGCAACGACGACGCGGAACATGCCGCGCCAGGCCGCCTTGCCCTGCTTCGACCTGCCAGCCTGTAAAAAATTCTGCCTCAGCCTGTAAAATCCTCGATCAAGGCGCAAAAGTTTGATAAATATCCAGTATGGCTGCCAAGTCGCGCTAAGATACGCCTTGCGGTGCACCCTGCAGGCAGGGATGCGGGATCAATCTTTCATAGGAGAACTAAATGGCAGCGAAGAAAATTCTGTTTTTGACCGGCGATTTTGCAGAAGATTATGAAACGATGGTGCCCTTCCAGGCCCTGCTGATGCTGGGCCATACCGTGCATGCCGTTTGTCCCGGCAAAAAAAGCGGCGAGACGATCAAGACGGCCATCCACGATTTCGAGGGCGACCAGACATATACAGAAAAGCCGGGCCATTTGTTCACCCTGAACGCCAGCTTCGACGAGATCGACCCAGCCGACTATGACGCCGTGATGATCGCCGGCGGCCGCGCCCCCGAATACCTGCGCCTGAACGAGAAAGTCATCGCCGCCGTGCGCCATTTCGCCGAGGCGGGCAAGCCTGTCGCCGCCGTCTGCCATGGCGCGCAATTGCTGGCCGCCGCCGATGTCATCCGCGGCAAGCGCATTTCCGCCTATCCAGCCTGTGCGCCGGAAGTCAAACTGGCGGGCGGCACGTATGCCGACATCGCCGTCACGGACGCCGTCACGGATGGCCAGTTCGTCACGGCCCCCGCCTGGCCTGCGCATCCGGCCTGGCTGGCGCAGTTCGTCAAGCTGCTGGGTACCGAGATCCATTTGTAACCTTCACCAGCCCGGCAGGCCGCAGCGCTTGCCGGGCGCATCACTTTTCAGATTCGAGTTCTTCATGCATGCGCCGCGCAGTCAACCTTCCCGCAAACAACTTCCAGCCTCGCGCTGGCGCCAGCGCCGCCTGGCGCAAGCCGCATCGGGCCTGAGTGCCGCGCAGGAACGCCAGCTGGCCACCCTGCACGAGATTTCCACCTTGCTGGCGGGCCAGCACGCCATCGATGCGCTGTGCCGTGGCTTCTTGCGCCATGTGATGCAGTTCGCGCAAGCCGAAGGCGGTACCGTGCGCATCCTCGATCCGCAGCACGATACCGTGCACATCATCGTGCACGAGGGCATTTCGGACGCCATGGTGGAAGAGGAACACTGCATCCGCAACAACGATTGCCTGTGCGGCGCGGCCGTGGCGCAGGGCGTGATCCAGATCCGCGATTTCCGCCAGGTCGATGCGCTGCAGCGCTACCGTTGCCAGGACGAAGGGTTTATCGCCATCGCCGTTTTCCCCATCCTCGCGCGCGAGCAGGTGGTGGGCAGTTTTTCGCTGCACTTTGCGCAGCCGCAAGCCGTGCAGGCGCAGCAGCAGGGCTGGCTGGAAACCCTGGGCCAGAGCCTGGGCATCGCCATCGAAAACCAGCGCCTGATTGCACGCGAAAAGGAATTTGCCGTGGCGCGCGAACGCAGCCTGCTGGCCGAAGGCTTGCATGACAGCATCGCGCAAAGCCTGAATTTCATCAGCCTGCAAGTACAGATGCTCGACGATTCCGTGCGCCGGGGCCAGCTCGACGAAGCGGCCGAAGTGTTGCCGCTGATGCGCATGGGCGTCGAGCAAAGTTACCAGGATGTGCGCGAATTGCTGGTCAATTTCCGCACGCGCTGGCATGGCAGCGACCTCGAAAGCAAGCTGTCGGAAGTACTGGCCAAGTTCGAGCTGCAGACGGGCGTCGTCGGCACCCTGGACATGAGCGGCAATGGCGCGCCGCTGGCGCCCGAGCAGCAGTTGCAGATCCTGTTCATCGTGCAGGAAGCGCTGTCGAATATCCGCAAGCACGCGCAAGCGAGCAAGGTGGCCCTGCGCGTGGAAAACGGGCGCGATTTTGCGCTGCAGGTGCGCGACGATGGCGAAGGCTTTGCCGCCAACCTGCGCGACAAGAAAACGGAATTGCAGATCGGCTTGCGTATCATGCAGGAAAGAGCCGAGCGGCTCGGTGCGCAATTTGCCATCGACAGCAGGCCCGGCGGCGGCACGACGATCTCGCTGGCCTTGCCGGCAGCCCGGCGCCAGGCCGCGTAACAGACGATTCATTCCTACCAGTTAGAAGATACCAATACGTGAACGCACCAATCAAAATCCTGCTGGTCGATGACCACACCTTGCTGCGCAGCGGCGTCAGGCTGCTGCTGCAGCGCAATCCTCAATTCCAGGTGGTGGGCGAGGCATCGAACGGACTGGACGGCGTGCGCCTGACGGCCGAACTGCAGCCCGACGTGGTGCTGATGGACTTGAACATGCCCGGCGTGACCGGCGTCGAGGCGCTGCAGCTGATCTTGCAAGACCTGCCGCAGATGGTCGTGCTGATGCTGACCGTGTCGGAAAACGCAGCCGACCTGGGCGCGGCACTGCGCGCGGGCGCACGCGGCTACTTGCTGAAAAATATAGAAGCCGAGCAGCTGGGGCAGGCCATTTGCCGCGCCGCCGCCGGCGAATCGGTGATCGCCGACGCCATGACGGCCAAGCTGGTGTCGCAGTTTCGCGCGGGGCAGAACGCGCCCCAGGCCGACTATGACAAACTGACGCCGCGCGAACGCGAAGCCATGGCCTGCCTGGCGCAAGGACTGAGCAACAAGGAAATTGCGCGCCAACTGGACGTAGCCGAAAGCACGGTGAAAATCCACGTGCAAAACATTCTCAAAAAGCTGAAGCTCAGCAGCCGCGTGCAGATCGCCGTGTATGCGGTTGAGCGCGAGTTAAGCAAATAAAGATCAAAAAAAGCGCAAATACACGGCAAGGAATGCGCGTTTGTTTGATCTGCATGGCGTTCCGGCCTAGACAACCCTAGTTCCTTTGACGTATGGCCTTGACGCTGCCTGCGCATTACACTCTTAGTCATTCGCTAATCTAATAAGAGAGTGTCATGCATAAGGTCAACGTCGATGGCTTGCTATCGAGCCAGGCTCTGTTCCGCCATATTTCCCCTTCGCAATTAGAGCAATTGCGCCAGGATGTCGTGCGTGTTGAAGTGGAAAAAGGCAAAGTGCTGTTCCGCAAGGGCGAAGTGGCGGAAGGCGCCTATGTGGTGGTCTTCGGCCTCGTCAAGCTGAGCGTGTTTTCCATGGAAGGCACGGACAAGGTACTGGAGCTGATCCGTCCGGGCCAGAGCTTCGGCGAAGCCATGATTTTCCTCGATGAACCGTATCCATTCTGCGCCGAAGCGCTCGAGCACTGCCTGCTGCTGCGCATCCCGCCGCACGCGTTGCTGCGTTTGCTGGACCAGTCGCCGCGTATCGCGCGCCAGATGATGAACAGCCTGTCGCACCACCTGATGGGTTTTATTCGCAACGTGGAGCGCTGCTCCGTGCAGAACGCCACCCAGCGCGTGGTCGAATACCTGCTGCAGGCGTCGGACCAGCAGCGCTCGAACGAGGTCAAGCTGGACCTGAAGAAAAGTTTGCTGGCATCGTTTTTGAACCTGGCGCCCGCCACCCTGTCGCGCGTGCTGCACCAGCTGACGGACTTGCATTTGATTAAAGTCAGCGGTTCGCTGATCCAGATCCAGCCCGATGCCTTGAAAACCTACCGCCATGGTTCCGTCACGGCCATGCTCAACTAAGCGCTCTCAGCTTTTTCAGCAGGCAAGGTCAGCCGCCAGAACAGCAGGGCGAGCAAGCTGACCGCCGCGCCCAGCGCGCATACCGCAAGCCAGCCCGCCAGCGCATACACGCTGGTGGCGGCAATCGCACCGAGTCCGCTTCCCACCGCATAAAACAGCATATAGCACGCCACCAGGCGGCTGTGCGCGTCGCTGTCCTGTTTGAAAATCAGGCTCTGGTTGGTCACGTGGATGGCCTGGCCCGCCAGGTCCAGCGCGATGATGCCGACGATCAAGGGCCACAGGGCCGCACCCGCAAAGCTGAGCGGCAGCCACGCGGCCAGCAGCAGCAACAGCGCCGCGCCCGTCGTCCATTGCGCGCGTCCGCCGTCGGCCAGCGCCCCGGCCCGCGCCGCGCCCAGCGCCCCGATCACGCCCACCAGGCCAAACGCGCCGATGGCCGCATGGCTATAGCCTTGCGCCGTCAAGGGCAGCACCAGGGCACTCCAGAAAATATTGAAGACGGCAAACATCAGTAGCGCCAGCATGCCACGCACGCGCAGCACCTTGTTATGCAGCAACATGCTCACCATCGAGGCAAGCAGCGCGCCATACGCCATCTTCTTGCCAGGCAGCACTGGTGGCGGCAGCTTGCGCCACAGCAGCAGCAACAGGGCGCAGGCGATGGCCGCCGAGACAAAATACACGGTGCGCCAGTCGGCGAGATCGGCCACTGCGCCGGACAGGGTGCGCGCCAGCAGCAAGCCGATCACCACGCCGCCCTGCGCCATGCCGACCACGCGGCCCCGCTCGTGGCTGGCCGCCGCGCTGGCCGCATACGCGATCAAGCCCTGCGTCATGGCCGTGCCCAGCAAGCCCACCAGCAGCATGCCACCCAGCAAGGCGGCCGTGGAATGGGCGCATCCCAGCGCCGCCAGCGAGATGGCGAGCATGCCCAGCTGGAACAGGGTCAAACGGCGCCGGTTCAGCATGTCGCCCAAGGGCACGAGCAGCAGCAGGGCCAGCGCGCAGCCGATCTGCGTGGCCGTGATGACCATGCCGCTGGCAGCCTCCGTCATGCCGAATTCGTGCGCCAGGGTGGCCAGCAAGGGCTGGGCGTAATACACATTGGCCACGCTGAGGCCGGCCGCGGTGGCAAACAGCCAGACGAGGGTGGGGGGAAGTGCTGTCGTGATGGGTGGGTTCGAATCGCGCATAGAGTTGATCATTAAGTAGTTTCAAATTAAAACCACTTGGAGTCTACGCGGAGAAGTTTTAAAATGCAACCACTCAATCAAGGAGGCACCGTGGCCAAACGCAAGAGCCTGAAAACCGACCCCTGTCCCGTGGCGCGCGCGCTCGACGTGATCGGCGAGCGCTGGTCGCTATTGATCGTGCGCGACGCCTTCGACGGCATGCGCAGGTTCGGGGAATTCCAGAAAAGTCTGGGCGTGGCGAAGAACATCCTGGCCGACCGCCTGCACACGCTGGTGCAAGAGGGCATCTTTACGGTCGCGCCCGCCTCGGACGGCACGGCCTACCAGCAATACGTGCTGACACCCAAGGGGCTGGCGCTGTTTCCCGTCGTCGTCGGTTTGCGCCAGTGGAGCGAGGCGCAATTGTTCGAGCAAGGCGAGGCGCATTCGACCTTGCTGCAGCGCGGTTCAGGCTTGCCCGTGCGCCGCATCGACGTGCTGGCCGAGGATGGCCGCGTGTTGCAGGCGGGCGATACCGTCGTGCAGAAGGTAACGCAGAAAGCTGAGACATGAAGCGCGTGGCCGTGCTGGGCGGGGGCATCACGGGCGTGACCACGGCGTATGCGCTGGCGAAGCGGGGCGTGGACGTGACCCTGATCGAGCGCCACCGCTATGCCGCCATGGAAACGTCGTATGCGAATGGCGGGCAATTGTCGGCCTCGCACGCGGAAGTGTGGAATCACAAGGCGACGATATGGAACGCCCTGAAATGGATGGCGCGGCGCGATGCGCCCTTGCTGCTGCATCCCTGGCCCAGCTGGCACAAGCTGAGCTGGTTTGCGCAATTTCTTGCCGCCATGCCCGCTTACGAGCGCAATACCATCGCCACGGCGCGCATGGCGATCGCCGCGCGCGAACACTTGTTTGCCTGGGCAGAAGACGAGAAGATAGCTTTCGACCACCGCCGCGCCGGCATCCTGCACGTTTATCGTGACAAAGCTGGCTTTGAGCGGGCGGCTGGGGTGTCGCGCCTGCTGGCGCAGGGCGGCTTGCAGCGGCGCGCCGTTACACCGCAAGAAATGCGCGCCATCGAACCGGCCCTCGCCGGCGATTTTTACGGCGGCTACTACACGGACAGCGATTCCACGGGCGACATTCACAAATTCACCAGCGGCCTGGCCGACGCCTGCGTCCGCCTGGGTGTGGCGTGCCGCTTTGGTCAGGAAGTCACCGCGCTGGCGCGCGAGCACGGCAAGGTGCGCGTTTCCATGGGCGAGGACAGCACGCTGTTCGACGCCGTCGTCATTTGCGCGGGCACGGCCAGCCGCGCCATGGCGGCATCCCTGGGCGAGCATGTGAATGTGTATCCCGTGAAAGGCTATTCGATCACCGTGCAGCTCGATGACGCAGCCAGCCGCGTGGCCGCGCCCAAGGTCAGCCTGCTCGATGATGCCACCAAGCTGGTCAGCAGCCGCCTGGGCGAGGACCGGCTGCGGGTGGCGGGCACGGCGGAATTCAATGGCACCAATTACGATATCCGCGCCGACCGCATCCGTCCGCTATTGCAGTGGGTGGAGCAGTGTTTTCCCGGCGTCAATACGCGCAAGGTGGTTCCGTGGGCGGGCTTGCGTCCCATGCTGCCGGCCATGCTGCCGAAAGTGGGGCCGGGCAAGGCCCCCGGCGTGTACTACAACACGGGCCATGGCCACCTGGGCTGGACCCTGGCGGCGGCCACGGCAGAGATGGTGGCGACGATGGTGGACAAGGCGGGTGGCTAGTTCTTTGGCAATAAATCGCTGAGCGCGGCGCGGCCCTTGACGGTGAGGAAGGGGCCGACCTTGCTGTAGGGAAGTAAAAAATCGTTTTCGCAGCCGCTGCCGTTCGAGTCTTCCCAGAAGGACACGCCTTCCGGCTTCAGGGACAGGTGGAAGCGGCCGCGGCCGTCGTAATCCGTGCCCTTGCATTCGGCGTCGATTTTCACATTCTTATACAGGGCCTGGCGCAGGCGGTCCGGCAATTCGGCCTTGTCGTCGCCATCGCTGGCGCTGGCGCCGAACCAGTTCCACACGTCCGTCTCCTGGCCCGTTTTCACGTCCCAGGTGCGGAACCGGATGGAGATGCCGCTGGCGCCATAGCCGGCCGGCCAGCGGTAAAACTTGAGCGTCACCCAGCGCGGCGACCAGTAGGTCGGCTCCGCATACACTTCGTCTTCCGTCGTGAAACCGTTGCGGCCCAGGTATTCGCGGCGCGTGGCGTAGAAGTCGGCCAGGTCCTGCTTGTTCTTGGCCAGCACGGCGCGCAGCTGCGCATTGATTTTCGCCACGCCATCGCCGGGCGCGATCAATTCCACCGTGATGGTGTCGTCGATTTGCAGGTTGCGGTATTGCTTGCCTTCAAAGGTAAGGGGTTTACTTACCTTGGTGCTGGGAAACACCTCCAGCGCCAGGTTGTAGGCGTCGCTGGCGCAGGACGGATGCTCGCGGTCGCCCGCCGCTTCCAGCAGGGTCAAGGCCAGGGGCAGGGTCTTGCCGCTTTTCGGCTCCGTCCAGGTGCCGGTGAGCTTGCCGCCTTGCGGCGCATGCAATGACCAGGTGCCCGTCGTGTCGCCCTTGGTGTCGGACTCGCTCCAGTCGCTCTTGCCGTTGGGCTTGGCCAGCATGATGGGCGTCTTGTAGCGCGTGTAGTAGTAATTGCCGCTGCGGTCGGACCCTTGCGTGGGGCTGGGCTGGTTGAAGCAGGCCACGATATTGGCCTTGCCCAGGGTGCCCTGCCACACCCCTTGCGAGGGCGCATCGGCGGCCATGGCGAGGTTCAGGGCGGGCAGGGACAGACATACAAGCAAAAAGCGGCGCATCGGTTGTTCCTCTCGTGGGCGAAGGCCGATTCTACATGGCACCGCCCACGAGATGCCACACGTCAACTATGCGCCGGGGCGTTCCTGCGCCACCACGGCCATCGCCGCGCCCAGGTATTGCAGCATGGCCCCGTCGACAAAGCTGCCTTCCATCAGACGTAGTTCCTGTTGGTGCGCCTGGCGGAATTTCAGCTGCGTGGCCGGGTCCGTGCCCGCATACGAACGGAACAGCTCCAGCCACTGCCGCGCCAGTTGCAGCACGGCCGGGTCAGTGGGCGGCGTGCGCGCATCCATGGCGGCGCGCACGGCGGCAATCAGGGCAGGCCACTCGCCCGAGCGCTTGCCGTAATTGGCGGCCAGGTACGCATATTCCTGTTCGTTGAGGAAAGGCTTGTACAGCGCGATGCGCGAGGCATTGAAGGCGGCGATGATGAACTGCATCACCTCCGCATCGATGCTGGTCGTGGCCTGCATGGATGGTTCCCGCGCGTGCATGTCGTTCAGGCGCGCGAACAGGCCCGGGTGGGCGCCGGTGTCGCGTACGAGCTTGACCATCCATTGCGTGGCCAGCGCCTGCGCCTTGTCATCGCCGGGGCCGGCGCCCGTCGCCTGCAGTGCGCGCACTCTTGCCACCAGCGCTTTCCATTCCTGTTCCACGGCCGCATCGGACAGCATCGGCAGTTGTTGCAGTTCTTCGTGACTAAAGTATTTGTCGTACATGGTCATCAACTCCATCGTGGTGAGCCACTCGGCCAGTTCCGGGGTCTGCCCCTGCGTCAGTTGCGCCTGCAAGCTGCACAGGCGTACACGCAAGGTGGAAGCTTGCGCGATCTGGTGCTCCAGCATGGCGATCTGCTGCGCCACGATGGAATGCAAAGGAAGATCCGGGCCGGCGAGTGCGTTGGTGATATCGGCCAGCGACAGCCCGAACTTGCGCAGCGCCATGATCCGGTGCAGCCGATCCATGTCGCCGTGCTGGTACAGGCGGTAGCCAGCTTGTGTGCGCGCCGAAGGCGAGAGCAGGCCGATGCTGTCGTAGTGGTGCAGGGTGCGGATAGTCAGGCCCGTGAGCCTGGCCAGTTCCCCGATTTTCAACAGCATTGCGTCCTCCTTTCCTGGTGCGTACAGATAGCATCGCGCCTGACGTAGCGTCAGGGTCAATCGATATTTTTAGCTGATGGTCAGCCGCTGCCGCAATTCCTGCAGCAAGGTGCCCGTCTTGGGCGTCAGCTGGCGCGCCAGGGGCCACGCCAGGTACAGCGGCAAGCCTGGCGTGGCCAGTTCCGGCAGCACTGCCACGATGGCGCCCGTGGCCAGGTGGTCTTGCACCAGCCAGGTGGCCAGCTGCGCCACGCCCAGGCCCGCCAGCACGGCGGCCGTGCGCGCCTCCGCGTCGCCCACCGTCAGGCGCGGCGATGCCACGCGGTACTCGACTTGCCCGCCGCTGGCATGCTGCGGGAACAGCCACGGCATGGGCGAGCCATCGCCGCGACCGTAGGCGATGCAGTCGTGCTGCGCCAGATCCGCGATGGATGTGGGCGTGCCGCGCGGCGTCAGATAGGCGGGCGCCGCGCACAGGATCAACTGTTCGTCGCCCAGGTGCATCTGCCCCAGCGCCGCCGGCCAGTGCGAGGGCGCGCCGATGCGCACGGCGATATCGATGCGCTCCTCGAACAGGTCGACGAAGCGGTCGCTGAAGGCGATCGACGGCTGCAAGCGCGGATACTGCGCGCACAGCGCCAGCAGGGCCGGCATCACGCGCAGACGGCCGTATGAGGCGGGCACGCCGATGCGCACCTTGCCGGCCAGCTCCGTCGCATGTTCAGCAAGGACGTCTTCCGCGTCCGCCAGTTCCTGCAGCACGCGCTTGCAGGTGGCGTAGTAGGCGCGCCCAGCGTCGCTCAGTTTCAGCCGGCGCGTGCTGCGCTCGAACAGCAGCACGCCCAGCCGCTCTTCCAGTCGCGCCACGCTCTTGCTGACGGCCGAGCTGCTCAGGTGCAGGCGCTCGGCCGCCTTGGTAAAACTGCCGGCGTCGGCCGTGGCGAGGAAGGGCGTAAGGCCCTTTACATGTTCCGATGAAAACATGATTCGGGAATTCCATTCATGAATGAGGTGAAATAGTATCGCAGATAAGAATTTCAGTCGCATATATGATGATTCTTTCTTTTGGAGGCTTTCACTCATGCAAAAACATGCCCTCATCATCGGCGCCAGCGGCGTTATCGGCAGCAGCCTGGCCACGCATTTGCTGGCGCAGGGCTGGCAGGTGACGGGCGTCTCGCGTGGACGCACGCCCGTGCCCGCTGGCTGTACGGCCTTGCCGCTCGATGCGACGGATGGCGCCGCCGTCGCCACGGCGCTGGCTGGGCTGGACGCCAGCCACGTCTTCTTCACGGCCTGGGCGCGCCAGGCCAATGAGCAGGAAAATATCCGCGTCAATGGCGCCATGGTGGCCAATGTGCTGGCAGCGCTGGGGCCGAACGGCCACTTGCGCCATGCGGCGCTGGTGACGGGCCTCAAGCATTACCTGGGACCGTTCGATGCGTATGGACAGGGCAGCGTGCCAGTCACACCGTTCCGCGAAGAGCAGGGCCGCCAGGACGTCGACAATTTCTATTACGAGCAGGAAGACCGTCTGTTCGCAGCCGCCGCCCAGTACGGCTTCACGTGGAGCGTGCACCGTCCGCACACCATCATCGGCTACGCGCTGGGCAATGCCATGAACATGGGCCTGACCCTGGCTGTGTATGCGAACTTGTGCAAGGCCAGCGGACAGCCTTTTGTGTTTCCCGGTTCATCCGCACAGTGGCACGGCCTGTCCGACATGACGGATGCGGGCCAGATCGCGCGCCATCTGGCGTGGGCGGCCGATAGCCCCGCCGCGCGCAACGAGGACTTCAATATCGTCAATGGCGACGTGTTCCGCTGGAAATGGCTGTGGCCCCGTCTGGCCGCCTATTTCGGCGTGGCAGCGGCAGACTTGCCGGAGACCATCGCGCCGCTGGCCGGCCGCATGCAGGATGCGCCTGCGCAATGGCGTGCCATTGCGCAGCAGTATGATCTGGTGGAAACGGATATCAGCCGCCTCGCTTCCTGGTGGCATACGGATGCCGACCTGGGGCGGCCAATGGAAGTGATGACGGACATGGGCAAGAGCCGCAAGGCGGGCTTTCTCGATTACCAGGATACGCAGGATGCCTTCTTCAATCTGTTCGAGAAGTTGAAGGCGCAGCGCGTCATTCCGCGCTGACCCGGTCGTGGCCAATCATGTCGTCGGCTTACGCCGTTCCGGCTAAGCCGACCTGCCGGGCCATCGTGTTAGTGCCTAGGTCGGGTTAGCGCGCAAGCGCGTAAGCCGACATCCCCACATGCTATTCGGGCTTGCGCCGCTCCTGCGCCCGTTGCCATTCCAGACCCGGACGGTCGACGCGGAATTGCAGCAGGCGTCCCTGCACCACTTCCGTCACGTAAGCCGTGCGGCCATCGGGACCGCCGAAGGTGATGTTGCTGGGCTTGGCGCCGGGCACGCTGATTTCGCGCAGGATGCGGCCCTGCGGCGACAGTTTCACCACCGTGCCCTTGCCGTAGCGCGTCACGTACAGGTTGCCATCGACATCGACTCGCATGCCATCCATGCCAAAATCGTCAAACTTGATCAGCAATCGCTTGCCGCTCAGGCTGCCATCGGCGGCGATGTCATACCTCCAGATATTGCGCTGCACGCTTTCGTTCACGTACAGGATCTTGCCGTCAGGGCTCACTTCGATGCCGTTGGCCGTGCCCATGGTGTCGAGCGCCAGGGTCACCGTGCCATCGGCCGCGATGCGCCACACGCGGCCCGTGTTTTCCTTCCAGTTCGGGTCGCTCGCATACAGCACGTCATCCTGCGTGATGGCGATGTCGTTCGGCTGCGTCATGCGCGGCTCGCGCGCGTGGATGGTCAGCGCGCGCGTAGCCGGGTCGACCAGGTAAATCGTGTGTTCCATGTAGTCGGCCAAATACATTTGCCCACGGCTGCCGAAACGGATGCCGTTGGCGATGCTGGTGCCGGGCAGGGTCAGGTACACCTCGCCGGTGCCGCCGGGGCTGACCTTGCCGATGGTTTGCTGGCGCGCAAAGTTGACGGCGTAGATATTGCCTTCCGCATCCACGGCCGGCCCTTCGATGCCCTTGGTAAAGGAATGCGCGGGCGTGAAGGTGGTGGTGAGAAACAGCGTTTCGTGCGCGGGCGGGCTGGCGCAGGCGGACAGGTGGGCCAGCGCGGCGGCCAGCACGGCCATGCGCAAGCAGGGCAGGGCGGTTCGGGAATCGTGCATCAAGGATCTCTGTATGGCAAAGGTGGCGTATGTTACCCGACGCGCGCCAGCCGGGGCGCCCTTCTACGCCTCACCTCAGGCCGCCACCCTAGGCCGCCACCACCACCAGGTCGGGGAAATCGTCTTGCCAGCCATCCCATGCGTCTTGCAAATGGGCGTGCATGCCGGCACACTCTTGCGCCAGATCAAACTCGTCGGCGCTGGCCAGCAGAAAATGGGCGATGGCGCGCAGGGTGGCCGGGTCGGCGTGGATGGTCATGTCGGAGCAGGGCAGCGCCTGGTCGGAAGGCGTGTCTTGCAGGTAGCAGTGCAGCGATAAGTGTGGGGTCATGGGTGTCAATTGTCGGTGTGAGAGCCCAGCATGGCGTGCGCCAGCAGGTCGGCGCGCGTCGGCGTGCGAGAGGAAGCAGTGGATCCGGTCATGCTGCTGTTCGCAGCGGCCATGGGCTTGCATGGTCGCGCGCAATTCTTCTCGTAATTTCTCTGCGAGAATATGACGACCTTGCCGCGCCTGCTGCCGTAGCGTTCGACGCGCTCGCCTCTCTGCGCGAACCAGGCAAACAGCTGCGCGCTGGCTGTTGCGGGAATGAAGGGGCTATGCTTGTTGAATTCGCCGACGAGGAAATGGTATTGGTCCATATGGCAATGCGCGGGGAGGGTATCGAGGGACATATTTTTGCACGGGAGGCCAAACGCTGCCAATGCGTGCGTGCGGACCCCGTCAGGCGGATTGATGCGTATGTGGTTGATTTAAATGAAATTCGGGCTGTATTGCGGTTACACTCAGTCCGACTATACTGCAATGACGGCCGTGGTTTATATCGGCGACGGCACTGTTCATTCCTAGGAGGCCTCATGTCTTATGCGAATCCCACCACCCATAATGGTTTCCTGATCTCGGCCTACGCCTGCGAACTGCCCGAGGGGTGCTGGCAGGGACAGTTGGTGCTGAGCAAGTGCGGCTTTGAAGATGTGCGGCAAGCCAATCTGGAAAATCGCAGCACGCAGCACGAGGCGGAGCAATCGGCCCTGGCCATGGGCTGGCAGCTGGCCAATTACGTGCTACCCCTGCGCACTGTTAACAATAAGTAATCTAATTCTTTCATTTGGTGAGGGAAATAGAGTATTGTGCTTAGGTAGAAAGCAATACACCGTATGCAGCAATAGAGCTGGCGTGCGCGGCGATGTCTGAGTGAACGCCGCGGAACGAAGAGTTGTCCTTGAGGCCGGCCCCCACAGGCCGTACACCATGCACCACACAGCACTCTCGCCGGATCCTGAGGATGCGCCCGCCCTGCCATTGGCCTCCGAGCAAAATCTGCATGCCTTGCATAGCCGCGAAGTCAAGCTGCTGCGCGAGACGATCAATCAATTGTTGACCATGGCCAAGATGCAGGTGCAGGAAAAGGATAAATCCGACGCCTTCGGCCTGTTGGTCAAGCAGTTGCGCGAAGCGAATCAAAACCTGGTGCTGGCGACGTTTGGCGCACAGGACATGCAAGCATCCGCCGAAGCGACGACCGTCCGCCAGACGGAATTCCTGGCCATGCTTGCGCATGAGTTGCGCAACCCTTTGCAGCCGCTGGCAATGGCCAATGACTTGCTGGCCAAGAAGGTCGACCTCGATCCCCAATTGGCGCACGTGCATGGCGTGATCGGCCGCCAGGTAGCGCACATGGCGCGCCTGATCGACGACTTGCTCGACGCTTCGCGCGTCAGCAGCGGGAAGATCACCTTGCAGCTGGCGCCCATCCTGCTGAGCGACATCCTCGCCAGCGCCATGGAAGTTGGCCAGGTCAGCATCAGTCTACGCCAGCAAGTGCTGAGCGTGAGCATGCCGAAGGAAGCGCTGGTGATCGAAGGAGACCTGGTACGCCTGACACAGGTGTTTGCCAACTTGCTCATCAATGCGAGCAAATTCACGCACGAGTTTGGTCACATCGACATTGTCGTCCGGCGCCAGGATAATCTGGTGGAAATTGCCGTCAGCGATGATGGCGCCGGCATCGCCCTCGATATCCAGCCCTTCATTTTCGACCTGTTTACCCAAGGTTTCCGTTCGCTGGAACGGGCGCAGGGCGGCTTGGGTATCGGCCTGTCGCTGGTGCGCATCATTACCCAGTTGCATGGCGGCACCGTGGACGTGTTCAGCGCAGGGGTCGGCTTTGGCAGCCAGTTTGTCTTGCAGCTGCCCTTGTCGTCGCTGGCGCCGCCATCGCAGGGCATGCAGGCGGTACCTGCGGCGTGCGCACTGCCACGCCGCATATTGCTGATCGAGGATAATGCCGATGCGACGGAAATGCTGGCGCTGCTGCTGACGCAGGACGGCCACCATGTCGACGTGCGAAATGACGGCCCCAGCGGCTTGCGCGCCGCGCTCGATGCGCCCTACGATGTCATCGTGTGTGATATCGGCTTGCCAGGCATGGATGGCTACCAGGTTATTAGTTCGGCGCGTGCGGCCCTGGTGGCACCGCTGCCGTGCTTTGTCGCCGCGTCAGGGTACAGTCAGCTTGGCGAGTTCGACCGCGCTGGCCAGGCAGGGTTTGATCACTACCTGGTAAAGCCGATCAATATCGACGCTTTGTCGAGAATAATCACGGCAACGGTTCCGCGCTGATGGGCGAGGAAACCCTGATGCTTTTGTTTAACATGGTCCATGCACCGAAAACCGCAGAGAAAAGATCCGATTATGGCCACAGTCCATGAACAGCGGCAGCGCAGGATAGAGCACGCGCTGTTACGCGAGCCAGGTGCGGTGGTAGACGTCAGTATTCGCCTGTGGGTGCAACTGGCCGCTGAATTGAATCAGATCATTGGTGAGCGGGGCGTGGAGTCGATGTATGCCCGCTGCCTGCACCAGAGTCAGAAACAGTTCAGCTGGTTGACGCCCCATGCTCCGCAAACGCTGGAAGCTGCCATGACCGCCTTGCGCGCCAGCTTGCAGGGACAGGCGGACCCCGCCGCCTGTGCGGCAAGCACGGCGATGTTGATGCACTTCATCAATACCCTTATTTTATTAATTGGCGAACTCTTAACGAATAGCATCCTCCTCAAAGCCTGGGGTGATGACGTTGTGAATAATGCTGGAACGGAGCCGAACGAATGAACAAAGTCACCATCCATCGCCTGGCCACTGGCGTGCCTGGGTTGGACGAACTGCTGGGCGGCGGAATACCTGAATTTTCCTTCAACCTGGTGGCGGGCTCGCCCGGCAGCGGCAAGACGACGCTGGCGCACCAGATCATGTTTTCCCTCGCCACGCCCGAGCGCAAGGCGCTGTTTTTCACGGTGCTGGGCGAGCCACCGCTGAAGATGCTGCGCTATCAGCAGCAGTTTCCCTTCTTCGATGTGGAGAAGACCAACCAGTCGATCAAGTTCGTCAATCTGTCGGCTGACTTGCTGGAAGGCGATTTCGACCGCGTGCTGGCGCGCATCGCCGAAGAGGTCGAGGCATTCTCGCCCAGCCTGGTCTTCGTCGATTCCTTCCGCTCCGTGGTGCAGTCGGCCAAGGCCATGGACGCGGGCCCGGCCGGCCTGCAGAATTTTGTGCAGCAACTGGGCGCGCAAATGACCAGCTGGCTGGCCACGACCTTCCTGATCGGCGAATATCTGGCGCCCGAGGCCGAGTCGAGCGCCGTGTTCACGGTGGCCGACGGCATCCTGTGGCTGTCGCAGCTCGTGCACCGCGATGCCATGGTGCGCAAGATCCAGGTGGTCAAGATGCGCGGGCAGTCACAAAGCCTGGGCGTGCACACCTTCCGCATCAATGACGATGGTGTGGAAATCTTTCCCCGCGCGGTGTTGAAGACTAGCGGCATGGGAAAGGTCAGCATTTCCGGCAACGAGCGCCTGTCGCTGGGCGTGCCGGAGCTCGACGCCATGATGGGCGGCGGCTTGCCGGCAGGTTACTCACTGCTGCTGGTGGGGCCGTCCGGTTCCGGCAAGACCGTGCTGGCCACGCAATTCCTGACGGAAGGCGTGCGCTGCGGCGAGCCCGGCGTGATCGCCGCTTTCGAGAAAAGCCCGAACCAGCTGCTCAGCCATCAATTGAATGCCCTCGTCGATTCCGGCCAGATCGGCGTGATCAATACCCGCACGCTCGACCTGTCACTGGATGAAATCCTGCACGACCTGTTGAGCATGATCACGCGCATGAAGGCCAAGCGCGTGGTCATCGATTCGCTGTCCGGCTTTGAAATGGCGCTGGCCTCCATGTTCCGCGAGGATTTCCGCGAATCGTTGTACCGCCTGGTGGCGGCCTTGACGGACATGGGCGTGTCCGTGCTGATGACGGCCGAGCTGGAAGACCAGTACACCATGCTGCGCTTCAGTTCCTACGGTAACGCTTTCCTGGCCGACGCCATCGTCATGCAGCGCTATATCGAGCTCGAAGGCCAGTTCAAGCGGGTCGTATCGGTGGTGAAGGTGCGTGGCAGCGGCCACAGCAAGGATATCCGTTTCTACGATATCGACGCCGGGGGCATGAAGATTGGCGCCACCCTCAGCCAGTACCAGGGCATCTTGTCGGGCGAGCCTTACCGGGCTTAGGCGATGAGGCGTATGATGGAAGCGCGGCCATGCCGACATCGATGGCCGTGCGCATAGGGGATCAATGCGTCTTCTGTGTTTCCGAGCTGATCAAGAGGAGATATGATGGACAAACCCGAATTCATCCTGGCCGCGAAAGCCATGGAAACGCTGGAGATGTATCAAACCTTTTACGCTAGCTCCAGTGAGTATCAGGAACGATTGCAGGAGGTGTTGAAACTGCTGCGCCACAAGGGCGCCTCCCTGCTGGTGTCGGAGCATGGCCCGGCGAAGTTCCTGCTGGCCTTTGCCGATGCACTGGAGGTAGCCAGCTTGCCGGGCGAGTATGTGCCGCTGAGCCGCAGATAAGGCGACCCCGGCCCGGCCCGGCAGGGGAGGGGGCGCGCCTAGCAGCCGTTCGCTCCCTCGTTCAGCGACACCCTGGGAAGGCGCACGGTAAATACCGTGCCGCATTCCAGGCTGGATTCGGCGCCGATGGTGCCGCCGTGCGCGCTGGCGATTTCACGCGCGATAAACAGACCCAGTCCGATACTGGTGGCGTTGGGCGCCTTGTGATCGTCGGAAATGGCCAGCTGTACCAGAGGATCGAAAATGCTCTTCAGCGCGGCTTCCGGGATCTGGCGGCCGAAATTCTTCACTTGCACCACGGCCGTATCGGCATCGCCGCAGGCCGTGATGGTCACCGGCTGGTCGTCGGTGCGATATTGCGCGGCATTGTTGAGCAAATTGGAAAACAGCTGGGCCAGGCGGGCCGCATCGAAGTCGCCGATCATCTCGCCCGTGGTACTCAGTTCAAACTTGCATTGCGGGTGAGCGGCCGAAGCATCCTCGACGGCCGTCTTGCAGATTTCCCCCAAGTCGCCCAAGCTGGGGGAAATGGGCATGCGTCCCCCCAGCTGCGTCCTGGCAAATTCCAGCAAATCGTTCACCATGGTGGTCATGGTCGCTGCGCTACGGGCAACCCGTGCACCGATCTGCAGCGTGGAAGCAGAGTTCGCGCTCGGCCTGCTCAGCAGCGCGCCCGCCATCGTCATCGTGCTCAGCGGACTGCGCAGATCGTGGCTGAGGATGGCGAGAAAGGTATTGCGGGTGCGGTCGCTTTGCTGCGAATAGCGTATGGCCGATTCCTGCAGCGCCTGGTCTATCGCTTCATTGAAGCGCAGGATGTCCAGCGTCGCCGTTCTCGACGCCACCGGCGCCTGTGCCATCCACAGGCGCAGAACGCTGGCCCGCATCGCGCGAAATTCCGCCGTCAGTTGCGGCAGCGTGAAGCCAATCTGCTGGCGCAGGGAACCATGCGTGGCGGCTGCCGTTTCCTTGCCCGCTATTTCCGATACGCCCGTGGTCGATTTCTTTTTCCGCTGCGCCGCGTTCTCGATGACATCCATGTCGCGTACGATGGTTTGCAGCATCTGCTTTGCATGATCGCGCAATTCTGCTTTCGAGATGGTGGCACCAGGAATGGGGAGCGACCTGGCGAAGAGTTCCCACTCTTCCAGGATCGGCTCCAGATGGCCGGTAATAAAGCGCGATAGTTTCACGGTGGACCAATGCGTTGATGGAAGAGGAGCCAGTGTACGCGGTTGAGGCGAGGGATGGGGGATTGCGCCCCGGCCTTGGGCGTCATGTGCGTATGACTTGACATCTCATTGTGCAGATTGAGGCGCTGGTTCTGCAAGTCGAGTCGCTCAAGCAGCAGAATCGGGTCGGCTGTACGCCGGTGCCATGAGGCTGGCCTTGGTTTTGGCAGCGCCGGGCAGCGCCCGGGCTAGCAGATCGCTCCATACCTGCCTTTTCGAGTGCGCAGGTCAAGTCCGAAATAGCATTCGTATCCCGCTGTATGAACGCAAGTAATATCCCCCCTGCGCCGTTCGCGCTAATGCGCTGAGGAGCTGCAGGCCTGTTCCTGCTTCACATCAGGTCCGATCTGAGCAAGCAGTTCCTTTGCCAGTTCCCCTTTGACCATGATTGCCATTTTCCGCTCGTTTCGCGTGGGCGGCAGCATGTCGGACAGCGTTCCGCCATAGATCTGCTCGTCACCCCGCAAGGGCCGTGGTTCGCCAGTCCATTCCCGCTGCTTCTCGGCGGCTTGCGCCGTTGAGAATAGCGCGATCGCCATGGCGCAGCATGCAAGGCGAATCTTCATCCTTGCTCTCTTATCTCAATATGCAGATGCTCGTCGTGCCCGTTCAGAGACCGGACGCGCCCACCGGCTGATGTTTGAATGCCGAGATCGTATCCAAGTGGAAAATCTGAGCCCGGGGCCAACTGGTACGCGCAAGCGCCTTGCGAATGGCCTGCTCGATGGGGCGCTCTATCAGCGCCAGGACGATGGCCACGACAGCGGTAACAATTATCCCCTCCAGTAAATCTGGCTGGAAAATTCAGTTTAGTAAATATTATTCGAAATTTAATGTGTGCAAGCGTATATAACATTTTTCGCATTAATCCCAGCTTGTTACAAACTGTGAACATTTTTCCAGGACGAACCGGTATGCTTTAACTTGAATAGCGGGAAGAATTTTTCATTGCGATATTTATTCTATTTTTTAAATGGATAAATATTATTTTTTAATAAATTAATTTCAATTCTTTGCGAGGTCAAGGTGGAGCTTGAATTTATTGCTGCAAGAGAAAATAAGAATTCCGACCTTGCGTATTGGATTGAAAAAAACGACATACGGTCTTTTCGGATGCTTCACGATGCTTCCAGTAAGTATTTACTATTCTATGCGTATAAAATTGTTAAAAATCAACAACTTGCTGAAGAGGTGGTTCAGGAAACATTTACGAGTATCTGGCTTCAGGCTAAATCTTATAATGCTGAGAAAGGTAGTCCTGTAACCTGGATGCGAACGATTGTCAAGAATAAAGCTTTGGACGCTTTAAGGAATTCAAAGGTTTATTTAAATGCTGAATTACTTCAAGATGGCAACAAAGAGGAAGTGCCAAGTAATTCCCTTGAGCCTGACGCGGTATTGACAGAGAAACAGTCTTCAATGCTTGTAATGAAATATTTGCGAAAGATCAATGGTTCTCAAATGGAGGCGATTTACCTTTCTTATTACAACGGCTTAAGCCACTCAGAAGTTGCAAGTATAGTGGCTGAACCTTTAGGCACTGTAAAGAATCGTATAAGACTTGGAATTTTGAGTCTGAGAAGAAGACGAAGTGGTTTGCGGGCGGCGTAGCCACCATGGTTGGCCAGTTGCCGGCTACTTGGTACGCAAGTGCAACCAACGGCAATTTGGCTGGCTCAATAACCCCTACAACCACTTTAGCTGGTATGGCTAAGGTGAAGGCGGCCTTGTCTACTTTGCCGGGTAAATTGAGCCTTCCTGATAATTTCGATCTGGTCACTACCGGTTTCAATGCCGTCAGGGCAATGAGGTCGACGATTTGCTCGAAGTTTATGGGGCAGCACTGACTGCTGCTGGTCTGACACAAGAAGACGCTGGCAAGGCCGCATGGAGGCGGGGTCAGGTTCGCCATTCAGACACGACCACAGCCATGCCGATGTCCAAACCATGCCCCACATCGCCACCGCTTTTCAAGGATAGTCAGTCGGGCCGTATCGGCATTTAGTAGAGCGCAACTTGCCACAAATAGAGATGAGCAAAGCTGAGATCGTGTACAAATGGCGGACCGACCCCGGCTCCCGCAGACCCCGGCTCCCGTAAAGGGCGATGTTCTTTAATTTTAAAGTGGCGCGGTACATTCCTGCGCTGGCCCAACGCCATAACTTCAACTAGCGACAATTCACAAAGATAAGTCCATCAACGCGCAGATCTTTGATCCTTCGCAATGCCCAGAAAATGCATAACGGCAAAAATCATCGAGCGCGCAGACTACTTTGCGAATACGCGAGGATACCTGCCAGGTACATCGGCGCATAACATCCTCATCGAGATGTGCGGGGAGCACTGCATGGTGCCGTCGGTTTGAAATGATCGCTGGGATTTACACTTAGGGGCACGCATGCTGGAACTGCAAGCAAAGGATGCACGCGGCTACTTTAATCTTCCGCAAAGACCGGAAGGCGCGGGATATTACACCTATGGCACACCGCCCAATGGCGCCGGACAATATGCTCATCCCAGGCTGCTTTCGCTACTGTTTTTGGTCGAGCATCAATGGCAAGGTATCGATAGCCGGAAAATTGGTTTTGGAAATATCAGCCTGGCTGATGGTGCCATTTACCGTAACCATGCAAGCCATCGTAGCGGAAAAGACGTTGATGTCCGATTATTTCGCAAAGACAAAATGGAGAGCGCTGTAACAAGGTTTGACACGCAGTATGATCGCGATGCAACGGCTCAGCTAATCCGTATATTGTTTGAATTTAGCTTTGTCCAAGTTATCTATTTTAATGATCTCACCGTTCCCCGGGTAAGACCACTCATACGCCACGACGACCATTTTCATGTCACGATTAAATAGCGGGACGGATGACATGAAGCGCCTCCTCGCTGTTTTTCTGATTCTTGTTTTGGCTACGGCCATGGCCCAATCCGCTCCCAGATGGCTACTTTCTTACCAGCTATTCAAAGGCCACTATGCGATTTATGGCGGAAGCTTGAGCGATCCGCAGCCGCCGACCAAGAAAGAAAGGCGCATCGCGTTCTGGATCGACGGCAGGGCGGCAAAACAGCTGTTTGATGCGATGGGCCCGGACTTGCGCAACGCGTGCGGCGCAGATGGCGAATATCGCCTGCGCCAGCGGGCGGAACTGAGCTGCTCCTACCATCCACGAGATGGCCACCACTGCGACTTCGGCTTTGATCTGCTGACCGGGCGCAGCATCGGCGGCTCCCTATGCTGAGGCGCGCCAGCCTGTCAGGCGTCACGCTACTGTGCTTGCTGTTGGCGCACCAGGCCCGGGCCGTCTGGGAGTTTGTGCAGAAGGATTTTTCAGGTTCGTACGCGATTTATGGCGCATATCTCGACGATGCGGTGGCCCCGGTTGCGGGCGATACCAAAGTCGCGTTTCGTTTGACGGGAGCCGCTGCCAGAGACATGTTCGACGCCATGGGGCCGGATTTGCTCAATGGCTGTCCCGATACACAAATACGCATTCGTAATCGTGACATGCTGCAGTGCCGATATCGCCCAAAGGATGGCTATCTCTGTGATTTTGGGTTTGATTTGTCGACGGGGTTGAGTATAGGGGGAGCGGTGGGTGGGGCGGTGTGTGGGGAGTAGGGGAACGAGGGTCAGGTCCGTCATTTGGACACGACCTGAGCGGCTGATATTGTTGTTAGGAAAAACCGCCTGCGGCGCAAGAGCCAGTCAGAAGAATCGGGGAGCCGTTGCGCTGCAGCGCAACGTCGCTTCGCGGGTGCCTCGCATGCGAGGCAAATTCCCCGCTACGCCCCGCGTCCGTACCGGACGCGGATTCGGTTCCGGCTGTTTCGTCGTTGGATAAAAAAGTAAGGGCCCCGTCGCTTGCGCTCGGGGGCCCTTACTTTTTTATCCAGTGGTGGAGACGGCGGGAATCGAACCCGCGTCCGCAAGCACTCTACAGACAGTTCTACATACTTAGCACTATCATTTAATTTAACTCAGCCAGCACGGATGTGCACGTTATGGGCAAGCGAGTTACCTATTATTTAGTCGGACGCTAAGTAACCCAGCATACGACGAGTCCCTGTAAATGACTCTAGAGCTTTTGACGGCCCACCCCAGGGACGAGGTGTTCTAGAGCTAACAGCGATTAAGCTGCCAGTGCGTACGAGTTATCGTTTGCAGTTAAGTTTTTTCAGGTTGTATTTACGAGGTAGCCCGCCCTCGGTATGCCCTGCGCTGCTTTGCAACCCACGTCGAAACCAGGTCGTCCCCACAGAACCTTCATTGTAGCGCAATCCGCCCACTCTTGCATGATGCATTCGCGCCATCGGCGCAAGGGGTCTGACCCGCCGGGTCAGACCCCAGCTTTCCGCAGCGGATTGAAGTGCCTCAAGCCGCCAGCTGCCGCTCCTGCGCCGCCTTCACCACCGCGCTGACCAGTTCCAGCAGGGCTTGCGGCGTGTCCAGCAAGTGGTCGGCGTTCCAGTGCTGCGGCTCGACGGGGCCGCAGTAGCCCCAGGCGCAGGCGACTGTGCGCATCCCGGCAGCGCGGCCGGCCTGGATGTCGCGCAGGTCGTCACCCACGTACCAGCAGTCTTGCGGCGCCAGGTTCAGGCGGCGCGCCGCTTCCAGCAAGGGGGCGGGGTGCGGTTTCGGGTGCGCCATGGTGTCGCCCGAGATCACGCAGCCGGCGGCGCCCAGGCCGATCTGGCCCACCAGCGGGTCGGTGAAGCGGGCGGCCTTGTTGGTGACCACGCCCCAGGCCAGGCCCAGCGCTTGCAGCCCGTCCAGCATGGCGGGGATGCCGTCGAACAAGCGGCTTTCCACGGCCAGGGCCGCTTCGTAATTGTTCAGGAAGCCGTCTTTCAGGGCTTCGTAGCCGCTTTCGCCTGGTTGCACGCCATACGACGCGCCTATCATGCCGCGCGCGCCGGCCGAGGCGGTAGGGCGCAGAATGTCATATGGGGTCGGCGCCAGGCCGGCGCGCGCGCGCAGCAGGTTGATGGCCGCTGCCAGGTCGGGCGCGGTGTCGGCCAGGGTGCCGTCGAGGTCGAACAGGATGGCGCGCGGGGCTGGCAGATGGTCTGTGATCATGGCGGGCAAAGTGTGTCAAGTAGGAATGAAAAATGGCGGCCGCAGCCGCCTTGTATTGTGCGTGATGGTTACAGCGGCCGGGTGCAGGCCACCAGGTAATTGACGCTGGTATCGCTATTAAGTGAGTAAATCTTGGTCAGCGGATTGTAGCCCATGCCGCGCATGCTGTTGATGTCCAGACCAGCGCTGCGCAGGTATTGCGACAGTTCGGCCGGGGTGATGAATTTGTCATAGTCGTGCGTGCCTTTCGGCAGCAGGCGCAGGATGTATTCGGCGCCCAGGATGGCGAACAGATACGCTTTCGGGTTGCGGTTCAGGGTCGACAGGAAGATGTGACCGCCCGGCTTGACCAGGGTGGCGCAGGCCTTGACGATGGCGGCGGGGTCCGGCACGTGCTCGAGCATTTCCATGCAGGTCACGACGTCGTACTGGCCCGGCTCTTCCTCGGCCATGGCTTCGGCGGCGATCAGCTTGTAGCGTACCTTGGCGCCCGATTCGAGGCTGTGCAGGTCGGCCACTTTCAGGGCCTTGTCGGACAGGTCGATGCCCGTCACGTCGGCACCCTTGCGGGCCATCGATTCGGCCAGGATGCCGCCGCCGCAGCCGATGTCGATCACGCGCTTGCCGGCCAGCGGCACTTTCGCGTTGATCCATTCCAGGCGCAGAGGGTTAATTTCGTGCAGGGGACGAAACTCGGAAGTGGGGTCCCACCAGCGGTGGGCCAGCTCACTGAATTTTTGGATTTCAAGAGGGTCGGCGTTCATAGATCGAATAATAGCGGCAATTTTACAATTGGGCAGCCACGGACGAAAAAAAACCCCGCCGTGGCGGGGTTTTTCATGCTGTTCTTGACTTGCGCGATGACTTGCGGCAAGTCCAGGGGCTCAGCTATTACTTGTTGCGGGTACCAACAACTTCGATTTCCACGCGACGGTTTTTCGCACGGCCTTCGGCAGTTTTATTATCAGCAACAGGTTGTTTCTCGCCTTTGCCTTCGGTGTACACGCGGTTGCTTTCAACGCCTTTGGTGACCAGGTAGGCTTTGACAGCATCAGCACGACGTACCGACAGTTTTTGGTTGTAAGCATCGGTGCCGACGGAGTCGGTGTGACCCACAGCGATGATGACTTCCAGGTTGATGCCGCCCAGTTGTGCGGACAGTTCGTCCAGCTTGGCTTTGCCTTCTGGCTTCAGCGTAGCTTTGTCGAAATCGAAGAATGCATCAGCAGCGAAGCTGACTTTTTCCGAGGTAGGAGCAACAACGACTGGCACTGGCACGACAGGTGCTGGTGCTGGAGCAGGTACGACTGGCGCTGGAGGAGCTACGCATTTGCCGTCTTGCAGGGTTTCTGGCTCTACGCACAGTGGTACGTCGCAACCTGGCACTGCGTCAGCAGGTGTCCAGTAGCCGGTACGCCAGCACAGGCCGAATGGGTCACGCACGATGACGCCGCGGGCATCTTGCACGTAAGCGCTTTTTGGGCTTGGTGCTTTGATGTCAGTGGTAACTGGCGCGAATGGTGGGGAGGTTGGGGTTTGGGCCGAAGCCGAGCCAGCAATCACTGCGGATGCAGCGAAAAACAGCGTTACAAATTTATTCATTCTTTTTTCCTTTCGGGGGGTGATATCCGCAGAACAACACTGCGCTACTGGTGCTACGTGCCAAGATTTTATCATGTAGACCATATGCGCTCGTTTCAGATTGCGAAACTAGCAATTAACTTCCCAGTCATTTTGCCACACGCATCAGGGGCACACGACCGTGGTTAAATCAAAGCTTGCCCGATTTTAGACCGTGCGTTGTTTTTCCGCAACGAAAATGCCCATTTGTAACGCAGCTGTAACATTTGATCGCTTTTTTTGCCACTTTTAAGGGCAGGTGTCTTGAACTGATATTGCCATTGTGCATTATCGACAGGTCAACATGCACGCTCCCGGTGCAAACTGCCAATCTTGTTGGTATGGCCAATTTGTACAGGTAGCTGGGCGCGCATGCTAAAATCGTTCGCTTGACTGTTAAGAGTGTCGAGCACGGCGGCATTGCATGGCCAGCAGGTACCACTGCGGTAGCCGTACTGGCCGTGCCGCCAGCCCGCCAATTTGTTCTGGCACTCTGCGACATGGAAGCCGGGCCGCGCCAGCAACGCACGGCGCAGCGTCCACGACGACAGCCACCCAGGATATGCAGTATTGCGTCATACATTGCGTAACAGATAAGTTAACCACAGCCTGAGATCAGTCGAACCGCCAATGGATCAATTCGCAAAAGAAACAATTCCTATTTCCCTCGAAGAAGAGATGCGCAAGAGCTACCTCGATTACGCCATGAGCGTGATCGTCGGTCGCGCCTTGCCCGATGCGCGCGATGGCTTGAAGCCAGTGCACCGGCGCGTCTTGTTCGCGATGCATGAAATGAATAACGTGTGGAACCGCCCTTACGTCAAGTGCGCCCGCGTGGTCGGCGAAACCATGGGTAAATACCATCCCCACGGCGATGCCTCGATCTACGACACACTGGTGCGCATGGCGCAAGATTTTTCGCTGCGCTACATGCTCGTCGATGGCCAGGGTAACTTCGGTTCCGTCGACGGCGATGGCGCCGCGGCGATGCGTTACACCGAGTGCCGCCTGGACAAGATCGCCGGCGAGCTGCTGGCCGATATCGACAAGGATACCGTCGACTTCCAGCCCAACTACGATGGCAAGGAAAAGGAACCGACGGTCTTGCCGACGCGTATCCCGAACCTGCTGATCAATGGCTCCTCCGGTATCGCCGTCGGCATGGCGACGAACATTCCGCCACACAACATCACCGAAGTGATCGACGGCGCGCTGCACGTGCTGCGCAATCCCGATTGCACGATCGATGAATTGATCGAACTGATCCCGGCGCCGGACTTCCCGACGGCCGGCATCATCTATGGCGTGTCCGGCGTGCGCGACGGCTACCGCACGGGCCGCGGCCGCGTGGTCATGCGCGCCAAGACCCACTTCGAAGAATACGGCAAGGATGGCGGCCGCATCGCCATCATCGTCGACGAGCTGCCATTCCAGGTCAACAAGAAATCCTTGCTGGAACGCATCGCCGAAAACGTGCGCGACAAGAAGCTCGACGGCATTTCCGACATCCGCGACGAATCCGACAAGTCGGGCATGCGCGTGGTGATCGAGCTGAAACGGGGCGAAGTGCCGGAAGTGGTGCTGAACAATCTGTACAAGCAGACCCAGTTGCAAGATACTTTCGGTATGAACATGGTGGCCCTGGTCGACGGCCAGCCGAAGCTGCTGAACCTCAAGCAGATGCTGCAATGCTTCCTGTCGCACCGCCGCGAAGTGGTCACCCGCCGCACCGTGTTCGAATTGCGCAAGGCGCGCGAACGCGGCCACGTGCTAGAAGGCCTGGCTGTCGCGCTGGCCAATATCGACGACTTCATCGCCATCATCAAGGCTGCGCCGACGCCGCCGATCGCCAAGGTCGAGCTGATGGCCAAGGCCTGGGATTCGTCCGTCGTGCGCGAAATGCTGGCCCGCACGGGCGATGGAACGACGCCGGGCGGCATCGATGCCTACCGTCCGGAAAACCTGCCGAAGCACTACGGCATGCAAACGGATGGCCTGTACAAGCTGTCGGACGACCAGGCGCAGGAAATTTTGCAGATGCGCCTGCAGCGCCTGACCGGCCTGGAACAGGACAAGATCGTCAACGAGTACAAGGACGTGATGGAACATATCGCCGACTTGCTCGACATCCTGGCCAAGCCGGAACGCGTCACCATCATCATCACCGATGAAATGACGGCGGCGAAGAACGAATACGGCGCCGGCAACAAGGACGTGCGCCGCTCGCAGATCGAGCTGAACGCGACCGACCTGGAAACGGAAGACCTGATCACGCCGCAGGACATGGTGGTGACCCTGTCGCACACGGGCTATATGAAGGCCCAGCCGATTACCGAATACCGCGCGCAGAAGCGCGGTGGCCGCGGCAAGCAAGCCATGGCGACGAAAGAGGAAGACTGGATCGACCAGCTGTTCATCGCCAATACGCACGACTACATCCTGTGCTTCTCGGATCGTGGCCGCATGTACTGGCTGAAGGTGTGGGAAGTGCCGCAAGGCTCGCGCAATTCGCGCGGCAAGCCGATCGTCAACATGTTCCCGCTGCAGGACAACGAAAAGATCACCGTGATCCTGCCGCTGTCGGGCGAGAACCGCACGTTCCCGGAAGACCATTACGTGTTCATGTCGACCAGCCTGGGTACCGTGAAAAAGACGCCGCTGAAGGACTTCAGCAATCCACGCAAGGCCGGCATCATCGCGGTCGACCTGGACGACGGCGACTTCCTGATCGGCGCGGCGCTGACCGATGGCCAGCACGACGTGATGCTGTTCTCCGATTCGGGCAAGGCAGTGCGCTTCGACGAAAACGACGTGCGTCCGATGGGCCGTACGGCGCGCGGCGTGCGCGGCATGAACCTGGAAGAAGGCCAGCACGTGATCGCCCTGCTGGTGGCCGAGAACGAGCAGCAGTCGGTGCTGACGGCAACGGAAAACGGCTACGGCAAGCGTACGCCGATCACCGAATACACGCGCCATGGCCGTGGCACGAAAGGCATGATCGCCATCCAGACCAGCGAGCGCAACGGTAAAGTGGTTGCCGCGACCCTGGTCGATACCAGCGATGAAATCATGCTGATCACCACCGGTGGCGTGCTGATTCGCACCCGCGTGTCGGAAATCCGCGAAATGGGCCGCGCGACGCAGGGCGTGACCCTGATCGCCGTGGAAGACGGCACCAAGCTGTCCGGCCTGCAGCGCGTGGTGGAAACGGATATCGACGAAGTCGAGCTGACGACGGAGGCGGACGCCGCGCCTGCGCCGGCAGCGGCTGAACCAGCCGATCCCGTTGATCCTGTCGATCCGGCCCAGCCGGAGTAAGATGATTGGGGCTCTTTCGGGAGCCCCAATTGCTATTGGCGCGCCAGTTGCGACACGGACGGTCGTTAGGTCCGTAGGTCGGCTTAGCCCAAAGGGCGTAAGCCGACAAGCCTCCTGGCCGTAGCCCTTTCACCCGTCATTCAACATCCCGCATGCCATGAGAAAAATCGTCGCCACCTTCTTCGCCGCGTTTTCGCTGGCCTTTCTTGCAACTCTGCCGGCCCTGGCCCAGAGCACGCAAGCCACGCCCGCGCGCCAGGCCGCGCCCAGCCCCGCCATGACAGTGGCCGTGCGGCGCATGCTCGACGCGATGCAGTTCCCGCAGCTCACGCGCAGCATCTTCGACCAGATGCTGCAATCGGTGCCCGCCATGATCCGCCAGTCGGCGCAGCAGCAAATCATCAGCAACCCGAAGCTGGACGAGCAGCGCAAGGCGCGCGCGCTGGCCAGCGCCGAGGAAGAAATTCCCGTCGCCATCGCCACCCTGACGCAGGTACTGGCCGATCCGACGCTGATCGACGAGCTGGCCGCCGAAATGGTGCCTCTGTATGCGCGCTTTTACACGGTGCAGGAAGTCCAGCAGTTGACGGCCTTCTACCAGACGCCGCTGGGTCGCAAGATGCTGGCCACCATGCCGCAACTGTCGGGCGAATCGATGGCCATCAGCCAGCGCGTGCTGACTCCCCGCGTGAATGCCGTGCTCGACCAGGTCATGCGGGCGGCCACGCACTCGCCCCAATAACTCTCATATTCGCCAAGGACTGTATCGTGCCCCATCAAGCCTCAAGCCCTATTTACAACTTCTCCGCCGGCCCCGCCGTCCTGCCCAAGGAAGTGCTGGCGCAAGCGGCCTTTGAAATGCAGGACTGGCATGGCAGTGGCATGTCGGTGATGGAAATGAGCCACCGTGGTCCCGAATTCATTTCCATCTACAAGCAGGCCGTGGCCGACCTGCGCGAACTGCTGGCAGTCCCCGAGAACTACAAAATCCTGTTCTTGCAGGGCGGCGGCCTGGGCGAGAACGCCATCATCCCCATGAACCTGGTGGGCCTGGCCGCGCAGCAGCCGGCCACCGTGGACTTCGTGCACACGGGCTCGTGGTCGGGCAAGTCGATCCAGGAAGCGGCCAAGTATGCCAACGTCAATGTGGCCGCGTCGTCGCAGGCTGTCCGTTTCACGGGCGTGCCGCCAGTCGCCGAATGGAATCTGACGCCGGGCGCCGCCTACCTGCATATCTGCACCAATGAAACCATCGACGGCGTGGAGTTCCAGCAGGCGCCGAACGTGCCGGCAGGGACCACCATCGTGGCAGACATGTCCTCGCACATTCTGTCGCGCGTGATCGACGTGTCGCAATACGGCGTCATCTTCGGCGGCGCGCAGAAAAATATCGGCCCGGCCGGCCTGACCGTGGTCATCGTGCGCGAAGACTTGCTGGGCAAGGCCTTGCCGATTTGCCCGTCGGCCTTCGACTGGACCATCGTGGCCGAACATGAGTCGATGTACAACACGCCGCCCACCTATGGCATCTATATCGCCGGCCTGGTTTTCCAGTGGCTCAAACGCCAGGGTGGCGTGGCAGCCATGGAACAGCGTAATATTGAGAAAGCGGCGCTGCTGTACGCGGCGCTCGATGCGGACGATTTCTACCAGAACCGGGTCGCCTCGGAATACCGCTCGCGCATGACCATCCCGTTCTATCTGCGCGACGAAAGCTTGAACGACGCATTCCTGGCCGGCGCCAAGCAGCGCGGCCTGCTGCAACTGAAGGGCCACAAGTCCGTCGGCGGCATGCGTGCATCGATCTATAACGCGATGCCGATCGAGGGCGTACAAGCCTTAGTGAATTATCTGAACGAGTTTGCCGGACGCTGAGTCGCATAGACGACCGCGCCGGCCCGCCGCCGGCGCAGGCCGCGCGGCCATGATTGAAGTACAGCTGACGAAACAAACAACCATGACCGATAAATTGAAACCGCTGCGCGAACAGATCGATGCGATCGACGCGCAAATCCTCGAGCTGCTGAACCGCCGCGCGCAAATCGCCCAGGAAGTGGGCCACGTGAAAGCCGAAACGCAGGCGCCCGTGTTCCGCCCCGAGCGCGAAGCGCAGGTGCTGCGCGGCGTGGCCGAGCGCAATCCCGGCCCCATGGGCGACCGCGAAGTGCAGACCATCTTCCGCGAAATCATGTCGTCCTGCCGCTCGCTGGAAAAGCGCGTCACCGTGGCGTATCTGGGCCCGGCCGGCACCTTCAGCGAACAGGCCGTGTATCAGCAGTTCGGCAGCGCCGTGGAAGGCTTGCCGTGCGCCTCCATCGATGAAGTGTTCCGCGCGGCCGAAGCGGGAACGGCGGACTTCGGCGTGGTGCCGATCGAGAATTCCTCGGAAGGCGCCGTCAACCGCACGCTCGACATGATGCTGCAGACTAGCCTCATCATCAGCGGCGAGGTGGCCATTGCCGTGCACCACAGCCTGATGACGAAGAGCGGCAACATGGATGGCGTCACGGCCATCTGCGCCCATTCGCAGGCGCTGGCGCAGTGCCAGGTGTGGCTGAACCAGAATTACCCGCACGTCGCGCGCCACGCCGTGGCATCGAACGCCGAAGCGGCCCGCATGGCCGGCGAAGACGGCACGGTGGCGGCAATCGCCAGCGAACTGGCCGGCGCGCAGTACAAGCTGGGCGTGGTCAAGGGGCATATCCAGGACGACCCGCACAACCGCACGCGCTTTGCCGTCGTTGGGACCTTGCAGACGGCGCCGTCGGGCAAAGACCAAACGTCCCTGGTGCTGGCCGTGCCGAACAAGGCGGGCGCCCTGTATCAGCTGCTCGCGCCTCTGGCGAAACACGGCGTGTCGATGACGCGCTTCGAGTCGCGCCCGGCGCGCATGGGCAGCTGGGAGTATTATTTCTATGTCGACGTGGAGGGCCACGTGCACGACGCGGCCGTCGCCCAGGCGCTGGCCGAGCTGCAGAGCAACGCGGCGTTTTTCAAGGTGCTGGGGTCGTATCCGGTCAGCTTGTGACGTTGTAGCGACACCAACAATTACCCACTTTTTTAAAGAACACCATGTCTAAAAATATCGGTCCAGAATACGTCCGCGCCATCGCCCCTTACCAGAGCGGCAAACCGATCGCCGAAGTCGCGCGCGAATTCGGCCTCGACGAGGCAGCCATCGTCAAGCTGGCGTCGAATGAAAACCCGTACGGCATGCCGGAATCGGCCAAGCAGGCGATGATCGCCGCCATCGATGATCTGGGCCGCTACCCTGACGCCAACGGCTTTGACTTGAAAGCCGTGCTGTCCAAGCGCTACGACGTGCCGGCCGACTGGATCACCCTGGGCAATGGCAGCAACGACATCCTGGAAATCGCCGCGCACGCGTTTGTGCAGCATGGCCAATCCGTCGTCTACTCGCAGTACTCGTTTGCCGTGTACGCGCTGGCCACGCAAGGCCTGGGCGCGCGCCACATCGTCGTGCCGGCGCAAGCCTATGGCCATGACCTCGATGCGATGGCGGCGGCGATTGCCGACGATACGCGATTGGTCTTCATCGCCAACCCGAACAATCCGACCGGTACCTTCCTCTCAGCGGCGCAGCTGGAAGCGTTCCTGCAGAAAGTGCCGCAGCACGTGGTGGTGGTGCTGGACGAGGCCTACAACGAATTCCTCTCGGCCGACGACCAGTACGAGTCGACGGCGTGGGTGCGCCAGTATCCGAACCTGGTGGTCTCGCGCACCCTGTCGAAGGCCTACGGCCTGGCCGGTCTGCGCATCGGCTTCGCCATCGCCCAGCCGGTGCTGACGGACTTGATGAACCGCATCCGCCAGCCATTCAATGTCAACTCGCTGGCGCAGGCCGCCGCCATCGCTGCCCTGAACGACAAGGCATTCCTGGAGCAAAGCGCGCGCAACAACGCGGCCGGCTACCAGCAGTTTACGGAAGCGTTTGCGCAACTGGGCCTGGAATACGTGCCGTCGCACGGCAATTTCGTGCTGGTCAAAGTGGGCGACGATGATGAAGCGGGCGCGCGCGTGAACCTGGCGCTGCTCAAGCAGGGCGTGATCGTGCGCCCCGTCGGCAGCTACGGCTTGCCGCAATGGCTGCGCATTTCCATCGGCCTGCCGCAGGAAAACGCCATCTTCATCGCCGCGCTGACGAAAGCGCTGGCCTGACGATATGACGACGCCTGCACTGAAAAAAGTTGTCATCTTCGGCGTAGGCCTGATCGGCGGCTCGTTCGCGCGCGCCTTGAAACACGCGGGCGCGGTCGGCAGCGTAGTTGGCATGGGCCGCTCGCCGGCCTCGATGGCGCGTGCCCTTGAGCTGGGCATCATCGACGAGATCGGCGGCGACATGGCGCAAGCCTTGCTTGGTGCCGACCTGGTGCTGCTGGCCGCGCCGGTGGCGCAGACGGGGGCTATTTTGGCGTCCATCGCGCCGCATCTGCAACCGGGCACCATCGTCACCGACGCGGGCAGCACGAAAAGCGATGTGGTGGCGGCCGCGCGCGCGGCGCTGGGTGGCAAGGTGGCCCAATTCGTGCCCGGCCACCCGATCGCGGGACGCGAGACGAATGGTCCCGACGCGGCCATCATCGATCTGTATCAAGGCAAGAAAGTGGTGCTTACGCCGCTTGCGGAAAATAGTGCCGCCGATGTGGAACGGGTGGCGGCCGCCTGGCGCGCCTGCGGCGCCATCCTGCACACCTTGACGCCCGAAGAACATGACAAGGTGTTTGCCGCCGTCAGCCATCTGCCGCATTTGCTGGCCTTTGCGCTGGTCGACGACATCGCCAACAAACCGCACGCGGGCCTGCTGTTTCAATACGCGGCCAGCGGCTTTCGCGACTTTACGCGCATCGCTGGCTCATCGCCGGAAATGTGGCGCGACATCAGCCTGGCCAACCAGCCGGCGCTGCTGCACGAACTGGACGCCTACCTGGCGCAGTTGACGACTTTGCGCGCCCACCTGGCGGCGAACGACGGCGCCGCCATCGAAGGCGTGTATGCGAACGCCCAGCACGCGCGGCAGCAATGGATCGAGGCGATTGAAACGGCGGAAATACCAGCCGCGCCCTCACGATAAATACTCAAGGATTCCAGCATGACCCAGACCAAGCACTACCCCCACCATATTGATTTGAAGCCGGTGATGCACGCCGAAGGCACGGTGCGCTTGCCCGGCTCGAAAAGCATTTCCAATCGCGTGCTGCTGCTGGCCGCGCTGGCCAAGGGCACGACGAAAATCGTCGACTTGCTCGCCTCCGACGACACCTTCGTCATGCTGACGGCATTGACGTCGCTGGGCGTCAAATGGACGCAGGACGAGCTGACGGGCGACCCGGCCACGGCCCACCAGGTGCATCACGTGGAAGGCTGCGGCGGCGTGTTCCCGCACCACGCGGCGGACCTCTTCATGGGCAACGCCGGCACGGCCATCCGTCCGCTGACGGCGGCGCTGGCCGTCATCGGCGGCGACTACACCCTGCATGGCGTGTCGCGCATGCACGAGCGCCCCATCGGCGACCTGGTCGACGCGCTGAACGCCGTCGGCACGCAGATCGAATACACGGGCGAGCAGGGCTTCCCGCCGCTGCGCATCCGTCGCGGCCACATCCACGCGCAGCGCATCGCCGTGCGCGGCAACGTGTCGAGCCAATTTTTGACGGCCCTGCTGATGGTGGCGCCGCTGATGGCGCGCGACCATGCGGTGACCATAGCCGTGACGGGCGAGCTGATCTCGAAGCCCTACATCGAGATCACCCTGAACCTGATGCGCCGCTTCGGCGTGACGGTCGAACATGACGGCTGGCAGTCGTTCACCGTGCAGCCGGGCCAGCAGTATCAAAGCCCGGGCACCATCCACGTCGAAGGCGACGCTTCGTCTGCCTCGTATTTCCTGGCGGCCGGCGCCATCGGCGGCGGTCCCGTGCGCGTGGAAGGCGTGGGGCGCGACAGCATCCAGGGCGACGTGCGATTCGTCGAAGCCTTGCAGCAGATGGGCGCGACCATCACCATGGGCGAGAACTGGATCGAAGCCCGCTCGAACGGCGTGCTGAAAGCCGTTGACATGGATTTCAACCACATTCCCGACGCGGCCATGACGATCGCCGTGGCCGCCCTGTACGCGGACGGTACCTCGACCTTGCGCAATATCGCCAGCTGGAGGGTGAAGGAAACGGACCGCCTGGCCGCCATGGCAACAGAGTTGCGCAAACTGGGCGCGGAAGTGGAAGAGGGCGCCGACTACCTGCGCGTGACGCCGCCGGCACAGATTCTTGCCGCCACCATCGACACGTATGACGACCACCGCATGGCCATGTGCTTCTCGCTGGCCTCGCTGGACGGCGCCGCCCGCCGCGGCAACGAGATGCGCATCAACGACCCGAAATGCGTGGCCAAGACCTTCCCCGAGTACTTCGCCGCGTTTGCGGGGATTGCTAAAGATAATCTTATTTAATCGAAATCCGGGGTCAGACCCTCTCCACCAGTAACGCCAGTTCAGGCGTTGACGCAATTGGGGGGGGGGCTGACCCCAGCCCTAACGGGTTTAGTTTTTTAAAGTGACAAAATAATGCTGACCTCCAACATTCCAGTCATCGCCATCGACGGCCCCACCGCTTCGGGCAAGGGTACGGTGGCGCACCGCGTGGCCGACAAGCTGGGCTTTCATTACCTGGACTCGGGCGCGCTGTACCGCCTGACGGCCTTGACGGCGCTGCGCCGTGGCACGGACTTGCGCGACGAGCACGCGCTGGCCAAGCTGGCCGAACATTTGCCTTGCCATTTTGCGGGCGGCGAGATCTTGCTGGCGCAGGAAAACGTGACCGAGCAGATCCGTGCCGAAGAAGTGGGTAATACGGCGTCGAAGATTGCTGTGTTGCCAACGGTGCGCCATGCCCTCGTGGGTTTGCAGCTGGGCTTTCGCAAGACGCCTGGCCTGGTGGCCGACGGGCGCGACATGGGCACGGTGATCTTCCCGCATGCCCAATTGAAAGTGTTTTTGACGGCCAGCGTCGAGGCGCGCGCGCAACGGCGCTACAAGCAATTGATAGACAAGGGTTTTTCTGCTAATATGGAAGACCTTCTGATGGATTTGCAGGCGCGGGACGAACGTGACACTCACCGTGCGATTGCGCCGCTGGTCCCTGCGGAAGGGGCGCATGTCCTCGATACCTCGGCCATGACGGCAGATGTTGCCGTTGAAACCGTGTTGAAATGGTATGCAGCTGCAGCAAAATAGTGTGATTTTTATGCTATGTGGTGCCCGTTGACGGCTCCTGGCCTGTCCGGGTGTGTCAAAAACCTAACCCAGTTTAAGTCGCATCGTGCGATCTCTGCTGGATAACCTGTGTGAACCCTATGTCTACTGTTACAACTAACGAATCTACCGGTATGGAAAGTTTTGCTGCGCTCTTCGAGGAATCGTTGTCGCGTCAAGATATGCGCTCCGGCGAAGTTATTTCCGCTGAAGTCGTGCGCCTCGACCACAATTTCGTGATCGTGAACGCTGGCCTCAAATCCGAAGCATTCATCCCTGTCGAAGAATTCAAAAACGACCACGGCGAACTGGAAGTCAAAGTTGGTGACTTCGTTTCCGTGGCGATCGAATCGCTGGAAAACGGTTTCGGCGATACCATCCTGTCGCGCGATAAAGCCAAGCGTCTGGCTTCGTGGCTGGCTCTGGAAAAAGCGATGGAATCGGGCGAAATCGTCGTCGGTACCGTCAATGGTAAAGTCAAAGGCGGTCTGACCGTGTTGACCAACGGCATCCGCGCATTCCTGCCGGGCTCGCTGGTTGATACCCGTCCTGTCAAAGACACCACCCCATTCGAAGGCAAAACCCTCGAATTCAAAGTGATCAAGCTGGATCGCAAGCGTAACAACGTGGTTCTGTCCCGCCGCGCCGTCATCGAAGCTTCGATGGGCGAAGAGCGTCAGAAACTGATGGAAACGCTGAAAGAAGGCACGGTCGTGACCGGCGTCGTCAAAAATATCACCGACTACGGCGCGTTCGTGGATCTGGGCGGTATCGATGGCTTGCTGCACATCACCGACCTGGCATGGCGCCGTGTACGTCACCCGTCGGAAGTACTGACGGTTGGCCAGGAAATCACCGCCAAAGTCCTGAAATACGATCAAGAGAAAAACCGTGTTTCGCTGGGCGTGAAACAACTGGGCGACGATCCTTGGACCGGTCTGTCCCGTCGTTACCCACAAAGCACCCGTCTGTTCGGTAAAGTAACGAACCTGACCGACTACGGCGCGTTCGTTGAAGTGGAACAGGGTATCGAAGGTCTGGTACACGTTTCCGAAATGGACTGGACGAACAAAAACGTTGCTCCTAACAAAGTTGTCCAACTGGGCGACGAAGTAGAAGTGATGGTTCTGGAAATCGACGAAGAGCGTCGTCGTATCTCGCTGGGTATGAAACAGTGCAAAGCCAACCCTTGGGATGACTTTGGCGTTACCCACAAGAAGGGCGATAAAGTCCGCGGCGCGATCAAATCGATCACCGACTTCGGCGTGTTCATCGGCCTGGCCGGCAACATCGACGGTCTGGTGCACCTGTCCGACCTGTCCTGGACCGAAACCGGCGAAGAAGCCGTGCGTCGCTTCAAGAAAGGTGACGAACTGGAAGCCATCGTTCTGGCCATCGACGTTGAGCGCGAGCGCGTTTCCCTGGGCGTCAAGCAACTGGAAGGTGATCCATTCAACAACTTCGCAGCCATGAACGACAAAGGCTCGCTGGTAACCGGTACCGTTAAATCGGTTGAGCCTAAAGGCGCCGTGATCCAACTGTCCGAAGAAGTTGAAGGCTACCTGCGCGCTTCCGAAATCTCGCGCGACCGCGTTGAAGATGCTGGTACGCACCTGAAAGTCGGCGACACCGTCGAAGCAATGGTGTTGAACATCGACCGCAAAGCCCGTGGTATCCAACTGTCGATCAAAGCGAAAGACAACGTTGAAACCCAGGAAGCCATGCAGAAGATGGCAGCTACCGACAACAACGCAGCTTCGGGCACCACCAGCCTGGGCGCCTTGTTGAAAGCTAAGTTCGATAACAAGAACTAAGACTGCGGATACGGCAGATGACAAAGTCCGAGCTGATCAACCGCCTCGCTGAGCGTTATTCTCAGCTGGTGGCGAAAGATGCGGAGTATGCCGTCAAGACCATTCTCGATGCGATGACCAACGCCCTGGCGACCGGTCAGCGTATCGAGATCCGCGGTTTTGGCAGTTTTGCCCTGAACAGCAGGCCCCCGCGCATCGGCCGCAACCCGAAATCCGGCGACAAGGTGATGGTTCCTGAAAAACGGGTACCCCACTTCAAACCGGGCAAACAGTTGCGCGAGCGGGTGGACGCGATGGTCGGGCAACCGATAATCGAGGATTAATCGTCTGCTGGAAGGCGACATAGAAAGCGGCGTCCTTGGATGCCGCTTTTTTTTGTTAATATGCTGTAGAGCACTGACCAAACCTACTGCGCGTCGCACTTTGCGGCCTGCGATGCTCACCGTACTTCAGTACGGTTGCGCTTCTCGGCCACAAATCACTGCCGCTCGCTACGGTTTTATCAGCGCTCTACGTTTGTGTCATGTTGGCACTGGCATTTTTTGTTCTCTCTGGACCTATCGATGAAAATCATCTCCACCATCGTTGGCTGTGTTCTTTTCGTCCTGTTCTTCAGTTTTGCGCTGAAGAATGCGCAGGTTGTCGACCTGCATGTTTTCCTCAATTATGAAATTCGCGGCCCCCTGGTCCTGATGCTGCTGGGCTTTTTTGTCGCCGGCGCCAGCCTGGGCGTACTGGCCCTGACGCCGACCGTGTTCCGTCACCGCCGCGAAGCGAGCAAGCAAAAAACCACCATTGCCGCGCTGCAGACCGTTGGCGTGGCCAGCAATGTCCAGCCGCAACCGGACAGCGTGAGCGCGCAGTAAGCGGCGCCGTCGCTCCTATCTCTCTTACTCGAATAAAAACAATCGCATGGATTTTGAACTCTGGTGGCTCTTGGGTATCCCGGTGTTTTTCGCGCTGGGCTGGATTGCCGCGCGTGTGGACATTCATCAACTGGTGTCCGAATCGCGCAGCCTGCCGCGCAATTATTTCAAGGGCTTGAATTTCCTGCTCAATGAACAGCATGACAAGGCCATCGACGCCTTCATCGAAGTCGTCAAGCTGGACCCGGAATCGGCCGATATGCACTTTGCGCTGGGTAACCTGTTCCGCCGCCGCGGCGAAACGGAGCGCGCCATCCGCGTGCACCAGAACTTGCTGGCGCGCCCGGACTTGCCGCTGGAACAGCAGGGCCATGCCGCCTACGAGCTGGGCATGGATTACCTGAAGGCGGGTCTGCTGGACCGCGCCGAAGAAACCTTCAATAGCCTGGTCGACACGCAATATGCGGCCCAGGCGCGCCGCGCGCTGCTGGAAATCTACCAGCGCGAAAAGGAATGGCCACGCGCCATTGAAGCGGCCGTGGGCTTGCAGGAATCGGGCGCCGGTGCGCGCCAGAAGGAAATCGCCCAGTTCTATTGCGAACTGGCGCATGACGCCCTCGTGCACATGAAGCCGGACGAGGCCATGCCGCTGCTGGAAAAAGCCTTGCAGACGGACCGCAAGAGCGTGCGCGCCACCATCCTGACGGGCGACGTGCTGCTGGCGCGCGGCGACGTGGAAGGCGCGCTGACCACCTGGCGCCGCGTGGAGCAGCAAAGCGTGCCGCACGTGGCCCTGGTGGCGCAGCGCCTGATGGATGGGTATACCAAGGTGGGCCGTGCTCAAGAGGGCGTCAACCTGCTGCGCTCCTATCTGGAAGAGGCGTCGTCGATCGACCTGATCGAAGTCGTCTTCAAGGCAGTCATCGAGCTCGACGGCGTGGAAGCGGCGAAGCAGCTGGTCAGCGCCGAGCTGCGCCGCACGCCGACCCTGCTGGGCCTGGATAAACTGCTGGAAGCGCGCATGATGGATGCGCCGGCCGCCATCTGGTCCGAGCTGTCGATGGTGAAAAACCTCGTGCACGGCTACACGCAAAAGCTGGCCCGCTACCAGTGCAGCCATTGCGGCTTCAAGGCGCGCCAGTTTTACTGGCATTGCCCGGGCTGCAACAAGTGGGAAACCTATCCACCGCGCCGCACAGAAGAGCTAAATGTCATGAACTGATCAATCGTACACGCCACCTTGCCCCGCGCAATGTGGCGTGTACTTGTATGTAGCACCTGAATTTTACAAATAAGAAACACGGCACAACCATGAAAATCACCATTATCGGCACGGGCTATGTGGGCCTCGTGACGGGCGCCTGCCTGGCGGAGCTGGGCAACGACGTCTTTTGCCTTGACCTGGACGCACAAAAGATCGCCTTGCTCAACAGTGGCGGCATCCCCATCCATGAACCGGGCCTGGAAGAAGTCGTGGCGCGCAACCGCGCCGCCGGCCGCATGACCTTTTCCACCGACGTCGAGGCTGCTGCCGCGCACGGCGTGATGCAATTCATCGCCGTCGGCACGCCGCCCGATGAAGACGGATCGGCCGACCTGCAATACGTGCTGGCGGCCGCGCGCGGCATCGGCAAGTACATGACGGACTTCAAGGTCATCGTCGACAAGTCGACGGTGCCCGTCGGCACGGCCGAAAAAGTGCGCGCCGCCATCCAGGGCGAACTCGATGCGCGCGGCGTGGCCGCCACGTTCTCGGTGGCGTCGAACCCGGAATTCCTCAAGGAAGGCGCGGCCGTCGAAGACTTCATGCGCCCGGACCGCATCGTCATCGGCTGCGACAGCACGCCGGACGGCGAGCGCGCGCGCGAATTGCTGAAAAGCCTGTACGCGCCATTCAACCGCAACCGCGAACGTACCTACTGGATGGACGTGCGTTCGGCCGAATTCACGAAGTATGCGGCCAACGCCATGCTGGCCACGCGTATTTCCTTCATGAATGAGCTGGCGAACCTGGCCGACAAGGTGGGCGTCGATATCGAAGCCGTGCGCCACGGCATCGGTTCCGACCCGCGTATCGGCCACAGCTTCCTGTACGCCGGTTGTGGCTATGGCGGTTCGTGCTTCCCGAAAGACGTGCAGGCGCTCGAGCGCACGGCGCGTGGCCACGGCCAGCAATTGCTGATCCTGCGCGCCGTCGAAGCCGTCAACGACCAGCAGAAGCAGGTGCTGGGCCGCAAAGTGGTCACTCGCTTCGGCGAAGATCTGACGGGCCGGCATTTCGCCGTGTGGGGCCTGGCCTTCAAGCCGAATACGGACGACATGCGCGAAGCGTCGGCCCGCGTGCTGCTGGCAGACTTGCTGGCGCGCGGCGCCACGGTAGCCGTCTACGATCCTGTCGCCATGGCCGAGGCAAAGCGGGTGCTGCAACTGGACTTGACGCCGGAGCAATTGGCCAAGGTGCACTTTGCCGACAGTCCGAAGGATGCGCTGCAGGACGCCGATGCGTTGGTTATCGTGACCGAATGGAAAGCCTTCCGCAGTCCCGACTTTGAACAGATCAAGGCGCGCCTGAAGCAGGCCGTGATCTTTGACGGGCGCAACCTGTTCGAGCCGGCCGTCATGGCCGAGAATGGCATCGAATACCACGGGATCGGTCGCTCGATCCTGACACGCGCATGAGCGCCCATGAGGTGGCAGCCTTGACGGCGCCAGCCGCATTAGCCCAGGTACGCCTGCTGGTGGTGGGCGATGTCATGCTCGACCGCTACTGGTTCGGCGACGTCAGCCGTATTTCGCCGGAAGCACCCGTGCCCATCGTGCGCATCGAGAAGCGCGAGGAGCGCCTCGGTGGCGCGGCCAACGTGGCGCGCAACGCGGCCGCGCTGGGAGCGAAGACGAGCTTGCTGGGCGTCGTCGGCGACGACGAGGCCGGCAGCCAGGTCGAGCGCCTGCTCGAGGGCGGCGGCATCCACAGCTACCTGCAGCGCGATGCGGCCATTTCCACCATCATCAAGCTGCGCGTGATCGGCCGCCAGCAGCAGATGCTGCGCATCGATTTCGAGGATGCGCCCAGCGATACGGTGCTGCGCGACAAGCTCAAGCAATTCAATGCGCTGCTGCCACACTATGATGTGGTGGTCATGTCCGATTACGCCAAAGGCAGTCTGGTGAATGTGGCCGAGATGATCAAGGCCGCCAGGGCAGCTGGCAAGATCGTCATGGTCGACCCGAAAGGCGATGATTTCAGCCGCTATGCGGGGGCGTCAGTGCTCACTCCGAACAAGTCCGAACTGCGCCGCGTGATCGGCAACTGGAGCACGGAAGAGCAACTCACGGAACGCGCGCAGCAGATGCGCGCGCAACTGGGCCTGGACGCCTTGTTGCTGACGCGCTCGGAAGAGGGCATGAGCTTGTACACGGCCGATGAGGTCGTGCACATGCCGACCGATGCACGCGAAGTGTTCGACGTCTCGGGCGCTGGCGACACGGTGATCGCCACCATGGCGGCCATGCTGGGCGCCGGCATGAACCTGGGCGACGCCGTGCGCACGGCCAACCGCGCCGGCGGCATCGTCGTCGGCAAGCTGGGCACGGCCACCGTCACCCGCGAAGAGCTGTTCCCGCAGTAAATATGCTGTATCACCTGCGCTGGTCCGTTTGATCTGGCGCAGGTTCCCCCACCGTTTCGCCGTCCCGTCTTGTCAACCGTATCACGCCACAGCCGTTAAAGCCCTTAAGGCGCTGTTCCTCCTTTGCGTTCGAGTCATCTTGAAACCACATCACGGAGAGATACCCATGTTCAAAAAAATACTGCTGGCCATCGCCACCCTGATCGCGACGATGGGCTTTGCCTTTGCCCAGGTCGATGTCAACAAGGCGGACCAGGCGGCACTCGACAGCGTCAAGGGCATTGGCCCCGTCACGTCGCAAGCCATCATCGATGAACGCGCCAAGGGCGGCGCCTTCAAGGATTGGGCCGATTTCGAAAGCCGCGTAAAAGGCATCGGCCCGAAAAGTTCCGTGAAGCTGTCGGAAGCAGGCTTGCAAGTGAACGGTCAGGCCAAGTCCGGCGCGCCAGCGGCGCCCGCCCCGGCGGCGAAAGCGGCCCCGGCAAAAAAGGACACTGCTGTGAAGGAAGTTGCAGCGAAAGAAGCCGCACCGAAGCCAGCTGCTGCGACCGACACCGCTGCGGCGCCAGTCAAGACGGCCGCTGAAACGAAGAAAGAAGCTGCTGCCGCGAAGAAAGAAGCCAAGGCCGCCGCCGCTGCTGCGAAAAAAGAAGCCGCCGCCGCCAAGGTGGTGCCGGCTGCCGCCGTGGCGCCTGCTGCCGCAGCGGCCGATGCCGCGCCCGTGAAATCGGCTGCCGAAACGAAGCAGGAAGCCGCTGCCGCGAAGAAAGCGGCAACAGCCGCCAAGAAAGAAGCCAAGGCTGCGGAAGCGGCTGCGAAGAAGGAAGCCAAACTGGCTGCTGCCGACGCGAAGAAGGCCGAAGCCGAGAAAAAGTAAGCGTGTTGCTGTGAAGCGTGTTGCGTGGTGGTGCCGCGCAGCACGAGAAGAAAACCCCGCGTGGTACCGGCCGCGCGGGGTTTTTTTTATGTGCCTACAGCTGCGATTCGATGGGCAGCCAGCGCATCACGGACACCAGCATGCGGCGCCAGACGCCCGCTTCGGGATCGTGCGTCCACACCTTGGCGCGCCCGCGTTTTTGCCGGCGTGCAAGGCGCCGATGGGAATGACGGCGCGGCTGTTCCAGAAACGGTCGAAGATGTCGCTCGTCTGTTGTACGGCAGGGCCCACCAGCAGCAAGTCCGCATCCTGGAAATTGACTTGTTCGGCGGCATCGAAGTACTCATCGCCGATATTGCGTCCGCCGACGAGGGCGACCCTGCCGTCGACGATCCAGGCTGTGCATGCGCCGGTTCAGGCTGACGGCGCGCAAGGCCATTTCCGTGGCGCGCATCCAGATGCCGTCGCGGTTGCGGCCCGGGTTAAACATGCGCACGTCGATCAGCGGATGGCTGTCGAGCGCGAGGATGGCGGCGTCCTGGCCCCGTGCATTGATATCGTCGAGCAATACCCGCACGCGCGCGCTCAGGGCGCGCAGGGCGAACGCTTCCAGATTGTCGTCGATCAGCGCCGTGCCGCTGTGGCCGGGCCGCTGCGCCAGTTGTGGCGCCAGCACGCGGTCGAGCAGGGTGGCATCCATCGTCACGGGCAAGGCCTTGCCCGGCGCCCCCCAGCGAACGCTCGGCGAAACGCCCGTAGCTGTACAGGGCGGCGATGCTGAGCACGGCAAACAAGGTGGCCAGCAGCAGCAATTTGACGAGCATGCGGCGCACCGTCAGCGCACTGCGGGCATGCTGCGGGACGAGGAAAGCCTGGCGCTGTGGGACATGCGGTCTCTTTCAGCTGGATGGCAACAGCCGATTGTAGCAGTTTCTAAATGCACGATTTTCAGGCCGCGCCGGCCGGCAGCCGCGCCAGGAAGCCGTGAATCTGCGACACCACGGCCGCCCCTTCACCGACGGCGGCGGCCACGCGCTTGGTCGAGCCGGCCCGCACGTCGCCGATGGCAAACACGCCCGGCACGCTCGTTTCCAGCGCGGCCCGGTCCGGCAAGTCGGGGGCATACACTACGTGACCGTGGCCATGGGCGCGGCATTCGGCGCGCGTGACGTCGAAGCCCGTGCGGATGAAGCCCTGTTCGTCGACGGCGACGGCGCAGTCGTGCAGCCAATCCGTGTTCGGATCGGCGCCGACGAAGAGAAACACGCGGCGCACGGCGCAATCGGCTTCTTCGCCCGTGCGGTTGTTGCGCCAGCGCACCTCCGTCAAGCCATCGTCGTCGCCTTCGAGGGCGATGATTTCCGTGTGCGTGTGCAGGCTGATATTGGGCGTGGCTGCGATGCGCTCGATCAAATAGCTCGACATGCTGGCCGCCAGCCCTTCGCCGCGGATCAGCATATGGACTTTGGCGGCGTGGCCGGAGAGAAATACGGCTGCCTGGCCGGCCGAATTGCCGCCGCCGACGAGGATGATCTCTTCCTGCCGGCACAGCTTGGCTTCGATGGGCGAGGCCCAGTAGTACACGCCCCGTCCCTCGTACGTTTTCAGGTTCGCCAGCGAGGGGCGGCGGTAGCGCGCGCCGCAGGACAGCACCACCGTGCGGGCGCGCACCTGCGTGCCGTCGCACAGATTGATGCGCAGGGGCCAGGTGTCGCACAGCAAGTTGGCGGCGCTGGCTGGCGTGGCAATCTCGACGCCGAATTTTTGTGCCTGCACATAGGCGCGCCCGGCCAAGGCCCGGCCAGAGATACCGGTGGGAAAGCCCAGGTAATTTTCGATGCGCGCGCTGGCGCCCGCCTGGCCGCCATACGCGCGCTGTTCCAGCGCCAGCACCGATAAACCTTCGGAGGCCGCATACACGGCCGTGGCCAGGCCGGCAGGGCCGGCGCCCACCACCAGCACGTCAAAAATCTTGTCGCCGGACAGATCGGGCAGCATGCCCAGGCAGCGTCCCAGTTCCGCATTGCCGGGATTTTTCATGATCTTGCCGTCTGGGCAGACTATCAGCGGCCAATCCTGCGGCGTGGGCTGGTAGCGCTCGGCCAGCGCGGCGGCGGCCGCATCGGTGGCCGGATCGAGCACCGTGTGCGGATGACCATTGCTCGATAAAAAGCTTTGCAGGTGGAACAGGTTGCCATTGCCGCGCGGACCCACCAACACGGGGCCGCCTGAATTCGATTCGATCAGCGCCACGCGGCGCAGGATCAGGGCGCGCACGATGCGTTCGCCCATCTCCGCTTCGGCCACGATCAGCGCGCGCAAGGATTCCGAGCTGATGTCGAGCAATTCCACCGCGCCCACGGCGCTGCCGTTGACGAGGGTGGGGCGGCCGGACAATTGCGCCACCTCGGCAATGAAGTGGCCGACGCCCACTTCGCGCAACAGTGACGCCTGCCCCAGTACTTCGTGGCGTTTGATGCTGACTCGTCCGGACAGTATCACCAGCATGCCGAAGCTGCTGCTGCCCGCCTCGAACAGCCTGTCGCCATCGGCAAAGCGCTGCAGCGTGCCATAGCGCTGCAAGCGCTGCAGTTCGAGCGCATTGAAAACGGGCGAGATCTGGTGGCTGCGGCCCTGCAAGTCGAGCGTGGCGAACTGGACGGGATCGTCCTGCGTCGTTTCGGGAATGAATTCGGGTGTGCTGCTGGCCATGGCGAGTCCGTTCGGAGACTGAATAAGCAAATAACAAAAATAACTAACAGTGACGAGTCTAGCGCATGCGGCGCGCGCCTGCGGCAATACCCCTTGCGCACGCCCGGAAATGGCAGCGCGGCAGGCGCCGTGCGGCCAATGGCGGCGCAGCCGGACGCGCATGCGGGCCCGGATGCCGCTGCCGATGAGCGATACGCCGTCCAGCATCTCATATTAGAATGGGTCTTTGTTGAATCTACCCAAACAGACACGATGGCTTACAAGACACTTGAAGATACGATAGGCAATACTCCGCTGGTGCAGCTGACGCGCTTGCCGGGTGCCGATGCGCTGGCGCGCAACAACGTCATCCTGGGCAAGCTGGAGGGCAATAATCCGGCTGGCTCCGTGAAGGATCGCGCCGCCATGTCCATGCTCAAGCGCGCTGAAGAGCGCGGCGTCATCAAGCCAGGCGATACCCTGATCGAGGCGACCAGCGGCAATACGGGCATCGCGCTGGCCATGGCTGCCGCCTTGCGCGGCTACAAGATGCTGCTCTTGATGCCGGATAACCTCAGCGTGGAGCGCCGCCAGAGCATGGCCGCCTACGGTGCCGACATTTTATTGACGCCGAGGACGGGGGGCATGGAATATGCCCGCGACCTGGCCGAGCAGATGCAGAAGGATGGCCGTGGCATCATCCTTGACCAGTTCGCCAACGAAGACAATGCGCGCGCCCACTACGAAAGCACGGGACCGGAAATCTGGCGCGATACCAATGGCCGGGTCACGCATTTCGTCAGCGCCATGGGCACGACGGGTACCATCATGGGCGTGTCGCGCTATTTGAAGGAACAGAATCCCGCCATCCAGATCATCGGCGCCCAGCCCGAGGATGGATCGCAGATTCCCGGCATCCGCAAGTGGCCGGAAGCGTACTTGCCGAAAATTTACGACAAGTCGCGCGTGGACCAGGTGGAATACGTAAGCCAGGGCGTAGCCGAGCGCATGGCGCGCAGCCTGGCGGCGGAAGAGGGCTTGTTCTGTGGCATTTCGGCAGCTGGCGCCTGCGAAATCGCGCTGCGTATCTCGCAAACGGTGGAAAACGCGACCATCGTGTTCATCGTCTGCGATCGCGGCGACCGTTACTTATCGACGGGTGTATTCCCAGCCTGATCGTGCAATTTTAAAATGGAAATTCGGGTCGGCCAGGACGGCCTGAAAACTACCCCCTCCCCAGGAAGGGGAGGGAAAACCTGCGAAACTGGCAGGATCAGCCTTGTGGCGTTTCGCCTTCTTTTGGCTTGAATTGCTTGTCGCTGATGCGGAATTTGTTGCGGCGGTCACCCATCAGGTAACGCAGGTCGCGGATGCTCAGGTCGCTGACTTCGTGCATGCGGATCAGCAGCGATGCGCCGACCGGCAGGCGGTGGTGGCGGATTTTGCTGATGACTGGTGGCGCTACTTCCAGCGCGCGCGACAGGGCTGCGTCGTTTTTCAGGCGCAGGTTTTCGATCAGGGTATCGAGCAATCTGTTTGGGTTGTACTGCAGCAGATCGTCGGAGTCCGAATCGCTGTTCATATCAATACCGACTTGATTTGTCATGATGTTAATGTTCCTTCTGTAGTTGCACTGCAAAGTAAAAAACACTCGGAGCTCGCTCTTGCTGCGTTCATGTTCATTCTTTACTAAAAGGAACGAATTCACACACGGTACGATCCGGGATACAGTTTTTCATGATATATACACAATTGTACAGCAGGATTCAATTTCAGGCTGGAAAGCCTGAAAATCTTGCTTTGTACAAAAATGGTGTTGTCTTGTTGCAACACCTATTTATTCTTTATTATGCTCTATGATAGAGCAAAAATTGTACTTTGACAAAAGTTAAGTATAAAACCATTTCTGTATTCCGTGCCGCACAAAGGCTGGCGAGCGAGGCTGGCTCATGTTATCGGCCCTACCATAGACTTGTTTGCTGGTCGCTTCAACATCGCTTACGCTTTCTTACAAGTAATATTATAACTTTACACTGACTTTCGGTTAGCGTGCGCGCACTTGACTGATGGCTTTACCCAAGTCGATGACTGACATGGCATAAAAATAACTTCTGTTGTACTGAGTTATAGCAAAGAAGTTATTGCTTGCCAAGTGATACTCAGTTGCCTCTGAACCATTTTGCAGATCGATCAAGCCGAACAATATGTTCTGCGGCGTGGACGGGCCGGCACTCACGCCAGCTTCCTGCAATTCCGCCAGCCGGTACTTCGCCTGCAAGCCCTGGCCGATGAATTTTTCCCAGGCGCGGCTGGCCGAAACGGTGACGCGATACGTGCTGATGGCCGGGTCATCGCGCCGCCAGCCGTGCTCGACGAGGAAATGCGCGACGCTGCCGATGGCGTCGGCCGTGGAATTGCGCAGGTCGATGTGACTATCGCCATCGAAGTCCACCGCATATTTCATGATGCTGCTGGGCATGAACTGGGGCAGGCCGATGGCGCCCGCATACGAGCCGAGCAGGGTCAAAGGATCGATGCCATCCTTGCGCGCGTACAGCAGCGCGTTTTCCAGTTCTCCCTTGAAAAACTGCATGCGCGCTTCCCGCGTCGGGCTTTCCGGATAGGAAAACGCCAGGGTGGTCAGCGCGTCGAGCACGCGGAAGCGTCCCGTGTTGCGTCCGTACACGGTTTCCACGCCGATGATGCCGACGATGATTTCGGCCGGCACGCCATAATCGCGTTCGGCACGCGCCAGCGCTTCCGCGTTCTCTTCCCAGAATTTCACACCCGCATTGATGCGCACCGGCTCGATGAAGCGGGCGCTGTAGGCTTGCCAGTTCTTGGGCTTGCCCGGCGGCGCCGGCTTCATCAGCTGTACGGTCGATTCGACATAGCGCACCTTACCGATCAGGGTATCGAGTTCGGCGGGGTCAAAGCCATGCTTGGCGGACATCTCGTCGAGGAAGGCGCGGACTTCTTTCCAGTTGGCATAGTCGACAAATTCGCCTTCGAAGTCGAATTTCGCCGGTGCTTTCTTCGCCGCCGGCTTGCCGGCCACCTTTTTGACGGGCTGGGCCTTGGCCGCGCGCACGGCACGGGCGCGGTCGGCAGCGGAAATATTGCTGTTTTCGCCAGCGTGCGCGGTGGACAGGCACAGGGGAAGGGAGAGGAGCAGGAACAGGGCGGAGGTTTTGATCGGTAACAAGGAGCGTCTCATCGGCATTGGGTTAACAGGCGGCGCAAGCTGCGCCGCGCGCGGAGTTGTTCGTCTGGGTTGGCATTACCATACTTCATCGCAGCATAGATTGCCAGAAACTGTGCGATGGCGGCGTGCGCCTCGGGCGTGGCTTTGCCAGCGGCCAGCCGGGCAGCATAACCGTGCGGGCCCTCATGCGGCGCACGGCTGTAGCCGCGCCGCGCCTGCTGTTGGCAAAACTGCGCGTACACGGCGTCGAACGGATCGCCTTGCCGCGCCTGCCGCCACCACACCAGTGCGCCCGCCATGGCGGCCAGCAGGGCCAGCACGGCGCAAGCGAGTGCCAGCTCGTGCGCTGGCAAGTTTTTCAAGCCATCGAGCATGGCTCGCTGGCGTTGCGGCGTGGTGTCGAGCACCCAGCTGCTCCAGGCGTGCTCGGCCTGCTGCCATTGCTGGCGCCACGCGGCAACCGCCCCGTGCGCGCCGCCATCGAGGCCGGCCAGGGCGCGCCACGCCGTCAGTGGCGACGGGGCCGGTGGCAGGGCGGCATCGAGGTTGCGCTCCGTGCGCAGGGGCGCGACGGCGCTGGTGGGATCGACGCGCACCCAGCCCCGGCCCGCCAGCCACACTTCGCTCCAGGCATGGGCGTCGGACTGGCGCACGCTCAGGCTGTTGTCCGTGCCGTTGCGCAGGCCGCCCTGGTAGCCCGTGACGACGCGCGCGGGAATGCCCATGGCGCGCATCAGCACGACAAAGCTGCCCGCGTAGTGTTCGCAAAAGCCCGCTTGCGTGGTAAACAGGAAGTCATCGACGCCATGCTTGCCCAGCAGCGGTGGCTGCAAAGTGTAGCGGAAAGGCGCGCGGCGGAAGTGTTCAAACACGGCGGCGATGGCGTCGGCGGGCGCCAGTGCCTGCGCGCCGTGGCCGCGCAAGGCGCGGGCCCAGGCCACGCTGCGCGGATTGCTGCCAGTAGGCAAGGCCAGCCAGGGCTGTTGCTGCGCGACCGACAAGCCTGCCTGCAGCCGGTAACGTGGCTGGGAACTGACGCGGTAACGCACGGTCGAAGTAATAGGCTGTATGGTCAGCACTTCCAGCGCGGACGACACGACATACGGATTGCCGGGCAAGCGCTCGATGCTGCGCGGCACGTCGAGCGCGAAGATGCGCCGCTGGCCGCTCGCTTGCAAGGTGATTTCGTAGTGACTGGGCTGGCCTTCCAGGGCGATGTCTATCCGGCTGTCGCCGGCAGGCGCGCGCCCCTTTGCACCCCTGCGTGTCCAGGTGGCGCCGTCGTAGTCGCCCAGCACCACGCCGCGCCAATACAGCTGGTCTTGCGGCGGGAGCGGCGTGGAAAAGCGGGCCGTGAAGACGGGTTCGCCCGACAGGGCCAGCGAGGCGATGGCGCCCGGCTGCATGCTGTCGGACAAGCCGGTGCGCGCCTGCGCGCTGTCTTGTGCGGCGCCCCACAGGGGGCCGTCGACGCGTGGCACGGCAAGAAACATCACGGCCGACAGGGGAAGGGCCAGCGCCAGCATGCGTCCCAGCAACTTTAACCGTTGCGCCAGGCGCGGCTGCACGGCGCCATACTGGGCCGACAGCAGGCCGGACAGCAGGACGATGACGGTGGCCAGCATCCAGGCGGCGCTGAGGATGTCTTGCGCATGAAAGAAGTTTGCCAACAGGAGGAAAAAACTGAGGAAGACGAAGACGAAGATATCGCGCCGGCCATGCATTTCCAGCGATTTCAAGGCCAGCAGCAGGGCCAGCATGGCTACGCCCGCGTCGCGTCCCAGCACGCTGCCGTAGCTGGCGTAGACGGCGGCGATGCCGAGCAAGGCCAGCGGCGCGAGCAGGGCTAGTTGCGGCTGGCGCCGGCCCCGCACGGTGATGACGGCGCGCCACAGCAGGAGGGTCGCAGCGGCGGCTGATAGCCACGGGGGCAGGTGCAGCGCGTGCGGCGCCAGCACCATGGCGGCGGCCAGCAACAGCAGCACAATGTCGGCCTTCTCGCGCGGCAAGTTGGTCAGCCATTGCCTCATGCCATGGCCTGATTCTGCGGCAAATCTTGCGGCAAATTTTGTGGCAAATCGTGCAGGGCCAGCGCGCGCAGGCAGGCATCGCGCTGGCTGGCGCCCAGGGCCGGCGCCAAGGTCAGCGTGCCCAGGTGCAAGCCATACGGCAGACCCGTGCGTTCCGCCTGCAGCACCCAGGCGGCCAGGCGCGACAGGCGCGCTTCCGGCGCCAGCGCGTGCAGGGCGGCGTGTTCGAGCACGATGCTGCCACGGGCTGCGCCCGATTGCGCGTCGGCGGCTGGCTGGAATTGCTTGCTGAATACATGCTCGCCATCATGGCGGGCGATCTGGCGCCATGCCAGGCGGTGCCATGGGTCGCCGGGCTGGTAGGTGTGCACGCCCGCCAGTTCCAGGGCGCCATCGGACGAGTCGGGCGAGCCTGGCTGCCGTGTTTGCTGTGCCTGCCGTACCGTGCCAGCCGGCAAGGGCAGCGGCGGCGCATTGCGCTCGGGCTGCGGATACACGAGCACGCGCGCTTCGGGTTGCCAATGGCACCAGGCAACAAACAGGCCCAGCGGGAAACTGCCCGACAGGCGCAGCGGCGGGGCAATGAGCCAGCCGCGTTGCCGCGCCGCGACGACAATGCTGACTGCCGTTTCCCCGTGGGCATCGATATCGGCCAGGCTGGACGCTGCAGTGGAATGGATCACGGCCAGCTGGATTGCATGGCGCGGGCGCGCGCTGCGGTTGATCAGGCGCAAGGTGAATGTGGCCTGGCTGCCGGCGAACACGGGTTGGCCCGGCGTGGCGGCCAGCGCCAGGCCCGCCAGGTTGCGGCTGGCAAACAGCATGTCGGCGATGGCACAGGAGGCCGCGAAATACGTCAGCGCGTAACCCAGGCCCAGATGGTAATTGACGGCGGCGATCCACAGTGCCAGCAGCAGCGCGGCAAAGGCCAGGCCTGCGCGCGAAGGGCGGATGTGCACGCGCTGCGCGCCCAGCCAGGGGCGCGCCGGCAGCCATCGGATATTGCGCAGGCGCACGGTGCTCAGACGGGAGTCGCCAGCAGCAATTGCTGCAGCAGCGCGCGGCTATCCAAAGACCCTTGCGCCGCATGCAGGCGGTGGGCGCAGACGGGAATCAGCACGGCTTGCACATCGTCGGGCGTGACGTGGTCGCGTCCCGCCAGGGCGGCCCAGGCGCGCGCCGCCTGCAGCAAGGCCAGCGCGGCGCGCGGGCTCAGGCCATCGGCAAACACGCCCGGCGCACGGGTGGCATGCACGAGGGCCAGCACGTAGTCGACGACGGCAGGCGCAGCGTGGATGGCGCGCAAGTTCGCTTGCGCCTGCAGCAATTCTTCCGCGTTCATGACGGCCGGCAAGGTTTGCAGCATGGCGCGGCGGTCGGCGCCCAGCAGCAATTCCCGTTCGGCGGCCACGTCGGGGTAGCCCAGGGTGACGCACATGAGAAAACGGTCGAGCTGCGATTCGGGCAGGGGGAAGGTACCCAGCTGGTGCGCGCAGTTTTGCGTGGCGATGACGAAAAACGGCTGCGGCAGCGCGCGCGTGACGCCGTCGAGCGTCACTTGCCGCTCTTCCATCGCTTCGAGCAAGCCTGATTGCGTCTTCGGCGTGGCGCGGTTGATCTCGTCGGCCAGCAGCACCTGCGTAAACAGGGGGCCAGGGTGGAAAATGAAACTGCCGCTGCCCCGGTCATATACGCTCATGCCGGCCACGTCGGCGGGCAGCAGGTCGCTGGTGAATTGCTGGCGCTTCCACTGCAAGCCCAGCGAGATGGCCAGCGCGTGCGCCAGGGTCGTCTTGCCCACGCCGGGCACGTCCTCGATCAGCAGGTGGCCGCCAGCCAGTACGCAGGCGAGGGTCTGGCGGATCTGCAAGTGTTTGCCGACGAGAACTTCGCCGATCTGCTGTGCGGCCTGGTGTATTTTCGAAAACATGCTATTTCTATCACAGTAAGACGGATTATTTAATTTACAATCGCTTTCGCCAGGTCAAGCCGTGCCGCCCGCCCGTGCCGCGCACGTGGTAGATTAGTGCAGCAGCGGCACAGACCGGCCAGTGATTTTATGCGAGAACGCGCAAGGCGAACAGGAATGCCATGCAGTGCTCCCAAAGAATGGACAGAGACAGAGGTAACCAGTACAGCGCATGAGCACAGCCATTTATACCCATCCCGATTGTCAGCGCCACGAAATGGGCGACTGGCATCCCGAATCGCCGGCCCGCTTGCAGGCCATCAACGATCAATTGATCCTCGCGCACATCAGCGACCTGGTCGAGCACCGGGACGGCGTGCGCGCGCAATTGTCCGATATCGAGCGCAACCACAGTGCCACGGCCATCGGCCTGGTGCGCGACAATGTACCGCCGGCCGGTGATTATTATCCGCTCGATGGCGACACCTTGCTCAACGCGCACAGCTACGACGCGGCGCTGGCGGCAGCTGGCTCGGCTGTGGCAGCCACGGACGCCGTCATCGATGGCGAGATCAGCAATGCCTTTTGCGCGATCCGCCCGCCTGGCCACCATGCGCGGCCCAGCGAACCCATGGGTTTTTGCCTGTTCAATAATATCGCCATCGCCGCCAAGCATGCGCTCGACGTGCGTGGGCTCGAGCGCGTTGCCATCGTCGACTTCGACGTACATCATGGCAATGGCACGGCCGAATCCGTGGCAAACGACCCGCGCATCCTGATGGTCAGCTTTTTCCAGCACCCGTTTTATCCGTATAGCGACGTGGAATCCTACACCGATACCCGCGTCAACGTGCCCGTACCGGCCCGCTCGAAAGGCGACGCCGTGCGCCAGTTGGTGCTCGACCATTGGCTGCCCGCGCTGCACCGGCAGCAGCCGCAGATGATTTTCATTTCCGCCGGTTTCGATGCCCACCGCGAAGACGACGTGGGCGGCATGGGCCTGGTGGAGGCCGACTACACGTGGATGACGCAGCAGATGATGGTCGTGGCCAATCAGTATGGCAAGGGCCGCATCGTCAGTTGCCTGGAAGGGGGCTACAACCTGTCGTCCCTGGGACGCAGCGTGGCCGCGCACGTGAAGGCGCTGGCGGAACTGTAAGGGTGGCGCTGTAAGGGCTGAGCTTTAACTACAGCAGGCTGGGACGGCTGCGGGAATTCGTGTGGCGGTGCGTCTGGTAGTCGAGCGCGTCGCCGGCCATGAAGCGGTGCCAGGCTTGTGTGTAGACGAGCGATGATTTATCCGCATCAAAACTGTCGAGTTGCAACATGTCGCGGTGGTGCTTGATTTCATTGACCAGTTGGTCATACAGCATCTGCAAGCCATAGCTGTCCGCGCTCTGGCGTTTCAGGCGCTCTTCCAGCTGCGCCACCTGTCCCTGCAACTGCCGGCATTCCTTCTTCCAGTCATTGCGCGGCATGCGCTTGGGCGCCGTGCCAGTGTGTTCCATCATCATATCAAACTATCCCCGTCGCATATTTCCCTGGCGGGAGCCAGCCTGGAAATAATTGCTTTTCATTTAAGAGGCGATATTAGAGCATACTTTTTGTTTCTTTCGGTAAATATAAAAATCCTTGTGGAAATAAATGACCCGGCTTCCCGGGGCGTATCACTGGCGCGGCGCTGCCTTCACGGGCGCTGCCGGGGCGGCTCCGGCCATTTTTCCGTCATCGGCATAGGTCAGTGTCAGCAGGGTATTGTCGTCCCAGCTCACGTCATGCAGCGGCGGCACGTAGCGCTGCCGGTCTTGCGTGACGCGGATCTCCAGCGTGCGTTCGCCCGAGCGCGCCTGCACGGCAAGCAGCTTGCGGGCCACGGGAAACGGCACATGGATCAGCGACGAATGGCACGGCCCGCCCGCCAGGCGGAACAGGTTGCGCCGGACAAAGGACAATTCATCCTGCTCGACGGCCCAGCGGATTTCGCATTCCAGGCGCAAGTCACCCAGGCGGCGCACATTCCGGGGCAGGCCCGGCGTGTGGATGTCGGCGCGCCAGCGCAAGGTGTCGCGCTTCTTGTTGCTGACCAGGTCGGCATTCGCATCGTAGGCGGTCTTGTCGCGCGACAAGGTGAAGCCGCCGTCCGCTGCCAGCGGCACGGGGATCGACAGGTTGTCGGCCGACAGATGCAGGGTCACGCCATCGAGCCTGGCCTGGGGCGTGGCGGGAATCAGCATGAAGCGCAGCGGCGCACCCGGCGCCAGGCGCTGGTGGTCGGCATACGCATCTAGCCCCTTGAGCATGGTGCGGTAGGGGCGCAGGTCGGGATCGCGCGTGCTTTGCACGTCGACAATCTGCTGCATTTCCTGGTTCACCGGGTCGCCTGGCGCCGCCGCTTGTTCCTGGGCCATGGCGGGCAGCAGGCAGGCGTAAAAGGCGGCGAGGAGGAAAAAGCGGGGAAAGTGCATGGAATGCGTGCCAGGTTAAGCGTGCGATGGGGAAGCCGGCCAGGCTGGACGGACTGCGGATCTTATCATTCATGTAACTGCCAAATTATCACCAATTGTCTCGTTCGTGTCGCACGGCTGGCGCTGGCGGCGGAAAATGGGACGTCGTGGCGGCAACCACGTAAAATAGCGGATTGACCGAACGATTTTGAAAGCAAGAGCATGGCGATACAATGGTACCCAGGACACATGAACGCGGCCCGCAAGAAAGCGGCCGAGACCATGGAGAACACCGATCTGGTGATTGAAGTGGTGGACGCGCGCCTGCCGGCAGCCAGCTGCAATCCGATGGTGGACGAGTTGCGCCTGTTCCGCCAGCGCCCTTGCCTGAAAATCCTCAACAAGACCGACTTGGCCGACCCTGCCGCCACTGCCGCCTGGGTAGCCTATTTCAATGCCCAGGAAGGCGTGACCGCGTATGCGATGACGACCAAGAAGCCGGGCGACGTGGCGCGCATCCCGGACTTGGCCAAGTCGCTGGCGCCACACCGCGGCGTGCCGACAAAGCCGCTGCGCATCATGATCATGGGCATCCCCAACGTGGGCAAATCGACCCTGATGAATGCGCTGCTGAAAAAACGCGTGGCGAAAGTCGGCGATGAGCCGGCCGTGACGAAAATGCAGCAAAAGCTGTATCTGGACAAGAACACCATCCTCGTCGACACGCCCGGCATGCTGTGGCCAAAGATCGCCATCCCCAGCGACGGCCTGATGCTGGCGGCCAGCCACGCCATCGGCTCGAACGCGCTGATCGAAGAGGAAGTGGCCGTGTTCCTGGCCGAGGAATTGCTCAAGCGCTACCCGGACTTGCTGGCGGCCCGCTACGGCACCAAGGTCGAGGAAGTCGATGCCATCGGCGTGGTCGAGGGCATCGCCGCCAAGCGCGGCTTCCGCATCAAGGGCGGCGACTACGATTTCGAGAAAGCCTCGCACACCTTGCTGCTCGACTACCGCAGCGGCATCCTGGGACGCATCTCGCTGGAAACGCCGGACACGCGCGCGGCCTTGCTGGCCCAGCACGCGGCCGAGATGGCGGAAAAAGCGGCCAAGGCAGCGGAGATTGCCGCCGAGAAGGCGAAGAATGCGGCGCGCGGCAAGCGCGGCACGTAAGTTGCCGCTTTACCAAGAAAAACGCCGCGACATGGCTGTCGCGGCGTTTTTTTTATGCGGCTGCGCCTTCTCCAAACCTGAAACTGGTCACCGCCAGCGCCCCAAAGAAATCCTCCTCGTGGTACACGACCTGCGCCGCTTCCTGTTCGGCCGCGCCGAGCGCCACCATCAGCGGCAGCAGATGGTCTTCCTGCGGATGGGCCTGGCGCGCGCCCGGTGCATGGTCCCAGGCCAGCAATTGCTCCAGCCTTTGTTCTGGCGGCAGGGCCATGGCCTGGCGTAGCCAGGCGTCGAACTGCTGCGAGGCGACGGCGCCTGCCTGGCCGAACTGGCGTAAGTTATGGTAGCTGAGGCCGCTGCCGAGTATCAGCACGCCTTGCCGGCGCAAGCTGGCCAGTGCGCGGCCCACCTCGATGTGCGTGAGCGGGTCGTAACCGTGTTTCAGCGACAATTGCACCAGCGGCATGTCGGCTTGCGGGTAGATGGGAAACAGGGCGCTGAAGGTGCCGTGGTCGAACCCACGCTCATGGTCCAGGCGTGCCGGATGGCCGTTTGCATCGAGCAACTGCTTGACTTGCGCCGCCAGTTCCGGCGCGCCGGGCGCCGGGTACTGGATCTGATACGTGTGCGGCGGAAAGCCCGAATAATCGTAGATCATGCCCGGCCGGGGACTGGCCGAGACGAGGAATTGCGGCCCTTCCCAGTGCGCCGTGACCACCAGCACGGCTGTCGGCCGCGCGCCGATCTGGCGCGGGATATCCTGCAGGGACGCTTCGAGTACGTCGTAGCGGCCGCCGAACTGGTCTTTCATGAACGGCCACGGGCCGCCGCCGTGCGACAGGAAGTAAGTAGGGAAGGTGTGCTCTTGCATGGCGGCTCCGGAGTGGAATGACTGATGCTATCGATGATAGTCATGCGCGCTCAGTTGATCAAGATCGCAATTATTGATATATCATTTCCATTTTGTTGATGATTGGATGGTCATGGATACCTTGCGCAGCATGCGCGTGTTTCGCGCCGTGGTGGAGCTGGACAGTTTTGTGCGCGCCAGCGAACGCCTGGATCTGTCGCCGGCCATGGTCAGCAAGCACGTGATGCACCTGGAGCGCCACCTGGGCGCGCGGCTGCTGAACCGCAGCAGCCGCCACCTGAGCCTGACGGAAATCGGCAAAGTGTATTTTGAACAGTGCCGCGACATGCTCGACAATCTCGACGAGGTGGAAGCGACGGTGGGCCGCACGACGGTGGTGCCGCGCGGCATGCTGCGCCTGAGCGCCCCCGTCTGGTTCGCCAACGCCATCTTTACGCGCACCCTGGCAGCCTACCGCGAACGCTTTCCGGAAGTGACGTTCGACATCGATTTGAGCGGAAGAGTGGTCAACCTGGTGGAAGAGGGGTTTGATCTGGCCCTGCGCGTGAGCCAGGCGCCGTCGCCGACCCTGATCGCGCGGCCCATCGGCAGCATCGCTTTTCACCTGGTGGCCGCGCCCGCCTACCTGGCGCGCGCGGGCCACCCGCAAACGCCGCAGGACCTGGCGCGGCACGCCATGATCAGCTATTCCTTGTTGTCAAATGGCAATGAACTGTCTTTCGACGGGCCGCAGGGACACGAGACGGTGAAGTTCTCGCCCGTGCTGCAATGCAATAACGAAAGCTTGTTGCACGCGGCCGCGCTCGACGGCATGGGCATCGCCCTGCTGCCGTCGTGGCAGACGGATGCCGACCTGGCGGCGGGGCGGCTGGTGCGCCTCTTCGATGATTTCAAGTTGGCGGGCGGCAAGGTGTACGCCGTCTACACCAGCCGCCGCTACCTGTCCTCGAAAGTGCGCACCTTCATCGACTTCCTGGCCGATGAAGGACGCCTGGGGGCTTGATTACGCGAGCGAGCGCTTGACGTCGATCAGCGCGAACAGGCGCGCGCGCGGCCGTCACTACCAGGCCCGCCCACAGCAGCAAGCGCCATTGCAGGGCGGCGCGGCTGGCCCGTGTCGTGGAAGTGGCGCTCATACGATGGCAATCAGGGAAAGGAGGTATTGGAAGGCGGCGGCAAGGTCGACGCTCCAGCGCCGCGCGGCGGATTTGTCGGCCTTCAGGGGGCGGCTGTCATCGAGTTTGTTGACGTCGAGGTAGTGCACGCGGTCGGGATCGAGTTCCGCCGAGACGGCCTTCACGGGCTTGCTCCAGGTGTGGCGCTGCCACAGCTGCTCGTTGTCCCACACCACGCGTTCGGACGTGCCGTCGGCGAACTTCAGCAGCAGCACCTGCGGCACGGGTGCGCCGCGGCGGCGCAAGACCACGCTGGTCAGATAGGCATACGGGCCCTTGCCGGACTTGGCGTCCGGATGCGCCTTGTCCCACGCCGCGCCTACCTTTTCCTCCTTTTTTTCCAGCGCTTCGGCCGTATGTTCCACGCCTGACTCCCACGGTGACTTGTTGATTTTTACATGTAGTGGGCTGCGCCCAGGATCGCCGGGCGCAGCTTGATATACCTGCAAAAATTACAAATAAGCAATGAATTGTGCAAGCAGCCCCGCTGGCTGTTGCGGCGCCACGCGCCGTGCGTATAATGATTCGCTTTTGCCATCCAACTCTTCCACTACCGTGCGTTCGCGCTGCGGTGATGCCTCAAGCCTGCCGCCATGATGCCTGCCCCTCCTGTCCTGACCATTGTCACGCGCGCCTTGCTGCTGTGCGCCCTGGCCATGCCGGCGTGCGCGCAGGATGGCGTGGATGGTGGCGCGGCCGGCGTCACGCATGGCGATTTGTCCGCCGAACTGGCGCAGGGCGGCCAGCACAGCGTGCGCGGCGCCCTGTCGCGCGAGCAGGGCGGCATGACGCTCGACGTGGCCATGGATGGGCTGCGCAATGGCAATTACCGCGATGGCAGCGTATTTCACCAGCGCGGCGTCAACGGCGGCGCGGAATGGAAGGTGCGCCAGGGCCGCTTCGGTTTCAGCGCCGACCAGCTGAACCAGGACACCCGCTATCGCGCGCCCGAGGCGCCGTTCCTGGCCTTGCTGGCGGCCCGCCCGGAAGACCTGTACCGCTATGAGGTGCGGCGCGCCAGTGCCTTCGTGCAGCGCTATGTGGGCAGTTTCGAGCTGGGCGTGGAACTGTCGCAGCGGGAAAAACGTGCCACGGCCCAGTATGCGGGCGAGGACGGCAGCAGAGAATCGCGGTACAGCAGCCGCCGCCGGCAACTGGCGCCGCGCCTGCGCCATTACGGCAAGGTGGGCGGCGTGGGCACGGATACGGAAGTGGGCCTGGATCTGATGCAATGGCAGCGGCGCTCGGGCCGCGATGGCGATGGGCAGCGCCGCCAGTACTCGCGCGCGCTGCTGCTGCGCGAGGAACTGGCCTTCGGCGGCGCGTATGCGCCGCGCCTGCTGCTGGGATTGCGGCATGAACAGTTCCAGCTCGATCCGGCCGACATGCCCGCCGGCGGCAGCGACTGGGAAAACCAGAATGCCTGGGACTTGCAGGGCAGCCTGCAACTGCGCCCGCAACTGAGCGTGTACGCCAAGGCCGCGCGCAGCTACCGCATCGACGACGATGGCTATACCAGCGCCGGCTACCGCCCCCTGGCGGGACAGTTGCGGCGCGAAATGGAAGTGGGCGCCACCTTCGGCGACGCGGCGCGCAGCGTTTCCGTGCGCGTCTTCAGCGAGCGCCTGAGTAACCAGATCGTCTTCGACCAGAGCCTGGGCCAGCTGGGTTTTGCGGGCAACCTCGACCCCTCGCGCCGCGACGGCATCGCCATCGAGGCCAGCATGGCGCTGGCGCGCGACTGGCGCCTCGACGCTCAGTTGCGGCAAGTGCATGCGCGCTATGACGATTACGCCTATGACGGTCCGGATATCGCCCTCGTGCCCAAGACCCTGGCCAGCCTGCGCCTGTACTGGACGGGGCAGGGCGGCGCCAGTGCCGATGTGGGCCTGCAATGGCTGCGCGCCCTGCGCTATGGTCCCGACTTCGCCAGCAGCTGCCTGGCGCAAGTGCCCGCGTTTGCCAGCGTGGACGGGCGCTATGTGCACAAGCTGGGCGCCTGGGAGCTGGAACTGGCCGGCAGCAATCTGGCCAACCGTCGCCATTACGGCGATGCGCCGGGCTGCCGCTCCAGCATTTACCTCAAGGATGCGCGCCAGCTGCGCGTGTCGGCGCGCTACCATTTTTGAGGCGCAAGCGCGGCGGGGCTTAAATACGGCTTAAGCGGGCGCAAAGCGGGACGATAAACACGGTTTTTTTCCGCCGGGGCGTCATCGCCTGGCGCAAAAAGTGGTAATCTCGCCCCGTTCACGACCACTTTTGATGAAGGATTATTATGCGTTTTCTGCGTTTCTTGCGTCCCCTGCTTGCCGCCGTCACTCTGGTGGCGGCCACCGGCGGCGCCATGGCGGCCGATACCGGCTTTACCACGCTCCCGACGCCAGTGCGTACGGACACGGGCAAGAAGGTGGAAGTGGTGGAGTACTTCATGTATTCCTGCCCGCATTGCTACGCGCTCGATCCGCTGATGCACGACTGGGTCAAGAAGCAGGGCGACAAGATCGCCTTCCGCCGCATCCACCTGGCCTTCTCCGGCCCGAAAGACCCGCAGGCGCACGCCTATGCCACGCTTGAGGCGATGGGCCAGCTGGAGCAGTTCCACGACAAGATATTCCGCGCCATCCACGTCGAGCGCAACCGCCTGAACCGCGATGACGCCATCCTCGACCTGCTGGTAAAGAATGGCATCGACAAGGCGAAATACCTGGACATGTTCAATTCCTTCGGCGTGCAGACCAAGCTGAAACGCAACGAACAGCTGATCACCGCCAGCAAGATCGACAGCGCGCCGACCATCGTCATCGACGGCCGCTTCGTCACATCGCCGTCGCAGCTGTCGCGTCCGGGCCAGTCCGAGCCGCAGACCCAGGCGGCGACCCTGCGCGTGATGGATGAACTGGTGGCGCGCGTGCTGAAAGAGCGCGCCCCTGCGCCAGCGAAGAAGTAAGCGGAGCGCATCATGAAACAGCTGCCCTGGACCTTGTGCGCGCTGGCCCTCGCCCTCGTGGCGTGGCTGGCGATTGCCGTCGTCAACGTGGAAAACCAGCGCAATGCGCTGGTCACCAAGGCTTGCGTGGATCCCGCGTTCAAGAACGAGGTCGACGCAAAATGCCTGGCGTCCGTGCAGTCGCGCGAGCACTGGTGGCAGCATCTTGGCTATGCCATGACGCACTTCAGGTCATAGAACGCCGGATACAATCGACTGTGCGTCGCGCTTTGCGGCCACCAATCACTGCTGCTCGCTACGATTTTCTCCAGCGTTGTGACGATGAGGGACGGATAGGCAAACTGCCCGCTTTGTGCGGGCTTTTTTACGTCTGCAGGTTGCGGGTATCATGAAACCACAACCGTCGAGGAAGGGCAATGAAGGAAGTGATCCTGATTACCCGGCATCAACTACACGGAGATCCACGCCTCGGGCGGCCAGCCGGAAGAAATCGCCGGCGACATCCTGTATCTGCCGGGGCCGGGCGCCAGCTATGTGACGGGCAGCATCCTCGACGTGGCGGGCGGGCGCTAAAGGTGACGCTTTGGCGGGCGCGGCCTTGGGCGGCGCCGAATGGGGCGTGATCACCACGGTGCAGGTAGTGCCGGCCACCAGCAGTTGCCCCTTCGGCTGCTCGTCGATGTGGATGCGCACGGGCACGCGCTGCGCCAGGCGCACCCAGTTGAAGGTGGGATTGACGTCGGCCAGCAGTTCGCGGCCCGTGGCGGCGTCGCGGTCGGTGATGCCGCGCGCGATGCTTTCGATGTGGCCGTGCAGGGTGCCGCCGCTCATCAAATTCATTTCCGCCTTGTCATCCTGCGCCAGCATGCCCAGCTTGGTCTCCTCGAAATAGCCGACGACGTAGTATGAGGCGCTGTCGATGACGGCCAGCTTGGCCGCGCCGACGGCGGCGAAATCGCCCTTGTGCACGTTCAGGTTGGTCACGTAGCCGCTGACGGGCGCGCGCACGGTGGTGCGTTCCAGGTTCAATTGCGCCAAGGTGCGGGCGGCCAGCGCCGCCTGCACTTGCGATGAGGCCGAACTGGCCGCAAAGGCGGCGCTTTCGCGGCTTTCCGTCGAGATGATGCTGGCGTCCAGATTGGCGCGGCGCTGGGCTTCCTTGCCGCGGCGGCCCAGTTCCGTTTTTTGCGTGGCCAGCACGGCGTCGGCTTGCGCCAGCGCGCTCGCATAGCGTTCCTTGTCGACGACGAACAGGATATCTCCCTTGTGCACCACCTGGTTGTCGCGCACCAGCACGTCCGTGACGGTGCCGGCCACGTCGGCGCTGATGTTGATGATATCGGCCTTGATGCGCCCGTCGCGCGTCCACGGCGACTCCATGTAGCGGTCCCAGACGGTCTTGCCTATCCACAGTGCTGCGGCCAGGAGCAGCAAGGTGATTGCATAGCGGGTCAGTTTGCTTACCATGTCGGCAGCCTTTCCTTGATTGGGTTGAACAATTTTTTTATGTGCGCGTTATTTGTACAGCGACAGGGCCAGCGCGCCGAAGATGGCGATGAAGATGCACAGCCGCGCCAGCGACGGGTGCCACACCATGCGGTACACGCCCAGCCAGCCCAGCACGCGGTCGAGCAGGGTTTGCAGGCCGATGCTGAGGATGAACAGGGGTAGCAGGGTGGGAATCAGAATTCCGAACAGGGCGAATTCACGCGGCATGGTGGTCTCCGGCGCCAGGCGCCATATGGTCGAGTAATGAGGTGTAGATGGAATGCAGGTCGGCCAGCGCCGTGTGCAGACGCGCGCTGCGTTCGGCGGTGGCATCGACTTCCGTCTGGGCTGCGCGCACCACGGCGCCCGCCTGCAGGGTGGCCGCCAGCGCCGCCTGCAGTGCCGTGTCGCTGCGCGTGCGCAGCCAGGCGGCGATATGGTTCACGCATTGCTGCAGCGCGTGGCGCGTGGTGCCTGGCCGGGCGCTCGCGATCAATTCGCGCAATTCGATCACCGAGTGGCCGATTTCCAGCAAAGTCAGGGCCTGGCGCACGACGGCGCGCGTGGCCTCGCCCGGTGCCGGTCCGGCCGCCGCATTGAGCTGGCTGAGCAGGTCGCGCACGCGGTTGTCGAAGCGGTGTTTTACGCGCCGCGCGGGCGCCGTGCATGCATGCAGCGCTTCGCGCCACAGGGCCCGGCCGATATGGTCCTTGTGGCCCATGGTGTGCTCGGGCAGCAGCACGGCAAACACGAGGGCGGCCAGCATCAGGCCGACGATCAGGGCCATGCCCGTGTTCAAAAAGGCCGCGCCATCGATATGCATCACATTCGTCGGCGCCATCTGCGTGATGAAGGTCGACACGCCCAGGCCCACGCCCAGCTTGGCCGGATTCGTCATCAGATACAGGCCGACGGCCAGGAAGGGTGCAAAACTCAGTACCAGCATGGGAAAGCCGTCGCCGTGCACCAGCACGAAATACACGCAGACGAGCGCCAGCGGCATGGCGATCAAAAAGCCCGCCAGCACTTGCCGGATCATCAGGATGGGGCGCGGCGAGGACGAGGCCAGCGCGCAGAACACGGCCGCCATCAGCATCGCCGTGCTGGCGTAGGGCCAGGCGAGGAAGTAGGCGCCCAGGGCCAGCAGGGCCAGGCTGATGGCCGCGCGCGCGCCGCTGGCGATCACCAGCGCGGGCGGCGTCTTCGGCGCATACGCCTGCGGCGTGCTCACTTCCAGCGGCGTATCGTGCGCCAGGCTGAAATACACTTCGTGAAAGCGGCTCATGTCGCGCGCGAAGCGTTCCAGCAGCTCGCACACGGTATCGAAATCGATGCGCTGCGCATGCACGATGGTCGCGCTATCGATGTCCGCGCGCGCCTGGCCCAGCGCCGTTTGCAGATGCTGCTGCATGGTGTCGAGCGAGCCTTGCGAAGGCGTGCCCTGCAGCGCTTCTGCGACGATGGCGTACAGGGGCGCGCAGGCTTGCATGACTTGTGTCTCGCCATCGCGCTGCAGGCGGTCGAACAGGCGATGGAAAGTATAGAAGGTGGTCAGCGCTGTCATGAAGGTGGCGTTGAAGGCGTGCAGCTTGCGGTTTTGCGCGCGCACGTGACTGACCTTGCTGGTGACTTCGAACAGGGCGGCCGAGCGGCCCTGTTCCAGCGCCGCCACGTCGGCGGCAAACTGCAAATGCGTCAGTTCCACCTGCGCCGGCGTGAGCTTTTGCTGCAGCACGTCCTGGCAAAAGGTGAGGAATTTGCCATAGCGGGCCTGCACCGTGCGCATCACCTGCGTGCCCTGGTGGCGCGGCAGTAGCACGCTGGATACAAACGCCGAGCAGATGATGCCCAGGCTTACTTCTGCCACGCGCGTGACGGCCAGCGCGAATACCTGCATCGGCTGCTCGATGGCGGGCAGAACTATCATGCAGGCCGTATAGCCGGCCAGCACGTACACATACGACTGGGCGTTGCGGTGCAGGGCCGAGCCGCTCGTGCACAGGCCAACCCACAGGGCCAGGCCGGCGAACAGCAGCACGGGCTGCTGCGGGAACAGACCGATCAGGGTCAGCGCGGCCGTGCACCCGAGCAGGGTGCCGCACAGGCGGTAAAAACTTTTTTCCAGCACCATGCCGCTGCTGGGCAGGGCCAGGATGATGGTGGTGGTCATCGCCGTGCTGGGCGAATCGAGTCCCAGCCGGTAGGCCAGCCACAGGGCGCAGAACGCGGCGATGAGGGTCTTGCCGATGTAGATCCAGCGTTCGCCTTCCGTCGTGCGCCAGTCCTGCAGCGCCAGCGCCAGCCAGTGGGCCGCCCGGGTCAGGGGGCCATATGTAGGTGTTGTTGCTGTGGCTGGCGTCATCGATAGGCGATCAGTTCTGGCTGTTGAGATTGTTGAGATTGCGCAACTGGCGCATGTACAGTTTGTCGAGCACTTGCAGTTCTTCTTCCGTCAACCCTTCATACAGGGCCGAGGTTTCCTGGTACACGTCCGGCAGCGCCGTTTCGATCAGCGCGCGGCCTTTGTCGGTCAGCGAAATCATCACGGAGCGGCGGTCGCCGGGACGCGTGCCGCGGTGAATCAGCTCGCGCGCTTCCAGGTCGTTGCACACGCGCGTCAGGTTGGCCGGTTTTTCATGGCAGGCCATGCCCAGGGTGCAGGCGTTCGAGGTTTCGTCGTCCGTGCCGTACAGCACGGCCAGCACCATGTAGCTGGCATCGACCAGGTCGTGCTTTTTCAGCGCGGCATTGGTCAGATCCTTCATGCCTTTTTGAATGTGGTACGTCATGCGCAACAGGCGCATCAGTTCCATGGGGAAGCCTGGCATGCGCGTGCGGATGTTTTGCAGCCGCTTGGAGGTGGCGTCAAAAGCGGTCATGTCAATTCCTTCATGTGTGAATAAAGTTCCGATTGTATCTTGTTGGGTTAGGGCAATGCCAGGATTGCAAGCTTAGATGCCGCCTCCCAGTGCATTCATCAAGGAAACGTACAGATCGAGTTCGCGTGCCCCATTTTGCGCCTGCTGCTGTTCTTCCGCCAGCAGCGCCACTTGCGTGTTGAGCATGTTGATGGCGTCGCTCATGCCTGCCTTGTACGCCTTTTCCGCCAGGTCGCGCGCGCGCTGCGCCGTGGCCAGCGCCTGCACGGTCAACTGGTGCTGCTTTTTCAGCGACTGGGCGCGCGTGACGGCGTTGGCCACGTCCGACATGGCGTTGATGACGCTGGCGTTGTACTGCTCCACGGCGCCATCGTACACGGCCGTCTGGCTGCCCAGCTGGGCGCGCAGGCGGGGGCCGGCAAAGATGGGCAGGCTCAGCGCGGGCGAGACGCCGCGGATGTCCGAGTTGGCGTCGAGAAAATGGCTGAAGCCGAAGGCCTGGAAGCCGGCGAAGGCCACCAGGTTGACGTTCGGGTAAAACTCGGCCCTGGCAGCGTCGATGCGCTGCGCCGCCGCTTCCACTCGCCAGCGCTGGGCGGCGATGTCGGGCCGGCGGCCGATCAGGTCGGCCGGCAGGGCGGCGGGAATGGCCAGCGGCTGGTCCAGGCGCAGCACGGGGCGCGTGAACGCCGAGCCGGCTGCCGGGCCCTTGCCTGCCAGGGCCGCCAGCTGGTTGCGCAGCAGGGCCAGCGACTCGGCCGACTGCTCCAGCTGGCGGCGGCCTGCCGGCAAGGTGGTTTCGATCTGCGCCACGTCGATGTCCGTGCCGATGCCGGCAGCCTTGCGCTGGCGCGTGATGTCGAGGATGCGGGCGCGCTGCGCCAGGCTGCGTTCGATCACGTCCTGCAGCTGGAATTCATACGACAGCTGGATGTAGGTGCGCACCAGCGCCGTTTCCAGCGCCAGGCGCGCCATCTGCGATTCGGCCGACGCCATCCGCACGTCGCCCAGGGCGGCGGACAGGGCGGCGCGGTTGCGGCCCCACAGGTCCAGGTCGTACGAAGCGGTGACGGTGGCCTGGTTGCGCCAGGCGTAATTGCCGGCCAGCGGCGCCGGCGTGCTGCCGTGCTGCGAATACAGTTCGCGGTTGATGGAGACATTCGCGTCCGCCTGCGGGCGGGTCTTGTCTTCAAACGCGCCGGCCAGCGCCTCGGCCTGGCGCACGCGTGCCTGGGCGCCGCGCAGCGTGGGGCTGTCGGCCAGTGCCTGCTCCATCAGGCGGTTCAACTGGGGATCGTGCAAGTCTTGCCACCATTGCGTGCGCGGCCATTGTATGGCGGCGCTGGCGGCGGCATCCATGGCCTGGCTCGCTTGCAGCTTGTTGGCGTCGAGCATGGCCGATTGCGGCGCGATATGGCCCATGTCGGCGCACGCGCTCAAGGCAAGGATCAGGCTGGCGGCAAGCAAACGGCGGTGCAGGGACATGCAGGGACTCCGGAAGGTGGTGTTGGGGTGCTGCTGACAGCTCGCCGCGGTGAGCGCCGGGAGTGGCCCGGGTGCTGCGCCGCAACTGAGGTGTGTTACTGACTGACTGAAACCGGCTGAGTGGTTTCTTATTTCACGACGTGCTTGGCCGTTTGCGCGACATCAAAGTCCGCTTCCGTTTGCGGGATCAGGCCAGCCTTGCGGGCGGCGTAGAACTCGGCCATGACTTGCTCGCGCGTCACCTGGCTGGCGGCGGTGGCCGGCGTTTTCGGGTAGTCGACTTCGCTGGTGGCGATGTCGCCGGCGTTGCGGGCACGGGCGTATTCGGCCGTGACGTCAGCGCGCGTGAGTTGCTGGCTGGCAGCGGCAGGTGCGGCGCTTTGGGCGAAAGCCGAAGTGGCGGTGGTGATGGCAAACAAGGCTGCGATGAGTGATTTGGCTTGCATGATAAGACTCCAAAATGTGCATGATGGCTGGGTGGATGGGCCGGATCGCCACTTACCGGTCGGTTCGGCGGCATGGCGCTGGTGGGCGCCATGCCGCCGATGAAGCAGTTTCTGGATGAGAAGATGCTTACTTGAATTAACTATATCAATGAATAGTACATTTGTGAAGTAATTTATGAAAATAGTTGTGCGATGCCGCATTTCCACAAGGAAAATGCCGTGCAGGCGTGCGCCGCTGGCCGGGCCAGGGGAGTAAGCTGGTTTTTTGATCAACGGGAGTCAGCCATGAGCAGCAGCACACTCGATCCGGACAATTTGCCCGTCACCCCCGACCGCGTCCTGGGCAGCGGCCATGGCAAGGGCGCGCTCGGTCCCAGCGACAGTTCCGACAGCGGCAGCGACATGCAGGGCGTGCCGGGCCAGGACCCGGAAGAGCTCGATAGCGACAGCGATGCGGCCGGTACTGGCGACCGGGCCGGCGTGGAGCCCCACAACGCGACATCCGACGGCAGCGACATCGACGTCGATCATGTGGAGCGCCTGGTACCCGCGCCGCCGGCAGAAGGGGACGATGACCAACCGCGCGCGCCGCAGGCGCCGCTGCCGCGTCCCTGATGGCGGGTGGCGGCGCATGGCCGCCACGAATTACCGCCTCTCCTGCGCCATCAGCGTAAAATATGGGCACGGCGGCGTGCGCGCCGCCATGGCCAGCCGGCCGGCACAGGATAGGATGTCACAGGATGCAAACGCAGATGTCGGAAGAGAAAGAAAAAGACTTGATGTTGATGTACCGCGAGACGCGGCCGCGCGAGTTTTTTGGTGAAAAAAGTAACACCAATCACCTGGCGTGGAGTGTGCTGGTGGTCTTGCTGGCGCTGACGTTCTGGCTCGTCGTGGCCCTGGCGGCGGCGGAAAACCAGCGTTATGCCTTGGAAACGAAGGCTTGCCAGGATCACGTGTTTCCTACGGAAATCGACTCTTCTTGCCTGAAACAGGTCAAGTCGCGTGATCACTGGTGGCAGCACGTGGGCCACGCGCTGGTGCGCATGGGCGCCTGAGCCGGGCGCTGCCGGCGCCACCACTTTTTGGCGTGTCGCACGCGCATCGATGTGCCGCAAGGGCCACGCCAGTTGCTACACATCAAGGATGTCGGCCATGGCGGCGCGCAGGTGGATGTGGGTGTGTTCGCCACGCCCGAACGGCGCTGGCAGGTGGCGCAGGAACTGCTGGCCCTGCTGCCGCCGCCAGCGCCGCCCTGAACGCTTTACACGGCCCGCGACGGGCCTTCCCACAGATTGATATGGCCTTCGCGCGCCTGCACGTCGATGGCGGCCAGCTCGTCGGCCGTGAACGACAATTGCTGCAGCGCGGCCACGTTTTCGCGTATTTGCGCGCTGCTGCTCGCGCCGATCAGGGTCGAAGTGACGCGGGGATCGCGCAGCACCCAGGCCAGCGCCATCTGCGCCAGGGTTTGCCCCCGCTGTGCGGCGATCTGGTTCAGGGCGCGCACGCGGGCCAGGTTTTCCGCGCTCAGGTGCTGTTGCGTCAGCGAACCGCCGCCGGGGCGGTTGACGCGCGCATCTTGCGGCACGCCATCGAGGTATTTGTCGCTGAGCAGCCCCTGCGCCAGCGCCGTAAACGTGATGCAGCCCATGCCTTGCTCTTGCAGGGTATCGAGCAAACCGTCTTCCTCGATCCAGCGGTTGAGCATATTGTAGGCCGGCTGGTGGATCAGACACGGCACTTTCCACTCCTTCAGCAGGGCGGCGGCCTCGGCCGTTTTTTGCGGCGAATACGACGACAGGCCCACGTACAGCGCCTTGCCCTGCTGCACGGCGCTGGCCAGCGCGCCCATGGTTTCTTCCAGCGGCGTGTCGGCGTCGTAGCGGTGCGAGTAAAAGATATCGACGTAGTCCAGGCCCAGGCGCTGCAAGCTCTGGTCCAGGCTGGCCAGCACGTATTTGCGCGAGCCGCCGCCCTGGCCGTACGGGCCCGGCCACATATCCCAGCCTGCCTTGGTGGAAATGATCAGCTCATCGCGGTACGGTAAAAAATCGTCGCGCAGCAGCTTGCCGAAATTGCTTTCCGCGCTGCCATACGGCGGGCCATAGTTATTCGCCAGGTCGAAATGCGTGATGCCCAGGTCAAATGCGGTGCGCAGCATGTCGCGCTGCGAAGCCAGATTGTTGCTGTCGCCAAAGTTGTGCCACAGACCTAGTGACAGCAACGGCAGTTTCAGCCCGCTGCGCCCGCACGTGCGGTATGGCATGCTGTCGTAGCGGTTCTCGGCGGCGTGGTAGGTCATGGCATCTCCTGTTTGAGTGAATCGCTTATTTTCGCGCAAAATCAAAGTGTGCGTGCGTGCGCCTTGCGCGCGACCGGGCGCGCCTTACAATGGGCGTTGAGGAGTCTCGCAAGGAGCTGTCATGGAAATCGAATTGAAATTGTTGCTGGCGCCGCAAGACGCGCCCCGCCTGCGCGCGCATCCGCTGCTGGCGCAGACTGCGCAAGGAGAGGTGCAAGTGCTGCAGATGCACGATATCTATGTCGATACGCCCGATTTGCAGCTATGCCGCCATCAGGCGGGCTTGCGCGTGCGTCAGGTCGATGGGCGCTGGGTGCAGACATTGAAGGCGGGCGGCAGCGTCAGCGGCGGCTTGCACAGCCGCCACGAATGGGAGGGCGAAGTTCCCGGGCCGCAACCGGATCTCACCGCGCTCGATGCGGCCATTGGCCGCAAGCAGCCCGTCCGCGCGCTGCTGCGCCAGGACGCCATCCGCGACGCCTTGCAGCCCGTGTTTACCACGCGCATCGAGCGCACCGTATGGCAGTTGCGCACGCCGCAGGGCGACCAGATCGAATGCGTGCTGGACCAGGGTGTCATTGAAAGCGGCGCGAACGGAGTGGACGGGGCCTTACGCAGCTTGCCCGTCAGCGAGATCGAACTGGAGCTGAAGCAGGGACAAGCCGCCAGCCTGTTCGAGGTGGCACTGGCCCTGCTGCAAGACGTGCCGCTGCAGCTGGGCCACATGAGCAAGGCGGAGCGCGGTTATCGCCTCGTAGTGCCGCAGCCTTTGCGCGCCGTCAAGGCGCAGCCCCTGGCGCTGGACGCGGCGATGTCGGTGGAGCAAGTGTTCCTGGCCATCGCCGGCAATTGCCTGGAGCAAGTCAGCGGCAACCAGGATGGCGTGGCGGCGGGCGAGGATGTGGAAAGCGTGCACCAGATGCGCGTGGGACTGCGCCGTCTGCGCTCGGCGCTGGGCATGTTCAAGTCCCTGCTGGCGCTGCCGGATGCCTTGAAGAGCGAACTCGGTTGGCTGGGCGGTGCGCTGGGCGAGGCGCGCGACTGGGATGTGTTGGCTGGCCATACCCTGGCGCAACTCGATGGCGAGGCGCAGGCAGATGCGGCGGCACTGGCGGCGGCGGCGCACGCGCAGGCGCGGCTCCAGCATGTGCAAGCGGCCCAGGCCATCACCTCGGCGCGCTACACGGCCTGCATGCTGGGCTTGCAACGCTGGCTGCAGGCGCGCGCCTGGCGCGACAGCTGCTCGACGCGCCAATTGCGGCGCCTGGACGCGCCTATCTGCCCGTTTGCCCGCGCTACCCTGCGCAAGGATCTGCGCCGCCTGTTAAAGCGGGGAAAAGACTTGCCGCGGCTGGCGCCGCCGGCGCGCCACCGGGTGCGCATCGCGGCCAAGAAGGCCCGCTATGCCGTTGAATTTTTCGCATCCCTTTATGACGCCGGGCAAGTCCGGCACTACGTGAAGCGGCTATCCATCTTGCAGGACGAGCTGGGCTGGCGCAACGATATCGAGGTGGCGGACGGCTTGCTGCGCGCGCTGGCCGAAATGCAGCCTGATCTGCTGCCGCAGATCGCCTATGTGCGCGGCTTCCTGGCGGCGCAATTGCAGGGCGGCGCAGGCAAGGCGCTGGTGCGGCCATGGCGGCGCTTCGCGGCCGCCCCTTTGCCGTCGAAGGGCAGCATCGGGCAGGCCTGACAAGCTTGCCGTGCTCGCGGCCTTGACTATATCTGACGCGGGCTCTACTCAAGAGCGCAGACGGCGCTGAGCATCGCTGCATGGCGCAGCATGCGAGCGGCGCTGCACAAACTTTTCCAGGTCCGTCAGCGTCAAGGGGCGGCTGAAGAAGTATCCCTGATAGGCGCGACAACCGTAGCGCGCCAGGAAATCACGCTGTGCCAGCGTCTCGACGCCCTCCGCGATGACTGCGATGTTCAGGCTGCGAGCCAGGGCGATGATGGTTTTGGCGATCGATGCGTCGCTAGGGTCATGCGTCACGTCGCGGACAAAAGACTTGTCTATTTTCAACTGGTCCAGAGGCAAGCGCTTGAGATAGGCCAGGGAAGAATAACCTGTGCCAAAATCGTCGAGCGAAAAACCGACGCCGTGCGCTTTGATTGCGGACATCTTGGCGATCACGCTGCCGACGTCGGACACCAGCAGGCTCTCGGTCAGCTCAAGCTTGAGACGATGTGGGTTGGCGCCGCTGCAGGTCAGGGCGAACAGCACCTGATCGACAAAATCGTCCTGGTTGAACTGGCGCACGCTGACATTGACCGCGATGCTCAGATGGCGCATGTCGGGCTGTCCGGCCCAGGCGACCAATTGTGCGCAGGCCGTTTCAAGCACCCATTGTCCCAGCGGCAGGATCACGCCGATCTCTTCGGCCAGCGCAATGAAGTCGCTAGGCGGCACCAGTCCGCGTAGCGGGTGTTGCCAGCGTACCAGCGCTTCGACGCCGGTAACGCCCCCATGGTGGTCGATTTGGGGCTGGTAGTGGAGTATCAACTGCTGGCATGGAATGGCGTCGCGCAAGTCCGTTTCCAGCGCGGCCCGCTCCAGCATGGCCACCTCCATGGCGGGATCGAAGAAGCGCAAGGCATTGCGTCCCACCGCCTTGGATTTGTACATGGCCAGGTCCGCCTGCTTGAGCAGATCGTCGATGCTGGTCAGATTGCCCATGAAGAGCGTCGCGCCGATGCTCGAGGTGCTGCGGTGAGTAACCTGGTTGAGCCAATAGGTCTGGCTCAGTTCCTGCAGTATCTTGTTGCCGACGATATCGACCTGGGCTGCCGCCTGTTCCGCATTCACATGCAGGTCCGTCAGCATGACGACGAACTCATCGCCGCCCAGGCGGGCCACGGTGTCGCCAGCGCGCACGCAGCCGACCAGGCGCCGCGCGACTTGATTGAGCAAGAGGTCACCCATGTCGTGCCCAAGCGTGTCGTTGAGTGTCTTAAAATTGTCCAGATCGATGAACAGGACGGCGCCATGGTTGCCGCTGCGCAGGCTGGCCTTCTTCGCCTGCTTCAGGCGGTCCAGCAGCAAGATGCGGTTGGGCAGCTTGGTGAGTTGATCGAAGAAGGCCAGTTGCTGTATTTGCTTCTCTGTCTTCTTGCGCTCGGCCCGCCGCAAGCGGTGGCGTTTTTGTATGATCAGCAGCCCGAGCGTGCTGAAGATGGCGACCAAGCCGAACAGGACGCTTTGCGCATACAAGCTGTGGCGCCACGGCGCGAACAAGACCTCGGTGTCGCGGCTCACGGCGATGCGCAGCGTCGCCCCGAAGAGGGCCGCGCTCGATGGCACATAGCGCTCGGCGACCATGCGCTGCTCGTCGGCGCCGCGTGGTAGCCCGGGCATCCGGGCGTCAGTCCGGCGTGTAGAAGCCAGGTACAACTGGCCGTCTTCGCGTGAGATCGAGCTATGGACATCGCGCGCATAACGAATCGAATCGAGCAGGTCGGAGAAGTAGGCGGGCGCCAGGCTGACCATGACGACGCCGCCAAAGCCGCCCTGAAACCCGCTGATGCGGCGACACAGGCTGATCGCGCCGGGAGCGGCGGTGTTGCCAGGCGGCGCGCTAACGTGCAGCAATTGCGGATCGGCGAGTCGCATGGCTTTCTGGAAGCAATCGTTTTGCCGGAAGTTTTTGTCCGCCATGCCGGCGTCGCTGCCCGCTACCACCTGCCCGTCAGGACCGATGACCAGGATGGGGCGGATGCCGATCAGCGCATCGTTGATCACTTTGAGCGAGTGATTCGCCCGCTGCAGGTGATCGCCTTGCGCCTGCCAGGCCGCCAGTTCGTCGATGATGCTGTCGATCACGCGCTTGCTCAACTTCAATTGTGGCGTTAAATTCTTTTCCACGATTTCCGCCTGCATCGCCAGTCGCTCGTGTTCCTGAGTATCAATCCGGTGATATTCCTCGTACTGGGTGAATCCAATGAAGCCGGCCAGTGCCGACAACACCATGGCGTGGATCAGCCATTGCTGGAAAAAGTGTTCATTTTTAATGTGCTGCGGTGCGGACATGGAAGGTAGGGGGAGGTTCTGGCGCGGCAGCCCGTTGCCACTGGCTTGCTTCGGCCAGGATGGCCACATGCTTGTGTTGCAAATGAGAAAGTGTAGCGGGGCATGCATAAGCAAAATGTAAATTGCTTGGTCGGGCACGTAAATGTTTCGTAAATTCCGGACATATCGTCCCGCTGCCATTTGCATGCGCAGTGCCAGAAGGGGGGGATCTACCTGGCAGGCGCACAGTGCCGGCCTGGTCCAACTTGGCCTGCCTTACATGCTGATGTGTATCATGCGTTCACATGTAAAAAAGGAAGTTATTACCTTGCGGTAAAAACTTCCTTTGGGAAAATATGACAATTTTCATGTCATATTCTCATGTCAAAATGTCGTTGACGTTGACAAGAGAAATGCGCTTACGCGAAGTTCTTGGCAACGAATTCCCAGTTGACCAGGCCCCAGAACGTTTCCACGTACTTGGCGCGCAGGTTGCGGTAGTCGATGTAGTAGGCGTGTTCCCAGACGTCGCAGGTCAGCAGCGGCTTGTCGCCGGTGGTCAAAGGGCAGCCGGCGTTCGAGGTGTTGACGATGTCGACGGAGCCGTCGGCTTTTTGCACCAGCCAGGTCCAGCCCGAACCGAAGTTGCCCACGCACGATTTGGTGAATTCTTCCTTGAACTTGTCGAACGACGACCATTTGGCGTTGATCGCGTCAGCCACGGCACCCGTAGGCGCGCCGCCGCCGGCCGGCTTCATGCCGTTCCAGTAGAAGGTGTGGTTCCATACTTGCGCTGCATTGTTGAAGATGCCGCCCGACGATTTCTTGATGATCTCTTCCAGCGACAGGTTCTCGAACTCGGTGCCCTTGATCAGGTTGTTCAAGTTCGTTACATATGCCTGGTGATGCTTGGCATAGTGGTATTCCAGGGTTTCTTTCGAAATATGCGGCGCCAGAGCGTCCATTTCATACGGCAGTGGTGGCAGAGTATGTTCCATGTGATGTCCCTTTGTGGTGAGTGTTCGGAGTCTTCCGGCCCGGGGCCGGAGGGTTGAGCCTGCGTGCTTGAATCAAGCATTCTTGCTGAACGAGCCACTATTGTAAAGCGGATGCGCCATTGCTGCAGATTCCGGCACGCGTCGCAGATACTGCTGGCGTAGTGATTCTCGTTTAGCTTGCATCGGCTGGAAAAGCCCCCCATCGCAGGCCTCAGCGGATGGTGAAGCGCGCATAGCCCGTGTCTGGCAGGCCATCGAAGACGCCACGCAGGCTGGCGTCGAAGCAGGGGCTGGACATAGCTTGCCCCGCAGTGCCGATGCTCCCCTGGCGGCCTCTTTTACTCTAACGTCGCCTGCACGCTGGCGATGCCGATCTGCGCGCTGCCTTCGGCCAGGCGCACATTGACATTCTGGCGCGCCTGCAGCTGCGCCGGCGAGCGCACGATGCTGCCTTTTTCGTCGCGCAGGATGGCGTAGCCGCGTTCCAGGGTGCGCTGCGGATTCAACAGCTCCAGCTGCGCCGCCAGGCCGTCGAGGCGGTGGCGCCGCTGGCCTAGCTGCTGCGTCATGGCCGCGCCGCAGCGCCGCTGCATTTCCACCAGGCGCGCGCGCGGCACCGTGACGTCGGGCCGCAAGGCCGCCCAGCGCGCACGCAGGCGTTCCAGCGCGTACTGTGACTGGTTCACGGGCGCGCGCGCCGCATGCGTCATGGCCGTCGACAGGGCCAGTAGCTGCAAGCGCTGCTGCTGCAACTGCGCCTTCGGGTTGAGCAGGCGGCGGCTGTGGCGATCCAGCGTTTGCGCCGCATCGTCGAGGCGGCGGCGCATGGCGCGGCGCAGGTCGGCCGCATCGGCGCGCAGGGACGCCATCCAGTCGGCGCGCGGCGTGGCCGCCAGTTCGGCCGCCGCCGTCGGCGTGGCCGCGCGCAGGTCGGCCGCGAAGTCGGCGATGGTGAAATCGGTCTCGTGGCCCACGCCGCTGATCACGGGCATGGAGCAATCGGCGATCGCATATGCCACGGCTTCATCGTTGAATGACCATAAATCCTCGATGCTGCCGCCGCCACGGCACACCAGCAGCACGTCGCACTCGGCCCTGGTTGATGCCGTGCGGATGGCGTGCGCGATTTTTTCCGGCGCCTGCTGGCCCTGCACGGGTGTGGGGTAGAGGATGATGGAGACGTGCGGCGCGCGGCGCTTGAGCGCGATCAGCACGTCGCGCAGGGCCGCCGCCTGCGGGCTGGTGACGATGCCGATGCTGCGCGCGAACATGGGAATGGCGCGCTTGCGCTCCTGCTCGAACAGGCCCTGTGCGGCCAGCTTTTCCTTCAGGCGCTGGAACGCTTCATACAGTGCGCCCACGCCGGCGCGGCGGATGGCTTCCACGTTGATCTGGTAATCGCCGCGCGCGCCGTACAGGGTGACGAGGGCGCGCACTTCCACCTTGTCGCCTTCGCGCGGCGTGAAACCGGCAAACTGGGCGCGGCCGCGGAACATCACGGCGCGCACCTGGGCGCCGTCGTCCTTCAAGGTGAAGTACCAGTGGCCGGACGCGGCGCGCGTGAAGTTGGAAATCTCGCCGGCGATCCAGGTCAGGGGAAACGAGCGCTCAAGCAGGCGCGCGACGGCCTGGTTCAGGGCGCTGACGGTCAGCACGGGCGGGGCGGCAAAGCCGCTGTCAGTCGGGTTGTCTGTCATCATCAAGCTGGGGTAGGGAAGGATATGTCCACATATTATCGGCGAGGTCATGCTTATGTCATATATCGCGCAAAACAACAAGTTCTATTTCTAAGTATTTGATTTCATGATGAATTCCCGTATGCCTGATTTGCGTGCAGAGGGAAAAAAACCTTTAATATCAAGCACATCAGTGTAGCCCCTGTCACTTACGCACAAAGTTATCCACAGAAATTGTGTGGAACTTTTTGCCTTGGACAATTGTTGCCGGACAGGCCACTTTCGGTAAAGGATAATACCCTGCTACCTTTTTGCGCACGGAAATAAAGTATATAGGAATCAAGCGCTTAGTATGCGATGCATGGCCTTGCGCACAATCTTATCCACAAAAAATGTGCAGAACTCTGGCGCAGCGCCGGATTTATCCACTGAAACGTCCATGGCATGGCTTGCCTGAATTTTGCGCAGCATAAAAATAAGCATATAAATCAAGGGTGTAGCATCTCCCCGTACGCCTTGCTCACAATCTTATCCACAGAATGTGTGCAAAACTGCGTAAACCGCTACACCTGTTAGCCTGTTTATCCACCGCGCGACCAGGCCGCTGCACTGCCTCATTTTTCAGCATCAAAAAAAACTCCTTTAAAATCAACGCTCTTCCAGGGAGTTAATCCGCTTGCTCACAATCTTATCCACACTTTATGTGTGGAACTGCTTTTGCGGTGGAAAACTGCCGTATTGAAGTGAAATAGGACGCTGAAAACTGTGCTTTTCAGCCAGTGCCACATTTTTATGCATGGCAATAAAAACGATATAAATCAATGTACTTGGCGCCTATCCGTGCGCTTGCACACAATCTTGTCCACAGATTGTGTGCAGAACTTTGACGGCCGAGATGGCGCGTATGGCGCGCCCGCTGCCACTTTTTTATGCATTGATTTAATTTCCTTTAAAATCAATGACTTAATTTGATTCGTCGGCTTTGCGCACAATCTTGTCCACAGTAAATGTGCAGAACTCTTCAAGTATTAATTTATTGATATTGACTGCTGTCGATAAGCTGCCATGCCTGTATTTTGCGCAGTGTGATAATCTTCATGTAAATCAATGGCTTGCATGCTGGACTTCATGCTTGCTCACAATCTTATCCACACAAAGTGTGCAAAACTGTGCACCGGTAGCGCGCGCCCGACGCGCGGTGTGGACAAGTGCCATGCGGGCGCCACTTGCCGCCGGCGCGGCAACGCGCTACATTGCGCCATTCCCGCGCGGACGTAGAATCGTCCTGCGGCGCTCGGTACAATACAGCTTGTTCGGGCGATACCATCGCCTTCCCTTTACCAGGAGTTTCTTTTGCTCGCTATATTTCAAGCCGCTGGCTGGCCCATCTGGCTGTTGTTGATCGCTTCCATCGTCGCCCTGGCCCTGATCATCGAGCGCCTGCTGTATTTGCGACGCGCCAAGATCCTGCCCCGCAAGCTGTTTGATGAAGTGGTGCAGGTGTATCGCAGTGGCAAGATCACGCCGGATACGCTGGCCAAGCTGGAAGACAATTCGCCACTGGGCGTGGTGCTGGCTGCCGCCCTGCGCAATGTCGACGCGCCGCGCGAGGTGATGAAGGAATCGATCGAAGAGGCGGGCAGCGGCGTGGCCCACACGCTGGAACGTTTCCTGACGACCCTGGGCACCATCGCCACCCTGGCGCCGCTGATGGGGCTGTTTGGCACCGTGGTGGGCATGATCGAAATCTTCGGTTCGCAAAACGCCAGCGGCTCCAATCCTGCACAATTGGCCCACGGTATCTCGGTGGCCTTGTATAACACGGGCTTCGGCCTGGCCATCGCCATGCCGGCCCTGGTCTTTTACCGCCACTTCCGCGCCCTCGTCGACAGCTTCGTCATTGACATGGAGCAGCAAGCGGTCAAGTTCGTCGACATCGTCCACAGTGGCCGCAAATGAACTTCCGCAAAGGCAAGGGGCGTGAAGACCCCGAAATCAACCTGATCCCGTTCATCGACGTGCTGCTGGTGATCCTGATCTTCCTGATGGTCAGCACCACCTACAGCAAATTCACGGAGCTGCAGATCACCTTGCCGACGGCCGACGCCGAGCAAGCCAAGGACAAGCCGCAGCAGATCGACGTCACCATCGATGCCAAGGGCAATTACACGGTGAACCGCGAACCCGTCTCCTTCCGCGACGTGGCCGGCCTGGCCGACGCCTTGCAGGATGCGGCGAAGGCGGCCAACGGCGGCAAGGCGCCCGCGCAGACGCCCGTAGTGGTGGTCAATGCCGACCAGTTCGCCATGCACCAGATGGTCATCCACGTGATGGAAGCGGCGCGCCTGGCCGGCTATGAAAAGCTGACGTTCGCGGCGCAGGCGGGCGGCAAGTAAGTTCTTATTCAACCCCAATTGAAGAGCCGGGGTCAGACCCGCCGGGTCTGACCCCGGATTTTGCACCTGGGGTTATTTTTTATGTCTGCCCCCATGCCCACACCTTCCCCCGCCAAGCTTGAAACCACATTGACCCGCGCCTGGCTGACGCGCGGCCCGCTGGCGTGCGCGCTGTGGCCTGTCTCCCTGCTGTTTGGCGCCCTGAGCGCCGTGCGGCGCGGTCTGTACCGGGCCAACCTCCTGAAATCGGCGCGCCTGCCCGTGCCCGTCGTCGTCGTCGGCAATATTTTCATTGGCGGCACCGGCAAGACGCCGCTGACCATCTGGCTGGTACAAGCCTTGCGCGAGGCGGGCATGCGCCCGGGCGTCATTTCGCGCGGCCATGGCAGCGCCGACCGGCTGCCGCGCGCCGTCAGCGCTGCTTCCACGCCGCAGCAGGTGGGCGACGAACCGCTGTTGATCTTCCAGCGCGGCGGCTGCCCCGTGATGGTGGGGCGCGACCGCGCGCAAGCGGGCAGGGCGCTGCTGGCCGCGCACCCGGACGTCGACGTGCTGGTGACGGACGACGGCTTGCAGCATTACGCCTTGCAGCGCGACGTGGAAATCGTGCTGTTCGACGGCCGCGGCGCCGGCAATGGCTGGTTGCTGCCGGCGGGGCCTCTGCGCGAATCGCCGCGCCGCCGGCGCGATGTGACGGTGATCAATGCGCCCGAGCTGGCGCCGTCACTCGTGGCCAGGGTCGCGCCGCAGGGCGGGCTGGTGGTGCAGATGCTGCTGGCCGGTGGCGTGGCCGAACGCATGGTGAACCGCAGCGAGCGCATGCCTTTGACGACCCTGGCCGCTGGCGGCCAGCGCATCGTGGCGGCGGCCGGCATCGGCAATCCGCAGCGCTTCTTTGCCATGCTGCGCGGCGCCGGATTGGATTTTACGGAACTGCCCCTGCCCGATCATCATGACTTCCTCGACCAGCCATTTGCGGCACTCGACACGGATGTGATCTTGATCACCGAGAAGGATGCAGTAAAATGTGCGCAAATTGAATATCTCAAAGATGACCCGAGACTGTGGGTCGTCCCCGTCAGTGCGCGCATCGATAGCGCGCTGGCCCAACAAATTGTGGAGAAATGTCGTGGACGCTCGACTGCTTGATATCCTGGTCTGCCCTGTTTGCAAGGGTCCGCTTGAACTCGACAAGAAGGCGCAGGAACTGATTTGCCGCGCCGACCGCCTCGCCTATCCTATCCGCGATGGCATCCCCATCATGTGGGCGGACGAAGCGCGCACCCTGCAAGACGCAGTGGAATAACGATGGCGTTCATCGTCATCATCCCGGCCCGCCTGGCCTCAACGCGCCTGCCGGGCAAGCCGCTGGCTGACCTGGGCGGCAAGCCGATGGTGGTGCGCGTGGCCGAGCAGGCAGCCCTGTCGGGCGCCGCGCGCGTCATCGTCGCCACCGACCATGACTCCATCCGCGCCGCCTGCGCCGCGCATGGCGTGGAAGTGTGCATGACGCGCAGCGACCATCCGTCGGGCACGGACCGCATCGCCGAAGTGGCGCGCACGCTAGCTTTGCCGCCGGACGCCGTCGTCGTCAACCTGCAGGGCGACGAACCCCTGATCGATCCGTCCCTGCTGGCCGCCTGCGCGGCGCAGATCAGCGCCACCGTCCCCATGGCCACCTGCGCCCATCCGCTGCACGATGTGCAGGATGCGTTCAATCCGAATGTGGTCAAGGTCGTGCTGGACAAGAATGGCCGCGCCTTGTATTTCTCGCGCGCGACGATTCCGTGGCACCGCGACGGCTTCGCGCAATCGAAAGACAAGCTGCCGGCCGGTTATGTGCCGCTGCGCCATATCGGCCTGTATGCGTACAGCAATGCGTTTTTGCAAGAATATCCGCAATTGTCCGCTTCGCCGCTGGAAGCCATCGAGGCGCTGGAGCAGTTGCGCGTGCTGTGGCACGGTGTTGCCATCGCCGTACATGTGACCGATAGCGCGCCAGCAGCCGGTGTCGACACGCCGGAAGATCTCGAACGCGTGCAGGCGCACTACGGCGCCCTGTAAGCGCTACCCGCGAAACGGCAGGCATGCAAATAAAGTTTTGTGTGCCTGCAGTAAAAACCACATTTTGAAACGTGCGCCACGCCAATTGCTGGCTTTGATCAATCAGGGCATAGCAATTCGATAGCAAACTGGCGTTCCGGGGATTTTTTGTGGTAAGTTTCGTAGGGAAAGATAGCCTTAGCAACATCATCTAAAAATAATTACACATACCACCATCCAAAATCTGTTTTTTAGGAACTTTTCAATGCGTCTGATACTTTTAGGAGCACCCGGTGCCGGCAAGGGCACCCAAGCTAATTTCATCAAAGAAAAATACAACATTCCACAAATCTCCACGGGCGACATGCTGCGCGCGGCGATCAAGGAGGGTACGGAACTGGGCCTGGCAGCGAAAAAAGTCATGGATGCGGGCGGCCTCGTGTCGGACGACATCATGATCGGCCTGGTCAAGAACCGCCTGCAGGAAGCCGATTGCGCCAATGGCTACCTGTTTGACGGTTTCCCGCGCACCATCGCGCAAGCGGACGCCATGAAAGATGCCGGCATCAATGTCGACTACGTGCTGGAAATCGACGTGCCTGACGCTTCGATCATCGAGCGTATGGATGGCCGCCGCAGCCACCCGGGCTCGGGTCGCGTCTATCACGTCAAATTCAATCCGCCCAAGGTCGACGGCGTCGACGACATCACCGGCGAACCGCTGATCCAGCGCGACGACGACAAGGCGGAAACGGTCAAGAAGCGCCTGGACGTGTACCACAACCAGACCAAGGTCTTGCTCGGTTACTACAATGACTGGGCCAAGTCCGGTCTGCCTGGCGCACCGAAATACCGCCGCATCGCCGGCGTCGGTCCGGTCGAGCAAATCCGCGACAGCGCATTTGCCGCCCTGGCGGAATAAGCAGTGTTGAAAAGCGGACCTGAGTGTCCGCTTTTTTTGTGCCCGCGCTTGAGCCGGGTGCCGTATCGTTTTCGTAGTTCAGGTTTTTTGCAGGTCGTGTTTTCCTGGCTGCGCGTGCCTACCCGGTGCGGTCTGCAGCTGTTGGCAATGACGTCGGATAAAAACAGAAGGGGACGATATGGCAGCCAGTTTGTGGTTTGCGGTAGCCTGCGGCGTGGTCGCAGTCATTTACGGTTTGGTGTCGCGCAACTGGATCCTGAGGCAGGATCCCGGTAACGCGCGCATGCAGGAAATCGCCCTGGCCATCCAGCAGGGCGCGGCCGCCTATCTGGCGCGCCAGTACCGCACCATCGCCATCGTCGGCATGGTGTTATTGATCGCCATCTATGCGCTGCTGGGCCTGTATACGGCGCTGGGTTTCCTGATCGGCGCCGTGCTGTCGGGCGCCTGTGGCTTCATTGGCATGAATGTCTCGGTGCGGGCCAATGTGCGCACGGCGCAGGCGGCCACCCTGGGCATCAACCAGGCTTTGAGCGTGGCCTTCAAGGGCGGGGCGATCACCGGTATGCTGGTCGTCGGCCTGGGCCTGCTGGGCGTGACGCTGTTCTACTGGCTGCTGGTGACGACGGGCGCGCCCGGCCTCACGCAGCATGACCTGATCAAGCCATTGATTGGCCTGGCCTTCGGCGCCTCGCTCATTTCCATCTTCGCGCGGCTGGGTGGCGGCATCTTCACCAAGGGTGCCGACGTGGGCGCGGACCTGGTGGGCAAGGTCGAGGCGGGCATCCCCGAGGACGATCCGCGCAATCCTGCCGTCATCGCCGACAACGTGGGCGACAACGTGGGCGATTGCGCCGGCATGGCGGCCGACCTGTTCGAAACCTATGTCGTGACCCTGATCGCCACCATGCTGCTGGGCGCGCTGCTGATGGCCGAAGCCAGTAGCACGGCCATCATCTATCCGCTGCTGCTGGGCGCCGTTTCCATCCTCGCCTCCATCGTCGGCTGCTCGATGGTGAAGACCAAGCCGGGCGCGAAGATCATGTCGGCCCTGTACACGGGCCTGTGGTGGGCGGCCGGTCTGTCGCTGGTGGGCTTTGCCGTGGTGACGTGGCTGCTGTGGCCCGATGACGCCATGCGCTACAAGATGCTGGGCGCTACCGTCGTCGGCATCGTCCTCACGGGCCTGATGGTCTACATCACCGAGTACTACACGGGCACGGATTTCAAGCCCGTGCGCCACATCGCCGAAGCGTCGACGACGGGCCACGGCACCAACATCATCGCCGGCCTGGGCGTGTCGATGAAGTCCACGGCGTATCCGGTGCTGGCCGTCTGCGTCGCCATCCTGGTCTCGTATCAACTGGCGGGCCTGTACGGCATCGCCATTGCCGCTACGGCCATGCTGTCGATGGCGGGCATCATCGTCGCGCTCGACGCGTATGGTCCCATCACGGATAACGCGGGCGGCATCGCGGAAATGTCGGACTTGCCCGACTCCGTGCGCGCCATCACCGATCCGCTCGACGCTGTGGGCAACACGACCAAGGCCGTCACCAAGGGCTATGCCATCGGCTCGGCCGGGCTGGCCGCGCTGGTGCTGTTTGCCGACTACACGCATGCGCTCGAATCCGTGGGCCAGCACATCACCTTTGATTTGTCGAACCCCATGGTCATCGTCGGCCTGTTCATCGGTGGCCTGATTCCCTACCTGTTCGGCGCCATGGCGATGGAAGCCGTGGGCCGCGCGGCGGGCGCCGTGGTGGTGGAAGTGCGCCGCCAGTTCCGCGACATCAAGGGCATCATGGAAGGCACGGCGCGGCCCGAATACGACAAGGCCGTCGACATGCTGACGGCGTCGGCCATCCGTGAAATGATCGTGCCGTCCTTGCTGCCGGTGGTGGTGCCCATCGTCGTGGGCATGCTGCTGGGACCAGCGGCGCTGGGGGGCTTGCTGATGGGAACCATCGTCACGGGCCTGTTCGTGGCCATCTCCATGACCACGGGTGGCGGCGCCTGGGACAATGCGAAGAAATACATCGAGGATGGCCACTTCGGCGGCAAGGGTTCGGACGCGCACAAGGCGGCCGTTACGGGCGACACGGTGGGCGACCCGTACAAGGACACTGCGGGACCTGCCGTGAACCCCTTGATCAAGATCATCAATATCGTGGCCCTGCTGCTGGTGCCGCTGTTGCCAGCCACAGGCTGGCTGGCCGTCAAGGCGCCAGCGCCCATCCACGCACCTGTGCCGCCCATCCTGGCGCCGGCGACACCGGTGCAAAGCTTGCCGGCCCAGTAAGGCCGGGCACTCCCTGCAGCCCCGCGGCACATGCCGCAGGGCGGTGCTGCATCAGAAGCGCGACGTCAGGCCGACGAACATACGGCGTCCTGGCACGTAATAGCTGACCAGACCGTCGTTGGCAGGTCCCTTCTTGAACAGGTTTTCCACGCCGCCACGCACGGTCCAGTTTGGCGTGATCTTGTAAGATACGATGGCATCGACGATGGTGTAGGCCTTGTTGGGCTTGCGGCGCGTCGAGGAGCGCGCTTCGGCGTCCAGTTCCTTGCCCGTGTACTGGGCCGATACTTCGCCGAACAGCTGGTCGTTGACTTGCCAGCCCAGCGCCGAATACAGCGACACTTTCGGCGTCGACAGCAGGTTGACGCCGGTCGTCAGGTTCTTCGCTTCCGCCATATAGGTCAGGTTGTTGCGCCAATTCACATGTTTCGTCAGCGGGATGCTCAGGGTGCCTTCCAGCCCGCTGGTGCGCGCCTTCTGGATATTCGTCATCTTGGTCCACCATTCTCCCTGGAAGAAGCCCAGCGGCGTATAGTCGATCTTGTTCTTGAAATCCGTGTGGAAATACGTCAGCCCAGCATCCCAGCCGTTGTGTTCGTACGCCACGCCGAATTCGGCCGCGGTACTCGTTTCCGGCTTCAAGTCCGCATTGCCGGCCATGTAGCAGCCGCCCGTGATGTAGCCCATCGGGCGCAAGCCGTTGCAGCCGTTGCCGCCCGACTGGGTGGCGGCGCCCGGTGCATTTTCCTTCAGGCTGGGGGCGCGGAAGCCTTGCGAGACGCCGCCCTTGATGGTCCAGGCGGGGGCAGGGTGGTACACCAGGTACAGGCGCGGGCTGTAATGGTTGCCGAATTTGCTATGGTGATCCAGGCGCAGGCCAGCCGTGGCCGTCAAGTCCTCGCGCAGGAACAGCTGATCTTCCGCAAACAGGGCCGAGGTGGTGCCGGACAGGGTCGCACCGCTCACCGGATTGCCCAGGTAATCGGTGGGCACGGTGCCGATGGTGTCCGTATTCGTCAATTCCTGGTGTTTCCATTGGCCGCCCATCACCAGCAATTGCTCGATGCCCCAACCCAGGCGTTTTTCCAGGGTCGCGTCCAGCGTGCTGTCCTTGGACTTGGCCACCGTGCCGATGAACTGGTTGTCATAATCGTTGTGGTAAAGGTTGACCTTGGCCTTGCCGAAGTCATAGCGGCCTTCATAGCCGAGGCTGGCGCTCTTGCGTATCAGCTTGCTGGCGCCCCAGGCACTGAACAGTGGCCTGCCTTTTGCGTCGACCGTGGGTGAATCGCTCGCTTCCTGGCGACCATAGCTGGCGTCCAGCGACAGGCTGTGCTTGTTGTTCAGTGCCCAGTTCAACTGACCGGTAACGGTCTGGTTGCGCTCGCCGCCAATGCCGCCCGCCTTGCCGCTGCTGCGCTCATCGGGATTTTGCTTCGATTGCGCCACGCCCAGGCGCATGCCCACCGTGTCCGACAGGGGGCCTGCCAGGTTCACGCCCAGCTGGTGCGCCGTGCCACGGCCGCTGTCCTGCGGCTGCGTGTAGTTGGCCGTGGCCGAACCGTTCCACTTGCCCGGCACCTTGCGCGTGATGATATTGATCACGCCGCCCATGGCGTCCGAGCCGTACAGCGAGGACATGGGTCCGCGCACTACTTCGATGCGCTCGATCATCTCGGGCGAGATCCAGTTCAAGTCCTGGCGCCCCAGGTCGGGACGGTAAGCCGTGTCGGCCGAGCTGCCCATGCGCTTGCCATCGACCAGAATCAGGGTGTATTTGTCGGGCAAGCCGCGCAGCTTGATCTTCGATTCCTCGCCCGTGGGGCTGGTGCCACCCGTCACGCCGGGGATGCGGCGCAGCAGGGTATTCAAGTCATACACGGGCTGGCGTTCGATTTCCTCGCGCGTGATGATGCTGATACTGGCTGGCGCATCCTTGATATCGATGGCCGTGCCCGACGCGGTGACGACCACCGTGTTCATGCCGGGATCGGCGGCCACATTGCCTTCGGCCCAGGCGCTGCTGACGGCCAGCGACAGCAGGCAGGGCAGGAGCAGGGCAGTGGAATGGATGGCGCGGGCGGGAGTGGCGGCGGGGACTACGAAGGCGGTGCTACGCTTGGTCATGGTGGACTTTCCGGATGTTGTTATTTCCTGGCTGCCTTCCGGGTGGCTCGGGTATAAATGAATGAAAAGATAATAAACTGCTCGCCCATTCCGTGAATGAGAATGGGAATCGTTCTTATTGTAATGCCATGCTGGCAAGAAGGAAAGTACTGAGAGGAAATAAAACACCGTTGCAAAGTGCGCTGGCGTCTGGCGCAGCGTGTGTCTATCACGAAAGCGGTATGATCGATGCTTGGGGAGGTGGCATGAAGACGATGATAAGAACCATACCGGCGCTGGCCTGCGCCATGCTGCTCGCTGGCGGCCATGCCTGGTCGCAGGAGCAGGCGGCGCCCGCCGAGCCCTTGACTGAGCCTTTGCCCGTCTGCCGGCTCGACCCGCGCGACAGCGGCAAGCTGGCGGTGGAACCATGCCGCCCGGCACCGCCCATGCAGCCGCGCCGTTCCGTGGCGCAGGTGATAGGTCGCATGCCGGCGCAGCCTGCACCTCCCGTCGTGCCCATGGCACCCCTGCCGCCCAGCCCGGCCATGCCGATGCCGCGCGTGCCGCAGCCCATCGGTGCATGCGACACGGGCGGTTGCCGCGATGCGGCCGGCGCGCGCTACAACGGCACGGGCAATGCCACGCTCGATGCGAATGGACGCATCTGCCACCGCAACGGCGCTTTCATGCAGTGTTTTTAGCCCTGCCATCCGCCAGCGCTGCAAGTTTTCGCTCGGTGAGCGCAAAAATGGCTACAATTGTCGCCGACATTACGTTTACGTAAACGTAATAGCGCGTAATGATGGCATCGTGCATCAACCATCAGGCGCCGGGAACACGGCCCCTATTACTCAGGATACTCAGGAGATTTCATGCAGATTCAGGACAATGTATTCATCATCACGGGCGGCGCATCGGGCCTGGGCGCGGCCACGGCGCGCATGCTGACGGCGGCGGGCGGCAAGGTCGTGCTGGCCGACGTGCAGACGCAGGCGGGCCAGGCGCTGGCCGCGGAATTGAACGGCGTGTTCGTGCAGTGCGACGTCACCTCGGAAGAAGACGGCCTGGCCGTGGTGGCAGCGGCAAGCAAGCTGGGTACCTTGCGCGGCTTGGTCAACTGCGCCGGCGTGGCGCCGGCCGTGAAAACCGTGGGCAAGGATGGCCCGCATCCGCTGGCGCTGTTCCAGAAAGTCGTCAACATCAACCTGGTCGGCACCTTCAATATGTGCCGTCTGGCGGCCGACGCCATGGCCAAGCAGGATGCCACCGCTGAGGGCGAGCGCGGCATCATCATCAACACGGCTTCCGTGGCGGCCTACGATGGCCAGATCGGCCAGGCGGCCTACGCCTCGTCGAAGGCGGCCGTGGTGGGACTGACCCTGCCGATGGCGCGCGACCTGTCGCGCAACGGCATCCGCGTCATGACGGTGGCGCCCGGCATTTTCGAAACGCCGATGTTGCTGGGCATGCCGGCCGAAGTGCAGGATGCGCTGGGCAAGATGGTGCCGTTCCCGTCACGCCTGGGCAAGCCCGGCGAATACGCGCAACTGGTGAAAGCCATCGTGGAAAACGTCATGCTCAATGGCGAGACGATTCGTTTGGACGGCGCGATCCGCATGCAACCGAAATAAGCCTGGCGTGATTTGATGTAGGATACCCCCGTATGGGGCGTACAGCCTTGCTCGGCTGTGCGCCCTTTTTTTATTGGAGAATCCATGATCACATTGAAGCCGCTGGCGCTGAGCCTGACCTTGCTGGGAGCTCTGGCTGCCTATCCTTGCTTTGCCGAAGTGCCGCAAAAGGCGCCGGAAATCGCCACCGCGTATGCGGAAAAATCGGGCTGGGCGGCGCAGAAATTCATGGTCGCCGCCGCCAATCCGCTGGCTGCCGATGCCGGCTACCAGATGCTGAAAAAGGGCGGCAGCGCCATCGACGCGGCCATCGCCACGCAACTGGTGCTCACTCTGGTCGAACCGCAATCGTCGGGCATCGGCGGCGGCGCCTTTTTGCTGTACTCCACGGCCAAGGGCGTGCAAGCGTTCGACGGACGCGAAACGGCGCCTGCCGCCGCCGATGAACACCTGTTCCAGAATGCCGACGGCAGCCCTGTCTCGCGCGCCACGGGCGTGGTGGGCGGGCGTTCCGTGGGCGCGCCGGGCGTGCTGCGCATGCTGGAACTGGCGCACAAGGAGCATGGCAAGCTGCCTTGGGCGACCCTGTTCGGTCCCGCCATCAAGCTGGCGCACGGCGGCTTTCCCGTCAGCCAGCGCCTCAACGGCCTGTTGAACTGGGACCAGGCCCTGAAGCGCGACCCTGTCGCCGCCGCGTATTTCTATGACCGGGACGGCAAGGCCTGGCCCGTCGGCCACGTGCTGAAAAACCCGCAGCTGGCGCGCACCCTGCGCGAGATCGCCCGTGGCGGTGCCGACGCCTTTTATCAGGGCCGCATCGCGCGCGATATCGCCGCCAAGGTGGCGTCGCACCCGACCAATCCGGGCAAGCTGACGGCGACCGACATCGCCGGCTACCGGGCCAAGGTGCGTGAACCCGTCTGCAGCGATTACAAGGCCTGGACCGTGTGCGGCATGCCGCCGCCATCGTCGGGCGGCATCGCCATCGCGCAGATGCTGGGCATGCTGGAAGTGAAGGACATCCGGCCCCATGCGCCTGTCGACGGCGTGCTCGATGCACAAGCGATCCACCTGTTCTCGGAAGCGGGGCGCCTGGCCTACGCGGATCGCAACCGCTACGTGGCTGACACGGACTTCGTGCCGCTGCCCGGCAACGGCATCGCCTCGATGCTCGATAAAACCTACCTGGCGCAGCGCGCCTCCTTGATCGGCGAGAAATCCATGGGCCGCGCCTTGCCCGGCACGCCGCCCGGCATGCAGGTGGCGTGGGGCATGGACAACGCCTTGCAGCGCCCGTCGACCTCGCACCTGGTGGCCGTGGACGCCTTCGGCGGCGGCCTGTCCATGACCACCAGCGTGGAAGACGCGTTTGGCTCGCGCCAGATGGTCGACGGCTTTTTGCTGAATAACCAGCTGACGGATTTTTCGTTCGATTCGCGCGATGCGGATGGCCCGATTGCCAACCGGGTCGAAGCGGGCAAGCGTCCGCGCAGCGCCATGTCGCCCACTCTCGTGTTTGAAAAGGGCACGCACAAGCTGGTGCTGGCGACGGGCTCGCCCGGTGGCTCGTCCATCATCAATTATGTCGCCAAGGTGCTGGTCGGCACCATGGACTGGGGCTTGAACGTGCAGCAGGCGATCAGCCTGCCGAACTTCGGCAGCCGCAACGGCCCGACGGAGCTGGAAAAGGGCCGCGCGCCTGCCGCGCAAGTCGAGGCGTTGCAAGCCATGGGCCATGAGGTGCGCGTGATCGAACAAAATTCCGGCTTGCAGGGCATCATGCGCCTGAATGCGCACGGCAAGGATTTCTGGTTTGGCGGGGCCGATCCGAGAAGAGAGGGCATGGTGCGTGGCGACTGAAATTTCCACAAAGTATCAAGACCCTGCTAATCTGCCGGCATGGGAATGCAAAATAAAACAGGCTTGATACTCACGGGAGGAGGCGCCCGTGCCGCCTACCAGGTGGGCGTGCTGCAGGCGATTTCGGCGATACTGTGGGAGGCGGGCTGGGCGCCGGCGCGCAACCCGTTCGACATCATCTGCGGCACTTCGGCCGGCGCCATCAACGCCACGGCGCTGGCCTGCCGCGCGGATAACTTCGGCGAAGGCGTGCAAAAGCTGCTCGACGTGTGGCAGCACATCCAGGTCGAACAAGTGTATCGCGCCGATTCGCTGGGTGTGATCCGCTCGGGCGCGCGCTGGCTGTCCTTGCTGTCGTTCGGCTGGCTGCTGCGCCAGTGGCATGCCTCGCCGCCCAATTCCCTGCTCGACAATACGCCGCTGGTCAGCCTGCTGCACCGCATGCTTGACCTGCCGCGCCTGGACGCGGCCCTGGCCGATGGCCTGCTGCATGCGCTGGCTGTGACGGCGTCGTCGTATTCGGGCAGCCGCCACATGACGTTTTACCAGACGGGGGCCGAAATCGCGCCCTGGGTACGCACGCAGCGCCTGGCCTTGCAAGACCAGATCGGCGTGGAACACTTGCTCGCCTCGGCCGCCATTCCTTTTATTTTTCCCGCCGTGCCCCTGTATATAGGTGGCCAGCGCGAGTACTGCGGCGACGGATCGATGCGCCAGCTGGCGCCGATTTCTCCGGCCATTCACCTGGGGGCGAACAAGGTGCTGGTGGTGGGGGCGGGACGCATGACGGAACCGGCGCCCGCCGCGTCCGAAGCGGCGCGCTACCCGAGCCTGGCGCAGATCGCCGGCCACGCGCTGTCGTCGATCTTCCTCGATGGTTTGGCCGTCGACATCGAACGCCTGAACCGCATCAATCTGACCCTGTCGATGCTGCCGCCCGAGTTGCTGGGCAAGACGGCCTTGCGGCCGGTGGAATTGCTGGTCATCGCGCCGTCCGAGCGGCTCGACGCCATCGCCAGCCGGCATATCGGCAGTTTGCCGCGTCCCATCCGCACCATGTTGTCGGGCATCGGCGCGGCCGAAGCGCGCGGTGCGGCGCTGGCATCGTATTTATTGTTCGAATCGACGTATACTAATGAGTTGATCCGTCTTGGACAGCGCGATACGCAAGCCCGCAAGGATGATGTCCTGGCGTTCTTTGGTTCCTGAGACGGCCCTTGGAGCGGTGTGCGGGCTTTTCGCGTTTTTTTTGACAGGACGATTGTGCTGGTATTTCGACGTGTTTGCGATGTGGTGTTGTTATTCAGTCTACTATTAAGTGGATGGGCGGCGGCGGCGCCTGCGCCTGCGCCCACCCTGCGTTTCGACCAGCTCAGCGTTGATCAGGGCCTGGCGCAGGAATCGGTGCTGGCCATCGCTCAGGACCGGCAGGGCTATATGTGGTTCGGCAGCCAGTCTGGCCTGAGCCGCTACGATGGCTACCGCATGGTCGTCTACAAGAATATCGAGGGCGACAAGACCAGCCTGGCCGACAACTGGGTCGGCGAGCTGCATGTCGATAACCAGGGCCAGTTGTGGGTCGGTACCGATAATGGCCTGGACCGCTTCGATGCCGCCAGCCAGACCTTCATCCATTACGTCCCGGCCGAAAAGAGCAAGCGCGGTAACGGCAACCGGCATATCCACGCCATTCTCGACGATGGTGCTCGCGGCTTCTGGATCGCCACCTCGGACGGTTTGCAGCATTTCGACCCCGCCACGGGCCACTTCCGCACCTGGCACCATGAAGAGGGCAACCCGCACAGTCTGGGCGACAATGAAATCAAGGCGCTGGCGCTGGACGCGCAGCAGCGCCTGTGGATCGGCACGGTAACGGGACTGGACATGCTGGCGCCGGGTAGCGAGCGTTTCGAGCATTTCGCCGTCGACACGGAGCCCGGCTCGAAGTACAACGTGATCCAGTCGCTGCTGGTGGACCGCCAGCAGAATCTGTGGATCGGCACCATGGCCGGCGCCGAGCGCTGGCGTTTGGGCGGCGCCGGCCAGGTACCGAAGTCGCGCCTGCGCCTGAATGAAAAACAGGGCTTTTCCGCCATCCGTGTCGCCAGCCTGTACCAGGATATCGACGCCACCGTCTGGCTGGGCAGCAATGCCGATGGCCTGTTCCGCTGGCTGCCCGGTAGCGACACCTTCCTGCAGTACCGCCACCAGGCGAGCGACAAATTCAGCGTCGCCGACAACCAGCTGTCGTCGCTGTACCGCGACCGCACCGGCACCTTCTGGGTCGGTTCCTGGTACAACGGCGTGAGCCGGGTGGACCTGGGCAGCGGCGGCTTTTCGCGCATGGCGCGCGCGCCCGGCGACGTGGGTGCGCTGGCGGACAAAAAAGTGCGCGCCGTGGCCGATGCGGGCAATGGCAAACTGTGGCTGGCCACCAAGGGCGGCTTGAAACTGTATGACACGCGCGACGGCAGCTCGCGCCTGTTCGATCTGCGCAGTTCGCCCGGCATGTCGCGCGACGAGCAGGTCACCACCCTGTACAAGGCGCCGGACGGCACCCTGTGGGTGGGCGGATCGACGGGCTTGCACCGCTTCGATCCGGCACTCGGGCGCTTCTTCACCATGCGCTTTGCAGCCGGCGACCCGAACAGCGATACCATCCGCAATGTCGTGAGCGACCGCAGCGGCATGCTGTGGGTCTCGACGCGGGGCGGCGTACACCGCTTCGACCCCGTCAGCCGTCGCTTTACCACCTACCGCCATGACCCGGCCAACCCGAACAGCCTGTCCGACAACATGGTGCGACCCGTGCTGGAAGACGGCAAGGGGCGCTTGTGGATAGGCTCCTTCCACGGCCTGGACTTGCTGGACCGCGCCAGCGGCCACTTCCGCCATTTCCGCCATGATCCGCAAAACCCGCATAGCCTGAGCCACGACGAAGTGCATTTCCTGCACGAAGACAAGCGCGGCGTGCTGTGGGTGGGCACGGCCAATGGCTTGAACCGCATGGACGTCGACGCCAAGGGCGAGATCCGCTTCCGTCGTTTCCTGCGCAAGGATGGCATGGCCGACGATGCCGTCGCCAGCATCCTCGGCGACGACAACGAGCAGCTGTGGCTGAGCACGAATAGCGGCATCACGCGGCTCGACATGCGCAGTGGCCTGTTTCGCAATTACGACAGCGCTGACGGCACGGTGGAAGGCTCGTACTTCGATGGCGCCGCCCTGCGCGCGGCCGATGGGACCATGTATTTCGGCGGCTTTAACGGCATGACGGCGTTTGTGCCGCAAGATATCCACGACAACCGCGTGCCGCCGCTGGTGGCCATCACGGAACTGCAGATCTTCAACAAGCCAGTGGCCATCGGCCGTGGCGAGTTCGCGCACGTGCTCAGGACAGCCATCGACCATACGCGCCAGCTGGTGCTGACCAGCCGCGAAAGCGTCTTTTCGCTGGAATTTGCGGCCCTGCATTTCGCCGCGCCCCAGCGCAATATGTTCGCCTACCGGCTCGAAGGCTTCGACCAGGACTGGGTCATGACGGATGCGGGGCGGCGCTTTGCCACCTACACCAACCTTGATGCGGGCAACTACGTGTTTCGCGTCAAGGCGGCCAACAAGGATGGCGTGTGGAACGAGAGCGGCGCCACGCTTGCCATCACGATCCTGCCCCCGTTCTGGAAAACCTGGTGGTTCCGCACCCTGATGGCGGCGCTGCTGCTGGGCGCCATTTACGGCGCGTACCGCCAGCGCGTACGCGCGCTGCGGCATCAACAGATTGAACTGGAAAAGCAGGTCAGCGAACGCACGGCCGAGTTGCAGAGCAAGGAAATCGAAGTGCTGGCCCAGTCGGAAAAGCTGGCGCAAGTCAACAGCAGCCTGACGAAAAACGAGGAAAGCCTGCGCCAGGCCAAGCGCAAGGCCGAAGACGCGACGCGCCAGAAGTCGGAATTCTTGGCCAACATGAGCCACGAGATGCGCACGCCGCTGGCCGGCGTGATCGGCATGCTGGGCTTTGCCCTGCGCGACGAGCAGCTGCACGACGCCACGCGCGAGCAGATCCTGCGCGGCCAGGCCAATGCTCAGTCGCTGCTGGTGATCATCAATGACTTGCTCGATTTTTCCAAGATCGAGGCGGGCAAGCTGAGTATAGAGAACATCGACTTCGCGCTCGGTGCGGCGATCGAGACGGTCGTCAGTCTGTTCGAGGAGCAGGCGGCCGCGCGCAGCATCGGTTTCTCCATCGATTTCGCGCCCGACCTGCCGCCCTTCGTGGTGGGCGATCCGACCCGCTTGCGCCAGGTGCTGGTCAACCTGGTCGGCAATGCCTTCAAGTTCACCCAGCGCGGCGGCGTCAGCGTATGTGTCGAACGGGCCGGCGTGGCCAGCGGCAGCGGCGGACGCCGTGTCAACCTGATCCGCTTTACCGTCAGCGACAGCGGCATCGGCATCGATGCGGATGCCATGGCGCGCCTGTTCCAGAAGTTCGAGCAGGCCGACGCCAGCACCACGCGGCGCTACGGCGGCACGGGACTGGGTCTGGCGATCTGCCGCCAGCTGGTCGAGCTGATGGATGGCGAGATCGAGGTGGCCAGCACGCCGGGGCAGGGCAGCACCTTTGCCTTCACCTTGCCGCTGGCCGATGGCGTGGCACCGCCGCTGGTGCCGCAGGTGGCGCTGGCGCCGCACAGCCACCAGTTGCGCGTGCTGTGCGCGGAAGACTTCCCCACCAACCAGATCATCATCCGCGTCATGCTCGAAGAACTGGGCCACCGTGTCGACGTGGTCGCCAACGGCGTACTGGCGGTGGCGGCCTGCGTGCATACGCGCTATGACCTGATTTTGATGGACGGGCGCATGCCGGAGATGGATGGCGCTACGGCGACGCGATTGATCCGCGTGGGCGGCTGGCCCGACCAGCCCGTGCGCGACCAGGAACTGATGATCGTGGCCCTGACGGCGAATGCCAGCGAAGAAGACCGCAGCCGCTATCTGGGCGTCGGCATGGATGATTTCCTCAGCAAGCCGGTGGACGAGGCGGCGCTGCATGGCTTGCTGGCGCGCGCCATCGAGCGCCAGCTGCAGCGCGGTTTCATGTTGCCGCGCATGCCGTCGGACGCGCCGCGCGGCGCTGCGCGGGGGCAGGCCGAACTCGATGCCCTGTTCGGCATCGCGCCGGCAGTGCCCATCCCGGCGCCTTCCCAGTCCATCCGCAGCGGCGAACTGCAACGGCGCATCCGCGTCGCCTTCGTCGCCGACCTGGAGGGACGCCTGCGTGAACTTGACGCCGCCCTGGCGGCGCAGGACCAGGACAATGCCGGGCGCCTGCTGCACGGTTTGAAGGGCAGCGCCGCCTATCTCGATGAAACGCAGCTGCACATGCTGTGCACGGAAATGGAAGAAGCGGCGGACGGCGGGCGCTGGGTGCAGGTGGCCCTGCATTTGCCGCAATTGCGCGCACTGTTGGCGCAAATAGCCGTGCCGGGCAATAAAATGTAAAATAGGCAATGCTGGCCATCGAGCGCGCGGCGAAACTGGGTAAAATACGGCCAGGCACCCTGACGCTGCCGCCAATGGAGAAAGCAATGAAAGTACTGGTGGTTGACGATGATGTCGTGTCGCGCATGGTATTGATGCATCTGATCGACAGCTGCGGTGTGCACGATATTGTGGAAGCCGAAGATGGCGCGGCCGCGTGGGAGCAGCTCGAAGGTGGCTTGCGCCCCTCGCTGTGCTTCTGCGATTTGCGCATGCCGCGCCTGTCCGGCATGGAGCTGCTGCAGAAAATCCGCTCCGACAGCGCGCTCGATGCCATGCCGCTGGTGCTGGTATCGTCGGCCAATGACCAGGACACGGTGCGTGACGCCGTGCAGGCTGGTGCTGCCGGCTACATCGTCAAGCCCTTTCAGCCGGAGCAGGTGCGCCAGCATATCGACGCCTGCTTCGACGTCTCGGCCTTGCCGGCCGAGGCGCCGCGCGACACTTTGCAGCGTCTTGGCATCGACAGCGAACGTCTGCTGGCGTATCTGACGGGCTTCCAGGGGCAGATAGTCGCCGCCAGCGAACAGGTCGACGCCTTGCTGGCGCGCGGCGAACCGGCCCAGGCGCGCCAGCAGCTGGAACGGTTGCACCTCGGTTGTCGTACCCTGGGCTTGCATGGGGCGGAGGCGGGAATGATGGCCCTGCTGCAGGCCTCGGTGCTCGACGGCGACCAGATGCAAACGGCTCTGGCCGCGCTGGCGCGCAGCGTGTCGCAGCAGGCGCGTTTGCTGCACCAGCACGACGGCGCTGACTGAATCTGCTGTTTTCCGCTTGCCGGGAAAATACTTTAGGTTTAAAGTATCTGCTTCCGGGCCTTGTGCACGCGCCCGCTATCAGCCAGGATGAGCATGAGCAGCGACCCTTCGCCTAGCACCGCATCTCCCCAGGACGACTTTGCGCGCACGCATTTGCCGCCGCGCGCACTCTGGCCGCAGCTGTGCCTGGACTTGCCCGAGCTGCAGTATCCACCGCGCCTCAATTGTGTCGCCGCGCTGCTCGATGCGGCCGTGGCCAACGGCGGCGGCGAGCGCACCGCCATCCTTGCCGACGGCCAGCGCTGGACTTATGCGCAGCTGGCGCAGCGGGTCGACCGCATCGCCCACGTGCTGCGCAGCGACCTGCGCCTGATCCCCGGCAACCGCGTGCTGCTGCGCGGCGCGAATACGCCCATGATGGCCGCCTGCCTGCTGGCCGTGCTGAAAGCCGGCTGCATCGCCGTGCCCACCATGCCGCTGCTGCGCGCGCGCGAACTGTCCACCATCCTGGCCAAGGCGCAAGTGAACGCCGTGCTGTGCGCACAGGGCTTGCGCGGGGAACTCGATGGCGTTCCCGGTTTGCCGGCCATGCTGTGCTTTGGCGCCGATGGCGCCGAACTGGAACAGCGCATGGCCGCCCACGATGCACCCTTTCCCGCATGCGACACGGCGGCCGACGAGGTCTGCCTGATCAGCTTTACCTCGGGCACGACGGGCGTCCCCAAAGGCACCATGCACATGCACCGCGACCTGCTGGCCATTTGCGACTGCTTCCCCCGCTCCATGCTGCAGGTGCGCGCCGACGATATCTTCATCGGCACGCCGCCGCTGGCGTTCACCTTCGGCCTCGGTGGCTTGCTGCTGTTTCCCCTGCGCTTTGGCGCTTGCGCCGTGCTGCTGGAAAAGCTCACGCCCGAGGCCCTGCTGCGCGCCATCGGCGTCTACGGGGCCACGATCTGCTTCACGGCGCCCACCTTTTACCGCCAGATGGCGCCCCTGGCTGCCAGCCACGACGTGCGCAGCCTGCGCCTTTGCGTGTCGGCCGGCGAGGCACTGCCGCTGGCCACGCGCGACGCCTGGCAGGCTGCCACCGGACTGGCCATGACGGACGGCATCGGCGCCACCGAGATGCTGCACATTTTCATCTCCGCCACGGGTGAGGGCATACGCCGCGGCGCCATCGGCAAGGCCATTCCTGGCTACCAGGCGTGCATCGTCGACGATGCGGGCGTGCCGCAGCCGCCCGGCGTGACGGGCCGCCTGGCCGTGAAAGGTCCCACCGGTTGCCGCTACCTGTCCGACCCGCGCCAGCGCGAGTACGTGCAGAATGGCTGGAACCTGACGGGCGACACCTTCGAAATGGACGGCGACGGCTATTTCTATTACCGCTCGCGCAGCGACGACATGATCGTCTCGGCCGGCTACAACATCGCCGGCCCTGAAGTGGAAGAGGCGCTGTTGCGCCATCCGGCAGTGGCCGAATGCGGCGTGGTCGGGCGCGCCGATGCCGAACGTGGCCAGATCGTCGAAGCGCACGTGGTGCTGAAGGACGGTTTCCAGCCCAGCGACCTGCTGGCGGCCGAACTGCAGGACTTTGTGCGCCAGCAGATCGCGCCGTATAAATACCCGCGCGCCATCCGCTTCCTGCCTTCTCTGCCGCGCACGGAAACGGGCAAGCTGCAGCGCTTCAAACTTCGCACGGACACCCCATGAATATTGTCTGCATCGGCGGCGGTCCCGCCGGCCTGTATTTCAGTCTGCTCATGAAAAAGCAGAACCCGGATCACTGCATCACCGTTATCGAGCGCAACCGCCCGTACGACACGTTTGGCTGGGGCGTGGTGTTTTCCGACCAGACCCTGGGCAACCTGGCCAATGCTGACGAGCCGACGGCGCGCGCCATCCTGCAGGCGTTCAACCACTGGGACGATATCGAGATCCACTTCAAGGGCGAGACCGTGCGTTCCGGTGGCCATGGCTTTTGCGGCATCGGCCGCAAGCGCCTGCTCAATATCCTGCAGGCGCGCTGCGAGGAACTTGGCGTGCAGCTGGTGTTCGAGACGGAAGTGCAGGACGACCAGGCCACCGCGCGCCAGTACGGCGCCGACCTGGTGATCGCCTGCGATGGCTTGAACAGCCGCATCCGCACGCGCTATGCGGCCAGCTACCAGCCCGAGATCGACCAGCGCCATTGCCGCTTCGTCTGGCTGGGTACGCGCAAGAAATTCGAGGCCTTCACGTTTGCCTTCCGCCAGACGCCATACGGCTGGTTCCAGGCGCATATCTATCAATATGACGGCGATACTTCGACCTTCATCGTCGAAACGCCCGAACACGTGTGGCGCGCGGCGGGCCTCGATGCCATGAGCCAGGAAGAGAGCATCGCCTTTTGCGCAGCGCTGTTCGCCGAGGAACTCGATGGCCATGGCCTGCTGAGCAATTCGCCGCACTTGCGCGGCTCGGCGCAGTGGATCACCTTTCCCCGCATCGTCTGCCGGCAATGGGTGCACAGCCAAGATGGCGTACCCGTCGTGCTGATGGGCGACGCTGCCCACACGGCGCATTATTCGATTGGTTCCGGCACCAAGCTGGCGCTGGAAGACGCCATCGAGCTGGCGCGCTGTTTCGGCCAGCATGGGGATGCCGATGCTGCGCTGGCCGCCTACCAGCAGCTGCGCGCCATCGAGGTGCTGAAAATCCAGAGCGCGGCGCGCAATTCCATGGAGTGGTTTGAAAACGTCGAGCGCTACAGCGCCATGGAAGCGCCGCAGTTCGCCTATTCCATGCTCACGCGCAGCCAGCGCATTTCGCATGAAAACCTGCGCCTGCGCGATCCTGCGTACGTGGCAGACTATGAACTGTGGCTGGCGCGGCGCGCGGGCGAGCAGGCTGGCGTTGTGTTTCCGCAAGAACCTTTGCGGGACGAGGCTTTGCCGCCCATGCTCACGCCCTTCCGCCTGCGCGGCGTGCTGCTGAAAAACCGCATCGCCGTCTCGCCGATGGCGCAGTACAGCGCTGTCGATGGCGTGGCCGGCGACTACCATCTGATGCACCTGGGCGCGCGCGCCATGGGTGGTGCGGGTCTCGTGTTTGCCGAGATGACCTGCGTGTCGGCCGATGCGCGCATCACGCCCGCCTGCCCCGGCATGTACAGCGAAGCGCATACGCAGGCCTGGCGGCGCATCGTCGATTTCGTGCATGCCAACAGCGATGCGAAGATCGCCCTGCAACTGGGCCACGCGGGGCCGAAAGGCTCGACGCGGCCCATGTGGGACGGCATCGACCTGCCTTTGAAGGACGGTAACTGGCCGCTGCTGGCGGCATCGAGCCAGCAGTATCTGGCCGGCGTGTCGCAGGTGGCGCGCGCGGCCACGGAAAGTGACCTGGCGCGCATTGAGCAGGACTTCGTGCGCGCCACCCTGGCGGCGGCCGTCGCCGGCTTCGACTGGCTGGAACTGCATTGCGCGCATGGTTATCTGCTGTCGAGTTTTATCTCGCCGCTGACCAACCGCCGCACGGACGAGTATGGCGGCAGCCTTGAAAACCGCTGCCGCTATCCGCTGCGCGTGTTCCGCGCCATGCGCGCCGCCTGGCCGCAGGATAAACCCATGAGCGTGCGCATCTCGGCCCACGACTGGGTCGAAGGCGGCATCACGCCCGACGATGCGGTCGTCATCGCGCGCCTGTTCAAGCAGGCCGGCGCCGATCTGATCGACTGTTCCTCGGGCCAGGTCAGCAAGCTGGAACAACCCGTGTACGGACGCATGTTCCAGGCGCCGTTCGCCGACCGCGTGCGCAATGAAGCCGGCATCGCCAGCATGGCCGTCGGCTCGATTTTTGAGGCCGACCACGCCAACAGCATCATCGCCGCCGGGCGCGCCGACCTGTGCGCCGTGGGCCGGCCGCACCTGGCCAACCCCGCCTGGACCCTGACGGAAATGGCGCGCATCGGCTATAGCGGCGCCGGGGCAGCCTGGCCGAAACAGTACCGGCCGGGCCAGCAGCAGCTGGAACGCAATCTGCAGCGCGAGCGGCAACTGGCCGCCGCCAACACGGGCCTCACCCCACAACAGGTGGCCGCGCGGCTGCTGGAAGGATGACATGAAGACGCAAGAATTAATGGACAAGCACGCGCTGGTGACGGGCGCCGGCAGCGGCATCGGCCTGGCGTGCGCGGGCGCCTTGCTGGATGCGGGCGCCCGGGTCACCCTGGCCGGGCGCGATAGCGCGCGGCTGGCGCGCGCGCGCATGCAGCTGGAAGAGGCGGGCCATGCGGGCAGGGTGGCCATCTGCGTGCTTGACGTGGCAGTGGAAGCGTCCGTGCAAGCGGGCTTCGCGCAGGCTGCCGCGCATTTTGGCCGCATCGATATATTGATCAATAACGCGGGCCAGGCGCATGCGGCGCCATTCGGCAAGACGGATGCCGCCATCTGGCAGCAGATGCTGGCCGTGAACCTGACGGGCGTGTTCCACTGCTGCCAGGCCGTCATGCAGGGCATGCTGGAAGCGGGCTGGGGGCGCATCGTCAACGTGGCGTCGACGGCGGGCCTGAAAGGCTATCGCTACGTCAGCGCCTATGTCGCCGCCAAGCATGGCGTGATCGGCCTGACGCGCGCGCTGGCGCTGGAAGTGGCGCCGCGCGGCGTCACCGTCAACGCCGTCTGCCCTGGTTACACGGAAACGGACATGGTGGCGCAGGCCGTGCAAAACATCGTGCGCAAGACGGGGCGCGGCGAAGACGCTGCGCGCGCGGAACTGGCGGCTGGCAACCCGCAGCAGCGGCTGGTGCAGCCCCGGGAAGTGGCCGATGCGGTGGCCTGGCTCTGCCTGCCCGCGTCGTCCGCCATGAATGGACAATCGATCGCCGTCGCCGGCGGCGAAGTCATGTAGACAATGGATAAAATGAACAATGAACGCGACCTCCCGCAGGCCGAACCGGTGCTGGACCTGGCCAGCCGCCTGACGCAAGACCATCACCAGTCGCTCAAGCTGTGGCTGCGCATGCTCTCGTGCACCGTGAAAATCGAAAACGAGGTGCGCACGCGTTTGCGCGCCAGCTTCGGCATCACCTTGCCCCGCTTCGACTTGATGGCGCAGCTCGAACGCTTTCCCGAAGGCTTACGCATGGGCGAGCTGTCCAAGCGCATGATGGTCACGGGCGGCAATATCACGGGCATCACCGACCAGCTGGAACAGGAAAAACTGGTGGTGCGCGTGGTCGATCCGAAGGACCGCCGCTCCTACAGCGTCAAGCTGACGCCGGCGGGCCGGCGCGCCTTCGACGAGATGGCGCGCGTGCACGAAGGCTGGATCGCAGAACTGCTGCACGGCGTGACGCCGGACGACAAAACCCGATTGATCGACCTGCTGTCGCACATGAAGCAGCAGCTGAATGACACCTCAATAAAGGAATGAGCATGCGCCATCTACCCGGCCAGCCGCAAGACCTGCCAGGCAACCGCGCCAGCTTGGGCCATTACGCGGCGCGGCATTTCCTGTTTTCCGTCGACGCAGGCGTCGCCACCTTGACCCTGCACCGGCCCGAGCGCAAGAATCCGCTCACCTTCGATTCGTATGCGGAATTGCGCGAGCTGTTTCGTGCGCTGGCGCATGCGGACGACGTCAAGGCCGTAGTGATCACGGGCAGCGGCGGCAATTTCTGCTCGGGCGGCGACGTGCACGACATCATCGGCCCCCTGACGCAACTCGACATGCCCGGCCTGCTGGCGTTTACCCGCATGACGGGCGACGTGGTGAAAGCCATGCGTGCCTGCCCGCAGCCCATCATCGCCGCCATCGACGGTATTTGCGCGGGCGCCGGCGCCATGCTGGCGCTGGCTTCCGATATCCGCCTCGGCACGGCGCGCAGCAAGACGGCCTTTTTGTTTACCCGCGTGGGCCTGGCCGGCTGCGACATGGGCGCCTGCGCCTTGCTGCCGCGCGTGATCGGCCAGGGCCGTGCCGCCGAGCTGCTGTACACGGGGCGCTCCTTGACGGGGGCGGAGGCTGAACGCTGGGGCTGGCTCAACCGGCTGGTCGAGCCGGAGGAACTGGCGCAGGCGGCGCAGCTGTTCGCCGCCGGCCTGGCCAGCGGCCCCACCTTCGCGCACGGCATGACGAAAAAAATGCTGCAGCAGGAGTGGAACATGGGCGTCGATGAAGCCATCGAGGCGGAAGCCCAGGCGCAGGCCATTTGCATGGCCACCAACGATTTCCACCGCGCGTATCACGCGTTCGTGGCGAAACAGACGCCACAATTCGAGGGAGATTGAGATGCGCGATACCAGCTATCTGGAGTGGCCGTTTTTCGAAGCGCGGCATGGGGAACTCGAGCGCGAGCTCGATGCGTGGGCGACTTTGCATCTGGACGACGCGCACGGCGCCGATGTCGATGCGGCTTGCCGCGCGCTGGTGGCGCAACTGGGGCAGGATGGCTGGCTGACATACGCCACCGGCACCGATGGCAAGATCGACACGCGCGCCATTTGTCTGATGCGCGAAACCCTGGCGCGCCATAGCGGCCTGGCCGATTTCGCCTTCGCCATGCAGGGTCTCGGCTCGGGCGCCATCGGCCTGTTCGGCAGCGTTGAGAACAAGGCGCGCTATCTGCCGGACGTGGCCAGCGGCAAGCGTATCGCTGCCTTTGCCCTCTCCGAGCCGCAGGCTGGCTCCGACGTGGCGGCCATGGCGTGCGCGGCGCGGCGTGACGGCGAAGAGTATGTGCTCGACGGCGAAAAGACGTGGATCTCGAACGGCGGCATCGCCGACTTTTACGTGGTGTTCGCCCGCACGGGCGAGGCGCCGGGTGCGCGCGGCATCAGCGCCTTCATCGTCGACGCTGACAACCCTGGCCTGGAAATCGCCGAGCGCATCGCCGTGATCGCGCCGCATCCGCTGGCGCGATTGCGCTTCGTCAATTGCCGCGTGCCCGTGTCGCAGCGCCTGGGCGAGGCGGGGCAGGGTTTCAAGGTGGCGATGGCGACACTCGACGTGTTCCGCACCTCGGTGGCTGCCGCGGCGCTGGGCTTTGCGCGGCGCGCCTTCGATGAAGCGCTGCGCCACGCGACAAAGCGCCAGATGTTTGGCCAGACCCTGGCGGACTTCCAGCTGACGCAGGCAAAATTGGCGCAGATGGCCACCGGCATCGACGCGGCCGCGCTGCTCACCTACCGCGCCGCCTGGCAGCGCGACCAGGGCCGCAAGGTGACGAAGGAAGCGGCCATGGCCAAGCTGACGGCCACCGAGACGGCGCAGCAGGTGATCGACGCGGCCGTGCAACTGTTCGGCGGCATGGGAGTGGTGAGCGACCATCCGGTCGAGCGCCTGTACCGCGAAATTCGCGCCTTGCGCATCTACGAGGGTGCCAGCGAAGTACAGCAATTGATCATCGCGCGCGAACTGCTGCGCGAGGCGGCGGACGCATGAACCGCATGAACAACAAGGAAAGCAATATGCAAGTTTTACAACCACCGGAATGGGCCAGGCCGCGCGGCTATGCGAACGGCGTGGTCGCCAGCGGGCGCACGGTGTATGTCAGCGGCATGATAGGCTGGGATGCGCAAGGCCAGTTTCACACGGACGATTTTGCGGGGCAGGTGCGCCAGGCCTTGCAGAATATCGTCGCCGTGCTGGCCGAGGCGGGCGCCTTGCCCGAGCACATCGTGCGCATGAACTGGTATGTGTTGGACAAGAAGGAATATGTGGCGGCATATCCACAAATCGGCGTTGCCTACAGGGAAATTATTGGCAAGCACTACCCGTCCATGACGGCGGTGCAAGTGGCGGGACTGATCGAGGACAGAGCGAAGGTCGAGATCGAGGTGACGGCGGTGTTGCCGGGCGTTACCTGATGTCCAGGCTGAGCGCGGCAGGGAAACGCTGAAGGATGCGAAGGCCGCGTGGACGGCCTTCGCGAAATTACACGCCTGCCATCATGGCATCGCGTTGCTTGTCTTTACGCAGCAGTGTGCCGGCACCGATGACAAGAAAACCGGCCAACAACAGCGACAGCATCGCCGGCTCGGGCACGGCCGAAAGGAGGAATGCGTTCGTATGGCCGGTCAGCGTGTTATAGGCATTGCCGACAATCCAGCCATCATCGTTGATACCGTTCGCCGAACGCAAGACCCAGCCTGCTTTCACGCTTGCCGCATCAAGGAAACTATTCAGGTCGAACATTGCGGTGCCGTCCCATAATACCGCATGCTCGCCGCCAATCTCATTCCAGGCCTTGCCTACCACCAGGCCGCTGGCATTGATGCCGGTGGCCATTGAATTGTTCCATGCGCCCGTAAATAATTCCGAAGCAACATTGCCATTCCAGATGGTGGCGCGCGACGCCAGCTCTCCGGTGGTACTGGAATAACCTACGGTTTGCCCAGCATTATTGATGGCATATGCCCAGCTGAAATTGCCGCCCAATGTCCCCAGGTCCACGGCTTGATTGCCATCCCAGCGCGTGGCGTGCATGTCTTCCATAGCCGTGCCTGCAGCACCGACTATCGTGCCACCATCATTTATCGCATGGGCATAGCTGGAGAAGCCTCCTAGGGTTCCCAGGTCGGTGACCGTTGTGCCGTTCCAGCGCGTTGCGTGCTCAGCCCCACCAACGATGCCTGCGGCGCCTACCCGGATGCCACCGTTGTTGACTCCCATGGCGTAACTTGCCTTGCCACCTAGTCCGGGTAATGCCGTTGCCTGATTCCCACTCCAGCTGGCTGCCCGAAGCTGATCGCCACCGCCCACCGCCGATGAGCCGACGACCTCATTCTGGCTATTGATGGCATTGGCCCGGCTATATATGCCGCCCGTCGTGCCCAGGTCCACGATACCGTTCGCACTCCACAGGGTTGCGCGGTCGATGCCAGCCACATTTGCTGAAGTGCCGACAATTTGCCCGGCAGCGTTGATGGCTGCGGCGCTACTTAGTCCGCCACCCAGCGTGCCCAGATTCCGATAAGAGTAGGAAGGTGCTGCAGACACAGTACCCGCCAATAAGCAGCCTATGGCGAACACGTAGATTCGTGGCATTGCAAAGCACATTTTTATTTCCTCATAACGAAAAACACATATCGCACCAACAAAGTCGCACAAGCAATGCCGGTGACGCGGTGGAGCCTGCCACGGCTATTCACCAGTCCGATGAAGCTCTGCAAAAAGCTGGGCTGGCCACGATGCCTGATAAACCATGTGGCGACAGCCAGCACTGCAGTCAGGGCGCTGTCAGGGTGCACCACCCTGACAGTCGCCAGATTGTGCGCCTGCAGCAGGCATGTAGTGATTGTAAATTACTGGTTGTAAAATTCTATTGTATTTTACACCTCTTTTTTTGTTTTTTTGATATTTTCGAGACGGCAGTCAAAAAACAACAACTCTGGCGCCATCAAGTTGCCCGTATCGCAATAATGCGCACGCTATCCGCGTGACGAAGTCCTTCCCTTCCTGGTTAGTGGCGCGGAAATCAGAAGTGTGGCGATGAATGGAGCATAGTTTGCTCAGCCTCTGCCGTGCGGTCGATCGCACCGTCAAGGGATTGAGAATATCGCATGGCTGTTAAGTACATGACATGTAGGATAGGGGCGCATGCAAATAAGGCATGCAAAAATATTATCCATTATGTTATATTTGGCAATTGGAAATTATGTCGGTTTGCAAATGTCGATTGTAACTGTACCGGATGCTATGCCAGTGCCCTGTTCACGGATGTAGGCAATGACATGGCTACCTGGCGGTTTTACTGGGCTTTATTTTGGCAGGGTCCGGGCCTTGCGCACGCAGCATATCGCCGGTAGGAGCGCTGGTCCGCCGAGTGCTAGCGCAAGCCGATAGTCATCTCCCGTAAATCACTCCACCACTTGTAGGACGACGCGGTGCTATTCAATTCATTTGCTTTCTTTTTGATCTTTTTGCCATTGGCGCTACTTGGCTATTTTGTCCTGTCAAAGTATTCTCTGCGTGTTTCGATCATCTTCTTACTGCTGGCTTCGCTCGCATTTTATTGCTATTGGGATATTCGGTTTTTACCGTTGCTGGCCTTGTCAATCTGCGTCAACTTTGCAGTGGGACGCGGGATTTCGCTGCGTTATGAGCGGGGACACCGGCGCTCGGCAAAGGCATGGCTGGTCGCTGGACTTGTTTTCAATCTTTCCTTGCTGATCTTCTTCAAGTATTTTGATTTCCTGATAGAAAATATAGCAGCCCTGACCGGGGCGCCGCTGGTGCCGATCGGCATTGTTTTGCCAATCGGGATTTCGTTCTTCACGTTTACGCAGATCGCATATCTGGTCGATTGCTATGCGGGCAAGGTCAAGGACTATCAGCCGGAAAGCTATGGACTGTTCGTCACGTATTTCCCCCACCTGATCGCCGGTCCCATCCTGCATCACAAAGACATGATGCCGCAGTTTTCGCAGCCGGAGTCGCATGTGTTGCGGCGTGGGCGCATCGTCGTCGGTCTGACGTTTTTCACTATCGGCCTGTTCAAAAAGGTGATATTGGCTGACGGCGTGGCACGCTATGTCGCTCCCGTGTTCGACGCGCATCACCAGCATCTGAGCATGCTGGAGGCCTGGGCTGGAGCCCTGGCGTACACTTTCCAGTTGTACTTCGACTTTTCCGCCTATTCGGACATGGCATACGGTCTGTCCTATATGTTTGGGATTGTCCTGCCTATCAACTTCAATTCGCCTTACAAGGCCGCCTCCATTATTGATTTCTGGCGCCGCTGGCATATCACGCTATCAACCTTCCTGCGCGACTATCTGTACATCCCTCTTGGGGGGAATCGCCAGGGCGCATTCCAGCGCTACCGCAATCTGTTCGTGACCATGTTGCTGGGTGGCTTGTGGCATGGCGCCAACTGGACCTTTCTCGTATGGGGCATGCTGCATGGCCTGTATCTGATTATTAATCATGCGCTGCGCCATGTTCTTGGCGGACGCAGCAGTTTACCGATACGCGTTGCTGGCAGCGTCGCCACATTCCTGGCGGTCGTTCTGGCGTGGGTATTTTTTCGTGCCAGTTCGATCGACGTGGCGCTGGATGTGCTGCAAGCCATGGCAGGTGGCACCTTGACCCCATCGATGCAAGGAGCAATGCTTGGAAGCGACAGAATCATGGCGCTGCAAAGCTGCCTGTGGTGGTTGCTGGCGTGCGCGGCCATTGCCTTCTGCATGCCGAATGCCTATGACTTGCTGGGCAGGGGGCTGTTGCGGGTACGGGAGCAACGGCTGTCTGGCCAGGGCGGCAATATTGCCTTGGGTGCGTTATTCGTCCTCTGCATGCTGTTGCTGGCGATTAGCGAAACACGTGGCATTTCCGAATTTCTTTATTTTAATTTCTAAACTATATGCGTTCTTCATTTGCCATAGGCTTGGGCATGCTGGTCACGGTTCTGGTGCTCGAAGCCATCCTGCAATGCCTGCCGGTATCGTCCGGCTTGCGGCTGGAAAATAGCGATCCTCAAGTGCCGTTTCGCCGCTATCTGGCGCACGAGTCCTACGTGTATTCGCATGGATGGGCGCTGACCAATGCACGCAAGGGCATCATCAATGCCCAAGGCGCCTCGAATTCGCGCGACTTCAAGGATGGCGCCGCCGTGCTGGTGCTCGGTGACAGTTTTGTCGAAAGCCTGATGCTTGATTATCCCGATACCATGCAGGGGCAACTGGAGCAGGCGCTTGGTGGTGGGGTATATGCCGCAGGTAATTCCGGCAATGGCCTCGCAGATACGCTGGTCATGGCACGCTATTATGTGCCGCGCGTGCATCCACGTACCGTAGTGCTGTTTGTGGACGGCAGTAATCTTTCTACTCTGCTTGAGCCTGCCAAGCGCGGTCATAATCAGATTGAGCCCGGCCCAGATGGCCTGCACCTGGTGCACACGCCTTACGTGGAGCCCGGCATCAAGCGGCTGGTGTCCTATTCTGCATTGGTGCGGTATTGTTATTACAACCTGAAATTGCCCGATTGGCTGTCGTCTGCCTTGCGCCGCAAGGGGCCGCCGCCAGCAGCGGCGAAGGACATAGCGGCGCAAGGCGCGGTGCTCGATTACTATTTGACGCAATTGCGTGCCATCGAAGACGGTTCCGAGGTGCAATTTCTGTTTGTTGTCGATGGCGAGCGTGACTTGCTTTACAACGCGCGCAAGGGCGTGCCATCATGGGAGGGAGGCGACCGGGCGTTGTTCTTCGCGCGCTTGAAACAGCACGGTTTTGCTGCAATCGACATGCAGCCCGTGTTCGCGCAACATTGGGCGGCGCGGCGCGAGCAAATGGACTTCGCTCCCATGGACATGCACTGGAACAAGGTGTCGCATGCGCTGGCAGCCCAACAGATCGTATCGCGGCTCCAGGTGCGGTCCGCCGTCCCTGTGGCGCAGGCGAAATAGCATGCCTGCCAATGGCACGCTGTCCGTTTGTCAGGCTGTCAATGGCGGGCGCTTGCCTGTATAATGCCGCTGCGCGTGTCGCCATCGTACAATGGATAGTACAAGGTCCTCCTAAGACTTAAATGCAGGTTCGATTCCTGCTGGCGACACCACGTTTCCACGCAACGCGCGTCGGCAGCCTGTGATCATCCAGGCGGTAGTTACTGGTCGATGGCGATTGAAGTCCGAGTTATCGGTACAATGCGTGCTTCATTCATCTAATCGGCGGCTGTTTTGCACACCACGCGGTGTGCGCGAGACGGCGCCCGAGCACTCTTACTCATTATGGCTGTCATTTCTCTTTCATCGGCGCAACTTGCGTTCGGTCACGTCGCGCTGCTCGATCACGCGGAATTTTCACTGGAAACCACGGAGCGGGTCGGCTTGATCGGCCGCAACGGCACGGGTAAATCCTCGCTGTTGAAGGTTATTTCGGGCAAGTTCAAGCTCGATGACGGCTTGTTGGTGATGCAGCAAGGCATCAAGATCGCGTATGTGGAGCAGGAACCGCAATTCGACCCGGACATGTCCGTGTTCGACGCCGTCGCCTCCGGCATGGGTGAATCGCAGGCGTGGCTGAAGGAATACGATGCGTTGACGGGCCAGTTTGGCCAGGGCAATGACGACGAATTGATGGAACGCATGCACGACATCCAGGTCAAACTCGATGCGGCCGATGCGTGGAGCTTGCCCAACAAGGTGGAAACCGTGCTTGACCGTCTGAACCTGACGGGCGACATGCTGATGAAAACCCTGTCCGGCGGGATGCAAAAGCGCGTGGCGCTGGCGCGCGCGCTGGTGTCGGCGCCCGACGTGCTGTTGCTCGATGAGCCGACCAACCATCTGGACTTCAGCTCCATCCTGTGGCTGGAAGGTTTGCTGCGCGACTTCAAGGGTAGCGTACTGTTCATTACTCATGACCGCTCCTTCCTTGACAACGTCGCTACGCGCATCATCGAGCTCGACCGCGGTCGTTTGCTGTCGTATCCTGGCAACTTCACGGCTTACCAGACCCGCAAGGCGGAGCAGCTGGAAATCGAAGAAGTGGAAAACGCCAAGTTCGACAAATTCCTGGCGCAGGAAGAAGTGTGGATACGCAAGGGCGTCAAGGCGCGCCGGGTGCGCGACGAAGGCCGGGTGCGCCGCCTGGAAGCGCTGCGCCTGACGCGCAATGCGCGCCGCGACCAGCAGGGACAAGTCAAGCTGGACGTGTCGGCCGGCGAACGCTCGGGCAAGATCGTGGCGGACCTGGAGAACGTCTCGAAGATTTACGGCGACAAGGTCATCGTCAAGGATTTCAGCGCCACCATCTTGCGTGGCGACAAGGTCGGCCTTATCGGCGCCAACGGCGCCGGCAAGACCACCTTGCTGAAGATGATCCTGGGCCAGGAAGAGTCGGACACGGGCACCATCCGCCTGGGTACCAAGCTGCAAGTGGCGTATTTCGACCAGATGCGCACGCAGCTGAATGAAGAGGCGAACCTGATGGAAACCATCGCGCCAGGCAGCGACTGGGTCGAAATCAATGGTCAGCGCCGTCACGTGATGACCTACCTGAACGACTTCCTGTTCGCGCCGGAGCGCGCCCGTTCGCCTGTCAAGTCGCTGTCCGGTGGCGAGCGCAACCGTTTGCTGCTGGCGCGTCTGTTCGCCAAGCCGGCCAACGTGCTGGTGCTCGATGAGCCGACCAATGACCTGGATATCGATACCCTGGAATTGCTGGAAGAGTTGCTGGAAGAATACACCGGCACCGTCTTCCTCGTCAGCCATGACCGCACCTTCCTCGACAACGTTGTCACGCAAGTGATCGTCGCCGAAGGCGAGGGCAAGTGGCGCGAATTCGTCGGCGGCTACACGGACTGGGAGCGCGTGCGCACCTTGCCGATCGCCACGGCGCCAGCCAGCAAGCCGGCCGTCAAGGTCGAGGCCGCCGCACCGGCCGCCAAGCAGAAAAAGCTCAGCTACAAGGAACAGCGCGAGCTGGAAGAGTTGCCGAAACTGATCGCCAAGCTGGAAGACGAGCAATCGGTGCTGGCCGCCGAGCTGTCGCACCCGGACTTCTACAAAAAGACGCCAGCCGAAGGCAAGCGCCTGAATGCGCGCGTGGCCGAGATCGAAGGCGAACTGCTGGAAGCGCTGGAAAAGTGGGAGCAGATCGAGGCGCGCGCCAACGGTTGATTGTTTTCTGCCTCTTCTGTTGTAATTAAGTTAGGATTACTTGCCACGGCAACGGTTCAGCTTGATATAATTATATAATTATATTTATTACATCGGAGGATGCATGTTTGTCATGAAAAACACGCGCTCCGGACCACAGCGTCCGGCGCGTGGCTTCACCTCCGGTGGGCATCAGCATGTTTGATCGCGCCGCCTTGCCACGCGTAGCGCCATTCCTGGCCTACCTCTCCTTCATCTTCATCGCCGACATGCTGGGCCGGGCGGGCTTTGCCGCGCAGGACCTGCGCTGGCTGTACGCCGTCAAGATCGGCGTCGTGCTGGGCATGTTGCTGTACTGGCGCCGTAGCTATACGGAATTGGCCTGGGTGCCATTGGGCGCGCGCGCGCTTGCCGTGGCGCTGGTGACCGGTATTGTTGTTTTTCTGTTGTGGATCAACCTCGATGCAGGCTGGATGATGATCGGCAGTGCCGATGGCTTTGATCCGCGCAATGACGGCCAGATCGAGTGGAGCCTGGTGGTCTTGCGCATCGCCGGCGCCGCCCTCGTGGTGCCCGTGATGGAAGAACTGTTCTGGCGCTCTTTCCTGCTGCGCTGGATCGACACCCCGGACTTTCTGAAATTCAATCCGCGCCTGGCCAGTCTCAAGGCTTTCGGCATCAGCGTCGTGTTATTTGGTTTTGAACACAACTTGTGGCTGGCCGGCATCGTCGCCGGCGTCGCGTATAGTCTGCTGTATATGCGTAGCCAGAACCTGTGGTCGCCGATCCTCGCGCACGGCGTCACGAACGGCGTGCTGGGGCTCTGGATTATTTCCGGTGGACACTGGACTTACTGGTAATATTGCCAATCAATTGTTTGCTCTCTCAAAGACGATATCCCATGTTGAATTCATTGCGACAAACCTTCAGGTGGACAGGCGGTCTGGCCGAACAGCGCCGTCTGGTATCCGCGCTGGCCCGGATACTGCCTGTTTCGACTTTGCTTATCGGCGGAGCCAGTTGCAGCCTGCCTGCAGTCGCCGCGCTAAACGATACTATTTCTCCCTTCATAGCGACCAGTTATTCCTACGACGATAATTTTTTTCGTCTCGACGATGATGTGCGGGGGATCAATGGCCAGCGTTCCGACTCGTCACGCCAGGTACAAGCAGGTTTTATCGTCAATCGTCCAATAGGGCGGCAGATATTGACCGGCCAGGCAAAGTGGTCGCGCGTGTACTTCGATCATTTCGATCAGCTTGATTATAGTGGCAAGGATTTTTTGGCGGATCTGGAGTGGCATATTGCCAACCACCTTGAAGGCCATGCGGGCGTGAGCTATACGCAAACCCTGACGCCATTTAGTGACTTGCAAACCACGGATCGTAATTTGCGCACGGTGCGCCGCGAGTATCTCAACGGTGCATGGCGTTTCCATCCCAGTTGGCGCGTGCGTGCAGGTTTTTCACGCGAACGTTATGCTTATGACTTGATCACGCAGCGTATTTCCAATCGCCAGGAAGATAGTACCGAGTTGGGCCTCGACTATCTGCAGTCGGGGGGCAGCCGGATTGGCATGCAGTTGCGGCATTTGAAAGGCAGCTATCCGGACCGTGCCGGGCTGGCTGCCTTTGGCGTGGAGCAGGGCTACGAGCAGGATGAAGTCAAGGCCAATATTTACTGGTTTGCCAGTGGTATCACACAGGTCCAATTACTGGGAGGCTGGGTCAAGCGCAAGAACCAGGTGTTTACCGGACGCGACTCCAGTGGCGCCAACGGCCGCGTTACTGTGTATTGGGCGCCGCTGGGCAAGGTTCGCTTTACGGGGAGTGCGTGGCATGAGTTCGCGGCGGTGGAAAATTCACTGGTCAGCAGTAGTTTGAATAACGGCGCCAGCATTGCCGCCGCCTGGGATATTTCCGCAAAAGTGCGTATGGATGCGCAATTCAGGCGTCAAAAGCGTGATTTTTCCGCCGCTACCGGAACGGTGTTGCCTGGAGATATTGCCGACTCGACGCGGACCACCACCGTGGGCTTGACTTATGCTCCCCGACCCAATATTCAGTTGGGTGTTAATGCATTCCATGACGCACGCGTTGGCGCCCCCATTATCAATACAGGCAGTTACCGCGCCAAAGGTGTTTCCTTTAGCGCCAGTGGCCAGTTCTGAAGAGCATCATGACTGTTAATGATATACCCCTAATTTCGTTTTTCCAGCGTATTCTTGATCCCATTATCATCATGGGGACACTGTATCTGCTGGCTGCTCTGTCAGGTTCGCCATTTACCGGCTACTCATTGGTGCTGATGATATTGGCATTCTTCATATCGTCGTCCGTATTTCAGTATGTAGACCCTTATCGCACCTGGCGCAGTGGACGCATGCTGGCATACGCGCGTGATATCTTCGTCGGCTGGATCATTACGGTATTGATTCTGGTATTCCTTGGTTCTGCCACAGGGTTGAGCTTTCATTATGACTCCAGGCTGGTGATGGGATGGTTTTTGCTGACGCCATTCGTGCTGCTGGCCAGCCATCTGGCGGCGCGCCGTCTGGTAACCGATCCCGACCGTGACAGTGAGGTGCGCTCAGTGGTCGTCATTGGCGCCAATGATGCCAGCCTGAAGTTTGCGGCGACGGTGGAGCGCAATCCGAATCTCTTCATGCAGGTGCGCGGTTTTTTTGATGACCGCACCGACGACCGGTGGCCAGAGAAAATGCGCGAACCCATGCTTGGGAAAATGGCCGACATCGCTGCCTATGTACGGGAACACAATATCAAGATGATATTCATCAGCCAGCCCATTTCTGCCCAGCCACGCATTCGCAAAATGCTGGATGAACTGCAGGATACGACGGCGTCTGTCTATTTTTTACCGGATATTTACATCTTTGACCTGATGCAGGCGCGTTTTGACAATGTGGGCGGCATGCCGGTGATCGCGATCCGCGAATCGCCGTTTACAGGCTTTAACAGCATGGTCAAGCGCGGTAGCGATATTGTGCTGGGCCTGATCATCCAGATTTTGCTGTTGCCGGTGATGCTGCTCATTGCCATCGCGGTCAAGGTGACATCGAAAGGACCGGTGATCTTCCGCCAGCGCCGCTACGGCTTGTATGGCGAGGAAATCATAGTCTACAAATTCCGCTCCATGACGGTAAGTGAGGACGGTGACAAGGTTGTACAGGCGACAAAGAATGACCAGCGAGTGACGCGCATCGGTGGTTTTTTGCGACGCAGTTCGCTTGATGAGTTGCCGCAATTTATCAATGTTTTACAAGGCCGTATGAGCATTGTTGGGCCGCGGCCACACGCGGTGGCGCATAACGAGCAGTATCGCAAGCTGATCAAGGGGTACATGCTGCGCCATAAGGTCAAGCCTGGTATTACCGGCTGGGCTCAGGTCAACGGTTTGCGGGGCGAAACAGAAACGTTGGACAAGATGGAAGCACGAATTCATTTCGACCTGGATTACTTGCGAAATTGGTCTTTGTGGCTGGATATTTGGATCATCCTTTGTACGGTCAAGGTCGTGCTCAAGCGCGACAACGCCCATTGATTTCTATTGGTTGCGGACGGCTGCGAGACTTTTTCTATGACGGTATAAATTTCGTTTTTAGTGAAACAATACGCGCTAGAATATGTTTGGTATAAGCAAGATCCGCCACTTTCCCTGATCCGATGGCGTTGTCTGGCCCGTGCTGCGGTCGTTTGTGGATCGGCAAGATTGCCGTATTTTGCTGGTTCGGCATCCGGTATTGGCAGTTGGCGCGCAATGTCCTGCGGCTTCTGGTACTGGAGGCGTAACGGAGGAGAGTCGCATTCGACGTCGAGACATGTCAACACGGCGGGCATCGCATGCTCGCTGCGACGGTCAATGATCAGTTTCTTTTTGTCCACCTTAATGAGTTTTTAAGCAAATATTTTTATTAATGCTATGAATCCTGTTGGCGGGTATTTATAATATTGTTAATGATGTTGTCGACTTGAATAACTTTTACACTGGAAACTATGGCAGTGTTTGACATGGTTTTTGGCGGCGAAGATGACCCGGCTGCGACGGTTTATTCAGCAGTGCGTACAGCGTGACACACACTAGAGCGAAGGAGTAATTTTGAAGCACTTTGATATGACAGGTTTGGCATCGCTTAAGCGTACCTCAGGTCAACGAATCCTGTGGAGTGGCGTGTTCTTGCTGGCTGCTATCGGATTGTCCGCGTGTGGCGGCAAGAAGGATGACAAGCCAGGTCAAGCGCTTGCAAGTGTCAATGGCGAAGAAATCACTGTGTTGCAGCTCAATGAAGAGTTACAGCGTGCCGGGGTTCAGGCCGCGCAGCAGGAAGCTGCCAGCAAAGCCCTGCTGGAATCGTTAATTGACCGCCAGCTCTTGCAGAACGAGGCAGTCAAGGACAAGACTGACCGGGACCCGAAGGTGGTGCAATCGATTGAGCGCGCAAAAGCGTTGATCATCGCGCAGGCGTACATGCAGAAACGCATCGGCACCATTGCCAAGCCGACCCCTGCCGAAGTGGAAGAGTACTTTGCCAAGCAGCCAGGGTTCTTTACCCAGCGCAAGCAGTTTGATATGCGGGAACTGGTCATTGCCACTACCGACATGAACGATAAGCTGAAAGCCGCCATGGATTCGGCGAAGTCGCTGGAAGAAGTTGCGGTCTGGCTTGAGGCCAATAATGTCAAGTTTGCCCGTATGCAATTGTCGCGTACGAGCGCCGACCTGGCTCCGGAATTGAGTAGCAAACTGATGTCGATGCCGAAAGGCCAGCTTTTCATTATCCGGGAAGGGGACCGTACCTTGCTAATTGCGTTGGCGGACATCAAGGATAGCCCGGTGACACTGGCACAGGCGACGCCGCAAATCGAACAATTCTTGTTTAACAAGAAGACCAAGGAGGCGGCGGACGCTGAGTTGAAGCGTCTGCGCGCGCAAGCCAAGATCGAGTACCTGAACAAGAAGGAAGGTGCCGTACCCGCAGCCAGCGCGCCGGCGGCGAGTGCTCCTCCTGTGGGCGCGCCCGCTGCCGCGGTGAACGCTCCCGCGCCTGCGGCGACACCAGCTGGCCCGTTGCCGTCCGATGTCAATGACCGTGGTGTGGCAGGTTTGAAATAAGCTGGGCATATCGATATATAACTTTAAACAGAATTGAGTAAATCATGAAACGACTTGCACTCTGGATTCTAACGGCGCTCATGCTCTGCGGCGCAGGTATGGCGGGCGCAGCTGATGTGCTATTGGGCCCTGGCGATGTAGTGCGTATCTCGGTATATGGCAGCCCCGACCTGGCGCTGGAAACGCGCGTCAGCGAAGCTGGTGAAATTACTTTCCCCCTAGTTGGCGCCGTCGCGATTGGCGGTTTGCCGGTTTCCTCGGCAGAAAAGAAAATCGGCGGCCTGCTTGAAAGTGGCGGCTTCTTGCGTAAAGCGCAAGTTAATATCATTGTCACGACGCTGCAAAGCCAGCAGGTTTCCGTGCTGGGACAGGTTAATCGTCCTGGCCGCTATCCGCTGGAAGGCAAGCGTAGCCTGATGGATGTGCTGGCGATGGCTGGAGGGCTTGCGGCCGAAGGCGGCGATACCGTCAACCTGATCCGTAAGCGGGGCGGTACGACCACCAAGGAAGTTGTCGATATTGTCGACATGGTGCGTGAAGGCGACTTCAAGCGTGACCTGGATTTGACGGGGAATGATGTGGTGTATGTCGAGCGCGCGCCGCGTTTTTATATTTACGGCGAAGTTCAGCGCCCTGGGGCATTCCGTCTTGAACGCTCCATGACAGTCCTGCAGGCATTGTCCGTTGGCGGTGGCCTGACGCCACGCGGCACCGAGCGCGGTATCCGCATCAAGCGTCGAGATGCCGAAGGCAAACTGCAGATTCTCGATGCCAAGCATGATGATCTGGTGCAGGTGGACGACGTGGTTTATGTCAAAGAAAGTCTGTTCTGATGCAACGATCTTTTAGCCTTATAACGTTTCCGTTCTTTAAATTAGTCATGAGAGTTCTGTCATGAGATTTTCCCAGCTGTTACTTATCTTGCGTGCTCGCCGCTGGATTCTGATCGCGACCGTGTTATTTACGGTCAGCATCACCCTGGTGGTCAGCCTTCTGTTGCCCAAGACTTATAAGGCAACGAGTTCGCTCTTAATGAATTACAAGGGTGTTGATCCCGTCACCGGGCTGACGATGCCTGGTCAGCTGTTGCCAGGGTATATGGCCACGCAGATTGATATCATCACCAGCAAGAATGTTGCGCTGCGTGTCGTGGATAAATTGGGCCTGGCAAACAGTCCCGCCGTGCAAGCTCAATTCCAAGAGGCAACTCAAGGACGTGGCACCTTGCGCGACTGGCTTGCCGACCTCTTGTTGAACAAGCTGGAAATTGTCCCTTCGCGCGAGAGCAGCGTGGTTGATGTTAGTTTCAAGGGAAGTGACCCGCAATTCGTGGCGGCGATCGCCAACGCCTTCGCTGACGAATATCAAAAAGTCAGTATCCAGTTGAAAGTTGAACCTTTGAAAAAAGCGTCTGCATACTTCAATGAGCAGACGAAGTTGCTACGCGACAACGTTGAGCTGGCACAAAGCCGCTTGTCCAAGTACCAGCAGGAAAATGGCATTGTCAGCGTAGACAATCGACTTGATGTGGAATCGAATCGCCTGAACGACCTGTCGGCGCAGCTGGTTGCCGCACAAGGCATGGCGATGGAGGCACGCTCGCGCCAGGGAATGGCGCAGGGAGGTATGGGTGCAGAATCTCCCGATGTCGCCTCGAATCCCTTGATTCAGAATCTGAAGATTGGTTTGGGCAGTGCTGAATCGAAGCTGGCGGAAATCGATCAGCGTCTCGGCCGGAATCATCCGCAATACCAAAGCGCGAAAGCTGAAGTGGATCGTCTGCGTGCCGACTTTAATACGCAGATGAAGATCGCATCCAGCAGCGTAGGTAACAATGCGCAAATCATGTCGCAACGTGAAGGCGCCGTACGTGCTGCGCTGCAGGCGCAAAAAGACAAAGTGCTGCAGCTGAACCGGACGCGTGACGAGATGAATGTACTGAACAAGGACGTAGAGAGCGCGCAGCGCGCCTTTGAGGCAGCTTCGCAGCGTTTCGCCCAGACCAATATCGAGGGACAATCCGAACAATCCGATATTTCCGTACTGAATCCTGCAGTGCCGCCGATTTCTCCTGCCGGACCTAAAGTGTTGCTTAATACGATAGTGTCGGCGTTTCTGGGCTTCATGCTGGGCCTGGCTTTCAGTCTGCTGGCCGAAATGCTGAACCGTCGTGTGCGCTCTGAAACGGATCTAGTCACCGAATTGCAGGTGCCGGTACTGGGCGTCCTGAGTTGGGATACCGCCAAATCGAAGCGATCATCGTTCAAGAAATCTCCTTTTATTCGTCGCCTTGGTGTTAACTGATATGGACAACAATATTACTTCCCCCGCTCCGCGCGCGACTCCCCGGCCGGCCTCGGCGCATGGTGATTCAAGTATCGGCGCCTTGTTGCTAGAGTCGGGAAAAATTACGCCAGAGAGTGCCGAGCGCGTGTTGCGCATGCAAAAAGAGTTGGGAATACGCTTTGGCGAGGCTGCCGTACGTCTCGGCCTGGTGACCCAGGGCGATATTGAACAGGTGATTGCCCGTCAATTTGACTATCCTTATCTGCAAAGTGGTCGCGGCACGTTTTCCGACAAGCTGATTGCTGCTTATCAACCGTTCAGTCCGCAAGTCGAAGTGTTGCGGGCCGTCCGCAGCCAGCTGATGTTGCGTTGGTTCGCGCGTGGCAAGAAATCTCTGGTGATCGTTGGACTCGACTCCGGCGATGGCGCCAGCTTGTTCGCCGCCAATCTTGCCGTGGTGTTTTCACAGTTGGGCGAACACACCCTATTGGTCGATGCCAATTTGCGTGAACCTAGCCAGCATGAGATTTTCGATATCAAGGGACGCCAGGGCCTGTCCGATATCCTTGCCGGCCGCGCCAAATACGACGCCATCGGCAAGATCGATTCCTTCGTTGACCTGTCCGTACTGCCTGCGGGCACGGTGCCGCCGAATCCACAGGAATTGCTAGCACGGCCGCTATTCGGCGAATTGCATGATGCGCTCAGTACCCGCTACGACGTGGTGCTGTATGACGCACCGGCATTTGCCCTCGGTTCCGATTCGCTGGCGGTTGCCATGCGTACCGGTGGCGTGCTGCTGGTGGCGCGCAAGCACCACACGCGCCTGAGCGATATCCAGGCGATGAGTGATCAGGTGATTAATTGTGGTGCCGAGCTGGTCGGTTCGGTCCTGGTAGAATTCTGATGAGCAGCGTGCTGGATTCGGGTAAGGGGCGCATGTCTATGCTCAGCCGTCAGGCGATCATCGAATGGTTGCCCGTCGTTATCGGTTTTGTCGGACTGTACCTGAGCTCCTTCCATATTTTTTTTACGCAGGTATGGAATCGAGATGATACCGCGCACGGACCGATGATTCTGGTCCTGTCGTTATGGCTGATGTATCGCAAGCGCAGCGAAATGCTCGCTGTTGCACGTGATAACACCTCCTCGCTGGCTGGCTGGACCCTCCTGGTATTCGGCCTGCTGCTGTTTATTGTCGGTAGATCCCAGCAAATCCTCGCGCTCGAATTCTCTTCATTGATTACTGTGATGGCGGCGATCCTGCTGCTTAAATTCGGCGCCGCTTCCCTGCGGGTGTATTGGTTTCCATTTTTCTTCCTGTTGTTCATGATCCCGCTTCCTAGCGCGCTGGTGGCGATGCTGACCATGCCCATGAAAATGGCGGTGTCGTATGTATCCGAGCATGTGCTGTTCTGGGCAGGTTATCCGATCGCCCGTAGCGGCGTGATTTTGCAGATTGGCCAGTATCAGCTGCTGGTGGCCGATGCGTGTGCAGGCCTGCAGACTTTATTGGCGCTTGAATCGTTGGGCTTGTTGTATTTGAATGTCGTGCGCCATACTTCGACAATCCGCAATATCGGTCTGGCCCTCCTGATTATCCCCATTTCTTTCACCGCAAATGTGCTGCGCGTGGTGGCTTTGACGCTGATTACCTATTATTGGGGGGACGCCGCAGGCCAGGGTTTCTTGCATGGATTCGCGGGGATGGTGCTGTTTATCAGCGCGTTGATCCTTATTATTTCGGTTGATTCGCTGTTGCAGTGGATTGTCAGTTGGCGCGAGCGCTCCAAAAACGCGAAGAAATGAGGTAAATATCATGAAAAAAAAGATCTTCATAGCTGGTGTCGTGATGGGGAGCCTGATGTTATTTTCCGGCGCGGTAGCCAAGCTGATTTCGCCGACAGTAAAAATCGCCGATACGCGCCCTGCAATTGACCTGAATACGGCCATTCCCCTGCAGTTTGGCGACTGGGAAGAGGATAAGACGCAGGTGTCGAGCGTGATCAATCCCACTACGGAGGCGGCGCTGAAGGAAATTTACGCGCAAACTTTGTCGCGTACCTATGTCAACAAGAGCGGCGACCGGGTCATGTTATCAATCGCATATGGTACGGATCAGTCGGATAACCTGTCAGTGCACTTTCCTGAGGGATGTTATGTCGGCCAGGGTTTTGGCGTGACGCCAACCGCATTTGAGAAGGTCTCAACGGCATTTGGCGAGATTCCTGCGGCCAGGCTGGTTGCCACCATGTATACACGGATCGAGCCAGTGACCTACTGGATTGTGGTGGGTGACAAGGTAGTGACAACATCATGGGACATGAAGAAGGTCAAGCTGGCTTATTCATTGAAAGGCATGATACCGGATGCCACATTGATGCGAGTGTCTGCCATTAATCCTGATCAAGCTGCTGGTTACCGCTTGCAGCAACAATTTGTTGATCAGATGCTGACGGCACTAACTCCTGCACAACGCTCGCATTTTGCCGGCTTGACCCATTAATTCCGCTGACCTCGTGCGCCCGTTGGCGTACCACCTCATACAGTCCAGCAGTCAGCGGCCGCATCGTCGGGCGCCGGGGCTGGCATATCAATCGGATTACTCATGAAATTTCTCCGACGGAAATTTACGACATCTGCATCGCCGTACCCTGCGGGCGTGCGACGCCATGCTGCGCCGCGCGAGACGGCATCGCTGTTGTTAACCATCCTTGCGATCGCCAGTTTGCTGTTGCTGACTGCCTTTGCCAGCGCGGTGATCGCGCTGGGATCCTACCAGTTGACGATCGTGGTGATCGGTATCCTGGTCATGGTGCCGGTCATCTGGCTGGTCCGGGTAAAGGATCTGCTGCCAATAATGTTTGTGTATATTTTCGTGATCCAGGGGATCGCCGAAGAATTCTTTAAACTACGCTTTGCTGTCTGGATGGGGAGCGCCTTGGCGGTCTTTTTCCTGGCGCGAGCCATGCTAGAGGTCACTGTATTTCAGCGCAGTAATCGCGATGCCCCAGCCGTCACAACGCCTGGCTCCATAGCCATTTTTACGTTCGCGGGCGTCTACCTTGCCTGTTTCTTTTTTGGCTTGGCCATGGGGAGTGGCACGGTCAAGCAGAATATCTCGGCCTTGCGCTTCGGATTACCCATGTTTGGCATCCTGCTGGCCATGTATTACATTGAAATTCCGCGGGCACGCATGAAATTTTTATGGGCCATGATCGTTGTCATCGCGGTCATGCAATTGCCGCTGGTCATTTATCAACATTTCTTTGGCATGGGGCTGATAGGCTGGGATGCCGTGGTCGGTACTTTTGGTCATGGCATGAGTCCGGTTTTGGTATTGTTTTCCCTCGTTGCCATGCTGTATTGCGTCGCGTGCTGGATCCGCGGCATCATGCCACCATGGCTGGTTTTGCTGGTATTTGTCATCGGTATGGCCAACATCTTGCTGGGTGAGGTCAAGGCCGTGGCGCTGTGGCTGCCACTGGGACTACTACTCATCATGCGTAAGCGCGTATTGAAAAATATCCTTGCATTCATTACATATTCTTGTTTTATCGCCATTTTCATGAGCGCCACATTCGTTGCCTATAAGTCGATGTATTGGGGCGATGGCGCTAAGATGGGAAGTACGGTCAAGCAAAACCTGGACAAGGCCGGTGGTTATTTCTTCGATCCCTATGAAATTAAATATGGCACGGGTGAAGTCAGCCGGATTGCCTCGCTCTATCTGTGGTACCGCGATCCATTGCCATCCGCTGTCAATCGCCTGATTGGCTACGGACCTGGCGCCAGCCAGATCGGCGAGGGTACTGGTTATGGTGTGGTGGCGATGCGTTATCGGCCGCTGCAGATCAATGCCACGGCCTTGTCCATGCTGCTGTGGGACGTCGGCATTCTGGGCGCCATCAGTTTTGTGCTCATGCTGGTGTGTGGAATTGGCGTGGGCTGGCGTTACATCGCGAGCGGACATGGCACGCCCCGGGAGCAGGCGATGGTTGATACCAGCATGGTCATGCTGGTACTGCTTATCACCTCGCTCGTGTATAACCGTACGCTGCTCGACACCAGCACCGTCCAGCTACTGTGCTTCTTTTGCCTCGGCTGTATCGTGCAATACAGTCGCTTTGGCTGGCAGCCTGCGACGCTAGCCAAGCCCGCTTGAAGCGCTACTTGCCTGCAGGACGCACCGGGGATTGAAAGGATGGCGGAATGCCATTGAATTTGTCGTGAAAAGTGAGAAAGTTGTGACCGCGAAGCGTGCTAAAAATAGCTTATTAAAAAATAGTGTCTTTTCCTTCTTGCTGAATGTCTCGGCCACCGCCATCAGTTTTTTTGCCATTCCGATTACCTTGCGGATCATGGGACTGCAGAATTACGGCAGTTTTGTCTTTGTACAGGCGGCCGCGGCAATTGTCTTTACCCTGACTACTCTGCAATATTGGCAGGGCTTGCTCGTCGAATTTCCGGGGAAGGCCAGTTCTGCGCAATTGCTCAAGCAACATGTGCTGCGCAGCCTGTCGTTTGAAGTCGTGGGGATTGTGGCGGCTTTTGCCGTCATCCTGGTCCTGTCCCAGTTGTCATTTGGCCAGATCAGCGTTTTCAAGTGGACTGACCTGCTATTGATCATTGTGTCCACCTTGCTGCCAACCCTGGGCTCGCTGGTAGCTTTTTATCGGCTGACTGACCGTTATCAGACGTTGATGGTAGTTGGCCTCGCCTGCAATATCCTGCGCCTGGTCTTCCTCAATATCGCGTGGCATGTCCACCCTACCGTCTCGGCGGTGATATTGTCGTATGCCGCGCCCGAGATCTTGCGTTCAGGCTACCTGGGGTGTTCCCTGTTTTTCAGGAAGTCCACTGAGCCTGTTGCTGAGGACGGCCCGGAGCTGCAGCAAGGCAAGATTTATTCGGCGGGAAAGTGGAGTACTGCTCAGGCTGTTGCCGATTTGCCTGTAGCGCACGTCGACAAGATCCTGGTCGGGTTGGCGTTGAGTCCGGAAGCGCTGGGCATCTACAATATCCTCAAGCGCCTGTACAGCATCATTAATATGGCTACCGCACCTGTGTATATGAATTCCATCCCGGAATTTGCGCGCAAGGTCAACCGGGATGATGTGGCAGGTGCCTACAAGTTGTGGCGCAAGACCATTCTTATGTTAATGCCGGTCTCTGCCTTGATCGGTGTGGTTTTCTTCGCGACGCGCGATATATGGACGGGATTTGTCTATCATGGGCTGGTCAACTACAGCAGCGAATTGTTCGTGGTGATCCTGACCGCGGTCATTGCCGGCAGTTTTATTACTTCGCATGCGTTTTACTGGGCACTCGGGAAGAAGCGGCAGACGACTGTCATCACAGTCACGTCGAACATCATATACCTCGGGCTGCTTTTGCTGCTCAGTGCGAAGTTCCAGCTGATAGGCGCCCTCATCGCCTTCCTGATTCATGTCGTTGCTGTCGTATTGGTAAAAGTGTTTTTCCTGCTAAAAGAAAAAGGTGCTTACGTATGATCCCCAAGAAGATACATTACTGCTGGTTTGGCGATAATCCCATGTCTGTCTTGAATCAGCGCTGCATTGCATCGTGGCGTCGGCTGTGCCCGGATTATGAGCTGATCATGTGGAATGAAAACAATGCCGACATCGATAATGAGTATTGCCGGCAGGCGATCAAGCAGAAAAAATGGGCATTCGTTGCCGACTGGGTGCGGTTTGATGTGCTGCATAAGCATGGTGGTATTTATCTGGATACGGATGTTGAGTTGGTCCAGGGGCTCGATTCCTTGCTGGCAAGCGATGCATTGCAGGCGGCACGTGAAAGCGACGACATTATTGGCACTGCCTTTATTGCCGTGCCAGCTGGGCATCCCGCCATGGAGGCGAGCCGTCAGCTGGTACTGGGGCGCCTGACTTCCTTGCGCAAATTCGCCACCTCGCCGCGGATCTTGAAGCAGGGTATGGAGCAGGTGCAAATGCGCGACTGCCATGTGTTACCCAGTGTGGTCTTTTTCCCCTTTAACCCCTTCGATGAAGATAATCCGCGCAATGCCGGGCAGCTGATGTTTGAAGATATCCGCAGCGAAACGCTGGGGATACACCATTATGCGATGTCATGGAGTTTTGACAAGGAAACCAGTTTGCTGGAGCGTATTCGCAATAAATTGAGAAGGCGGCCGGATTGGAGGCTTACCGTTGCGTTCTGAACTGAAAAAGAAATGCCTGCTGGTTGTCTATCTGCCAGAGGCGCAACTACCGCGTTTTCCTGATCAAATGGCGCGTTTTGATTTTCTTCGGAAAAATTATCAGATCACCGCGCTCATTTCCTCCGGCGACATTGGTATCGAGTTGCCGCAGATTGTGCGGATATCCTCGCGCAATCCGCTGCTGTTTGCCGTGAAAGCGGCACTGGCGATGCGCAAAATGGCCGACGATTATGACTTTATCTATGTGATCGGTGTGCCGGCCGTGATGTTGTTTTACTTTGTTTCTCCGCGCCAGCCGGTGATCGCTTACGCCCCCACCCATTATCTGCAGCATTTTGGTGATCCGGCAACGATGGGGCTGAAGAAAAAGCTCGTCGCCGCACTCAAGCGCCAGGTTTTTTTTCGCGGTATGCACAAGGTGAGTTCGCTGACCAGTATCTCACGCCAGCTGGAAGAACTGTACCGGCCGCTGGTCCGGCGCGTATTGACCATACCGATGGGCGTCGACGTGCGTTTGTACCAGCCGCGCATTCCAGTCGACGTGGCTCCCGTGCCCCTGCGCATCGTCTACGCGGGCTCTGGCGGGCAGGGACGTGGCATGGAACTGATCGCTGCTTGCGCCCGGCGTTTGCTGGAGGAAAAATGCCGCGTTGAATTTCACCTGATTGGCTGCCGCGATGCCATGCTTGAGCAATTATTGAAGGATGAGCCGGCGCTGTGTGGCGTGATCCATTTGCTGCCGGGCATGCCCTATGCCGACGTCATCCAGACATATGCCCGCATGGATGTGGGACTTTCCTTATTGGAATCGAACATCTTTTACTGCGCTTCGCCACCGCAGAAAATCTTCGAGTATATGGCCGCCGGCTTGCCCATGATTTGCAACAGGATCGTCACCCACACTGACTATATCCGGGCCAGTGCGGTATTGGTGGAGTATGCGGCGGATTCGCTATTTGATGGCATCATGGAAATGCTTGGACGGTATCCAAGTTACCAGTCCGCCGCCGTTGCCATCGCCACGGATATGGACGCTTACTCATACGACGGCGTGGAACAGCAGTTTCATGCCGAGATTGCCCTGCTATTGGAAACGGCGGCGCTCAAGGCATGAGCGGTTTACCCTGGCATGGCGCGTCAGGCAAGATAGTCCGCATGGCCGTCTACATCGGCCTGGTTAGCCAGGATGTCGTAATTGAGTTGGTCCACCCGGCCTATGATACGTGCTGGAATGCCGCCGACGATGGCACCGGCCGGCACGCTTTTGGTGACGACCGCGTTGGGGGCGATGACGGCATTGTCGCCGATGATGACGGGACCGGCGATCACTGAACCTGCCCCCATGAAGACGTGGTTGCCGATTTGTGGCACATTTTTATATGGCCCCTTGCCAATGATCCGCACGCCGATGCCAATCCGGCATCCCGTGCCGATGCGGGCGCCATCGATGACGACCGTAGCGATGCCTTTGCAGATCAGATATGTGCCTTTGCCAATATCGGCGGTCGGCGGCACCTTCGAGTTGTAGAGCAGGAAAATAAGCAGCTGAAAGAGACTGGGGAGGACGGGAATCCGCTTCAGGTATAACCAGCGAGCAATGCGATAAAAAACAATGGCGTTTGGCATGGTGATGAATTTCTGTCAGGAATAAAGTAAGGGCAGAGGGCGTTGCCCTTATGGGGTGAGCGATTGGTAGCGTGCTGCTAGCTGGGCACTCAAGACGCGGTAGCTGCGGTGCTCGTCAATGAAGGCCGGGCCGCCTGCTGCGCGTTGGCGCGCCGCTTCCGGCGATTGCAAAATGTCGAGTATTGCCTCGGCCATGGCTGGCGCGGTACTTTTCGTTAACCAGCCGGCATTGCTTTTGTGCAGTACATACTCCTGGTCTGGTATGTCGTTGCCGACCGATGCGATACCCAATGCAAGGTATTCGAGTAACTTGGTAGGCGAACTGACATCAAATAACGTATTCCTTGGAACGTAAGAAATCGCCACGTCCGCGCTTGCCAGCAAGGCCCACGCCTCGGCTGAAGGGAGCCAGCCGGTGATCTTGACCGCCGTATCCAGACCTAGCGAGGCCGCATAGGCCAGCAAGGCATCGGCGCCGCCGGCCGTACTGGCTTCGCCGATCAGCAGCAGGCGGGCATTGGGAATCGTTTGCCGTACTTGCAACAACGCATCCATGACGTGTTCCAGCTTACGTGCCTGGTTGAGCGTTCCCAGATAGGCCAGCATCGGTACGCCTTCCCAGCCATCGAGACGCCTGCCTTGCACAGGCGTGGCATTGAACAGCTCCATGTCCACCCCCATCGGTACCGCTGTCATTTTTTCCGCAGCAATGCCGTGCCCGGCAATGTATTGCAGCATCGCATCGCTCTGTACAAAAGTATGCCTGGCCCGTGGCAGCAGGAAGCGATACAGGATGCTGCGCTCAACAATACCCTTTACCAGCTTGAGCCGATTGCGCAGGCTGGCACGTCGGGCGAGATGGACTTTCGCATGCTCGATGCGGCCTTCGCACATGAGGAAGGAGACCCAATAGGCAAAGGGAATACCTTTCATGCGAGCAATCAACAGGGCGACCAGTCCTATAGGCACCATGTCACGCACCTGTATCAAGTCACAGTTGCTCTTGTTCGCTTTCAGCAAAGTCCGCAGGCATAGCCAGAAAAAGGCCAGCTCCCGCAATGCATTGCTTTTGAAATAAGGGCCGCGTAATACCTCGGTGAATCCTTGCGGCGTGGCAGCTGCGTTTTCCGACTTGCCGACGATGGTTGAGTGAATATTGTGGCGCGGTAGATATTTTCCGAACAGAACTGCTACATCTGCCCTGTACGTCGGCAGGGCTTCGGGGACAAATTGCAGAATTTTCAAGACCATGGCGGGATAGCAATGCGTTGCACGAATAATGTTGTAAAAAATACAAATGGCATCTACGATGTTATCATAGATGCCATTTCTTTGTCCTGAAATTATTTACTACGGGATTCTGATGCATCCCGCGGCACCGCTATTCCTTACTTGGGAAGTGTCAGGGTTTGTTGTCCCACTTTCAAGGTGCGGCCGGTCGCCGTCGGTGTCAGCGTGATGGCGGGGCGCTTGCAGTCGACATCGAGTACGATCAGGAATTCTCCCGCGGTGCTGGCGCTGGATTTGACGAAGGCGCCATGATCTTCGGTCTTGGACGTGGGATTGGCCGGCGCGGTGATCCTTATGTATTGCTCGGCAACAGACGGCAGGGAGGAAACGCACAGACTGCTATTGAGGTTGGTAATTTTCACGGCACGGGCGCTCTCCACGGCAATCGTGGTGGGTGCGTGTAAATTCCATTCAAATTTGCGCGCCGTTGGCGATACCAGCTTGTCGAGCACGACAATGGCGTTGCTACCGCGTAAATACCAAACTTTGCGGATCGCCGACGTCAGTTGTCCTGCATAGGCAGGCGTCGCGTCGCCTTCGGCGTAGTCGAGGGCCGTGGTGGTGGAGAAGGCCGTGATGCTGCCATTGCGCGTGATATTGTCGCGGCCTTCCGCTACCTGGCCAACACCGCCGTCAAAGGTAATGCCATTATGGGCCTTGGTTTGGCGGTACCAGGCAACACTGAGCGGCGAATAGTAGTAGTCCTGGTAGCCGGCTTCTGTCAACAAGCGGCGCCCGCCGCTGTCGACCACGATGGTGTTTTGATCACCGTGGCTATGATTGTAGGCACCATAAGGACTGGACTTGAAATACACCGATGTGCGCAGCGGATTGGTCAAATCTGAATGCATCGCGACCCAGCCTATGCTGGGGTACAGCGCGGCATTCGGCGGCGGCGCCGGCTTGGCAACCTTGCTGATGGGCAGTGGATACTCCGCTACCAGTTGAATCAGCGGATCTTCGCCGCCGCTCAGGAGATTCGAATACCATGCCGCTTCGGGCGTCTGCACACGCGAGGTAAACGATTTCAGTACTGAAAAATCGATTTTCGATTCGTGCTGGTCGCCAAAGACGAAGCCTGGGGCGCCTGGTGGCAAGAAATGTGCAAACATGCGTGCAAAACCGATCGCCCATGGCTTCTCATACAAGCTCACGCCCGTTGCTTCCTTGAGAGGTCCCCAGATTTGCAGCGATGCCGCAGCCTCGTATAAACCGTAAGGCGTGCCTGCCGCATAGCCACCTTCAGGACCGCTCCAGACAAACACGGCGTTGAAGTAGGCGCGTACGGAAAAGTCAAACCAATCGTTGGCTTCCGGTACGTCGTTGTCCAGGGCCAAACTCGAAATCAGCGCCAGATAACCGAGTGCCACTGCGCCGTGCGAGTCATATGGATACTCATCCATGCGCCCATCGTAGCTGGATAAATCGGTATAAATCGTCTTGGCGCGTTTGACTACCATCGTTTGCCAGCGTTTGCGTTGCGTCGCGTCCATCGAATTCCACAGGTAATCCATGGCTTTGGACAGGCTCAGTGTAATTGCGCGGTGGGCGGAATCGCTGTTCTGATAGCCGGTATTGCCATCGGGATTGAGCGCGACGAGCTCGTCTCCGCGTTTCTTGGCTTCCGCCAGATAGCGGGGGTCTGCCGTCAAGCGATACAGCAACGCGGCCGCTTCGAGCTGGTGCGTGGTTGCGTACACGTTCACCTTGACGTTATAAATCGTGCTGCTCAGTGCCGTTCCCTGCAGCGTGGCCATGGCAGGCCACATGCCGTCGTTGACAGTGGCGAGCGACATGCCCGCGATGACGTCGGCGGTCAGTGCTTTGTACGCCGCGCCACGCGCACTTTTCATCGCCTCTGTCCAGTTCGCATAGGGCGTGAAGTTCTTTGGCAACAGGCGTGAGCGGCCATGGTTCTGAACTGCCAGTTTCAAGTCGGTGCCTTCAGGGACTTCGAATTTGGCCGAACGCGAGGAGATGGTGAAACTGCGCGGCGCGGACCAGTCGTTATTATTGTTTGGTCGAACGCGCCATGTGTAGGTGCCATCGGCCATGGCCTTGCTTGGCAGGTAAAAGTTGCGTGGCGTGTTATAGCGTGAAACGACTCCCGTTGACGAAGTCACTTCAAGAACGTAGCCAGCTGGCTTGGGATACACGGGATAGCGTGCCCAACTAAATGAGGGGGGATTTTGGGGCTGCTCTGCCAGTCGCGAAGGGGCGGGACGGATGACCAGAGGTTCCTTTGAATCAGCCCAGTCCGCATAGCTTGGGCCGCAACTGGAGCCCAGCATTACCGCGAGGGCGCAGGCAAAAAAGCGCATCTCTGTTTTCATCTTAACTCCTTCATAATTTATATCGAGCGCTAAAGTGGGTGATCAAACATGCTGCGCCCGGCAGGCATGCACATTAATAAGGCAGGGCGGCGCCAGAAGCGAATGACGACGTTACCAATAAGTGAGTGTTGATGGGGAAAAAAAGCGGATTTCCTGGCAATGTATGGTTCAGGAAAAGTAGATGCAGTTTACCATGAGGCCCAGCTACTGCCGGTTGCAAAGGGGCAACGATTTTGACGGTATTTTAGCTAAATATTCATTAGCAATGGCAAGCTTTTCTATTCTGAAATATTAGACTAGGCAACTATTTGCCTCAATTTGGTTCTGTCTGGAAACTACTTGTGGTCGTTGCTAATTTTATTGAAGCAGTAATAAAGAAATTTCGAAAATATCGTGTTTTTGCCAACCTTGTTGCCAAGTAATAAACTATACTGGTGGATATGATTACAATAATGTTGCTTGGCCCATCCTTGGGCGCGGTCAGTGGTGTGAGCACCCATTTGAACCAATTGCTGCAGTCGGCGTTGCCGCGTGAGTTTCGCTTCGTCCATTTCCAAGTGGGGAGTGAGGGTAGGGCAGAGTCGCCTTTGGGCAAGGTCTGGCGTATGTTGTCGAGTCCTGTGCTGTTTCTTGCAGCTTTGTTGCGCGAGCGCCCTGTGATCGTGCATTTGAATACGTCACTGGAGCCGAAGAGCTATTGGCGCGACATTGTTTATTTTTTTCTTGCGAAGCTCATGGGGAAAAAGGTGATTTATCAAGTGCATGGCGGGGCGCTACCACAGCAGTTTTTTGAGGGAAAGCCTATGCGCACGGCCTTGTTGCGGCGGGTATTGCTTGGTGCCGATAGTATACTTTTGCTGGCCCAGGAGGAATTGCGCGCGTATCGCAGTTTTGCACCAGACTTGAAGCTCGACGTCGTCCCGAATGCGATAGAAATCGGGCCCGATGTGCCGCTGGACGGCAGTGCGGATACCGCTCCGCTGTCGCTGGTGTATGTCGGTCGTCTTGCTGAAAATAAAGGTATTTTTGATATCGTGGAAGCCGTTGCAGTGGCGGCGGATGCGGGTACGGCTTTGCGAGTGGTGATTGCAGGCGGAGGCCCCGATGAGGCCTCGCTGAAGTCATTGGTCAAGGAGCGAGGTCTGGAGGGGGTCATTACTTTTGCCGGCGCGGTGTTTGGGGGGCAAAAGTCGAAGGTGTGGCGCGATGCCGATGTTTTTGCGTTCCCGACTTATCATAGAGAAGGCTTGCCGTATTCTTTGCTTGAAAGTATGGCAGCGCGTACCGTGCCAGTTATTTGCGCCGTGGGCGCTATTCCAGATGTCATGCAGGATGGCGTCCATGGCATATTTGTCGCGCCGCATGCCAGCCACAGCCTTGCCGAAGCCATCATGCGCCTCGACCGTGACAGGGATTTGCTGCGCAAGATGGCTGCAGCTTGTCGCGAGCGTGCCGTTGAATATTATTCCGTCGAGCGCTTGGCGGCCGATTTCCGCCGGACGTATCTCGGTTTGCTACGCTAATTTTGTAGGAGTTGCCAAGCATGTGCGGTATTGCAGGATTTGTACTAACTGATACGCTCGGGGAGCAACGTCCTTTGCTCGATTTGATGGCGCAAGCGATTGCTCACCGTGGCCCGGATGATACCGGCTATCTGGCGACGACCAGTGTTGATGGCCTCCACCGCGTCGGTCTCGTGCACCGGCGCCTGTCGATCATCGATCTGGCCACCGGCCACCAGCCGCTGGGCAATGCCGATGGCTCGGTGCAAGTGATTTTTAACGGCGAAATCTATAATTTTCAGCCCCTGCGCGAGCAACTGATTGCACTGGGGCATACGTTCAAAACCGCATCCGATACGGAAACCATCGTGCACGCGTATGTGCAGTGGGGCGAGGCGTGCGTGCGGCATTTCCGCGGAATGTTTGCCTTCGCCATCTGGGATGCACGCCACGACCGCCTGTTTATCGCGCGCGATCCGTTTGGCAAGAAACCACTGTTCCTGTACGAGCACGCTGGCGGCTTGCTGTTTGCCTCGGAAATCAAGGCCTTGCTGGCCGTTCCTGGTGTCGCCGTGGAGGCTGACGAGGCGGCCATCTGGGATTATTTTGCCTACCGCTATGTACCGGGTCCGGCGACCCTGTTCCAGGGAATTCGAAAACTGGCACCTGGCTCTACCCTGACATGGGAAAACGGTGTACTGCGCGAACAGGTGTATTTCACGCCCGCCGACAGCCGGCCGCGCGTGACGGCCCCGTTGCCTGCCGACCCCGTCGCCACCTTCCTCGACAAGCTCGATGAATCTGTGCGCATCCGCATGATTTCCGACGTGCCTTTCGGCGCTTTCCTGTCCGGCGGCATCGACTCGTCGGCCGTGGTGGCGCTGATGTCGCGCCATACGGAATTACCTGTCAAGACCTTCTCCGTTGGCTTCAAGGAGGGCGGCTTCAGCGAACTGGCGTATGCGGCCGATATCGCCCGTCAATTTTCCACCGAACACCATGAGTTGGAAGTGTCTGTCGACCAGGTCATCGCGCTGCTGCCTGACCTCGTGCGTTTCCGCGATGCCCCCGTGGCCGAGCCATCCGACATTCCCATCTACCTGCTGGCGAAAGAATCGCGCAAGACGGTCAAGATGGTCTTGACGGGCGAAGGATCCGATGAAATCCTCGGTGGCTACCCCAAGCACGTGTACGAGCGCTATGCAGGCAATTATCAGATGCTGCCGGGCCTGCTGCGCCGCGGCCTGATCGAGCCGGCCATTGGTGCCTTGCCGTATCGTTTCCGCCGCGCCAAGACCGCCATCGTGAACCTGGGCCTGGAAGCGTTCGACGAGCGCATGCCGCGCTGGTTCGGCATGATGTCCGACCAGGAACGCGCGCGCCTGGTGGCTATGCCGGCGCCGGCGCGCCAGCGTGATCCTTCGCTAGGCTGCGGCAGCGCGGGCAACAGCGCCTTGCGCCGCATCCTGTGCTTCGATCAGCTGAGCTGGCTGCCCGACAACCTGCTGGAACGGGGCGACCGCATGACCATGGCCGCCTCGTTGGAAGCGCGCATGCCCTTCATGGACCACGAACTGGCTGCGTATGTGTCGAGCCTGCCGGACGAGTACCGCGTGCGCGGCCGCACCACCAAGTGGATATTGCGCGAAGCCATGAAGCAGCTGTTGCCGCAAGCTATTCTGGAGCGGCCGAAAGTGGGCTTCCGCGTGCCCGTCAACGAATGGTTCCGCGGCCCCATGAAAGATTATCTGTACGAACACTTGACGGGCGCCGATTCGCGCACGCGCCACTACTACCATGCGCAAGCCTTGCAGCAGGTGCTGGCCGAGCACGTGGCCGGGCGGCAAAACCACGAGAAGCTGCTGTGGAGCTTGCTCACCCTGGAAATCTGGCACCGCCAGTATCTGTGACATGCCCATGCTGAGCAATCTGTCCTGGAAACTGAACCGCTTGCGCGTCATGGGCGCGCCCGAGGTGGCGCACCGTGTGCGCGATGCCGTGCAGCAACGGCTGCAGGCGCGCGGCTATGGCCTGGCGCTGGTGCCGCCGCCCGCCGCGCGCCAACGCTTCGGCGCGCCATGGTTGGGCCTGCCCATTGACGCCGGGCCGCACCTGGCGGCGGCCGAACGCATCCTGGCGGGCCGTTTCGACGTCTTTGCCCTGCGCGATGCGGACCTGGGTTTCCCGCCGCAATGGAACCGCGATCCGAAGACGGGCACCGTGGTGCCGCTGGGCTTCGGCAAGACGCTCAATTACCGCGATGAAGCCGTGGTGGGCGACATCAAATGTCTGTGGGAACCGAACCGCCACCTGGCCGTGGCCGACCTGGCGATGGCGTACCGCCTGGGTGGCGACCTGCGCCATGCGCACGGGGCGCAAGCCTTGCTGGAATCGTGGTGGCAGCAGTGCCCGTATCCGCTGGGGCCGAACTGGAGCAGCGCGCTGGAACTGGCCTTGCGCCTGGTCAGCTGGTCGCATGCGTGGCACTTGCTCGGTGGCATCCACAGCCCCTTGTTCCAGGGCGCGCAAGGGCAAGCCTTCTTGCAGCGTTGGCTCGACAGCATCTACCAGCATTGCCATTTCATCGCAGGCCATTTTTCGCGCCACTCGTCGGCCAACAACCACCTGTTTGGCGAGTTGACGGGCTTGCATATCGCCGCGCTCACATGGCCTTGCTGGCCGGAAAGTGCCGGCTGGCTGACGCAGACGGAACGCGAGCTGGAAGCGCAGGCGCTCAAGCAAAACGGCGCGGATGGCGTGAACCGCGAGCAAGCTATTTATTACCAGCACACGGTGGCCGACGAAATGCTGCTGTGCGTGCTGGCGGGCCGCGCGAATGGCCGGCCCCGCTCTGCCGCTTTCCTGCAACGCCTGGAAGCCATGCTGGAATTTATCGCCGCCATGACGAACGTGGCGGGCGAGGTGCCGATGATAGGCGACGCCGACGACGCGCTGCTGGCGCACTGGGACAAGGCGCCGGACGCCAATCCCTACACGTCCTTGCTGGCCAGCGCTGCGGCCCTGTTCGCCCGCGCCGATTTCAAGGCCAAGGCGCGCACCTTTGACGAGAAAAGCGCCTGGCTGCTGGGCGCGGCGGGGAGCCAGGCGTTTGACGCCTTGCCGGACGCTGCGCCGGATACCTTGCCGCGCGCCTTCCCAGAGGGCGGCTATTACGTGATGGGCGCCGGCTTTGGCACGGCCGCTGAAGTGCGCTTGACCGCCGACGCCGGTCCGCTGGGCTACCTGGGTATCGCCGCGCACGGTCATGCCGATGCGCTGGCGCTGACCTTGTCCGTGGCGGGCCAGATGGTGCTGGTCGACCCGGGCACTTATGCGTATCACACGCAAAAGCAGTGGCGCGACTATTTCCGCGGCACCAGCGCGCACAACACCGTGCGCATTGATGGCCGCGACCAGTCCGAGTCGGGCGGCAACTTCCTGTGGCTGCGCAAGGCCAAGGCAGAGTGCCTGGCGTGGCGCGATGATGCGGATGGGCAATTCTGGAGCGCCAGCCATGACGGCTACCTGGGATTGAAAGATGCCGTGCGGCACCGGCGCGATGTGCGCGTGGCGCCCGGCGCCGCGCTGATCGTGGTCGACGACGTGCTCGAATGCCAGGGCGCGCATGAGGTGGAGCTGTTCTGGCACGTCGATCCCCGCTGCCGCGTGCAGCTGGACGGCCAGGTGCTGCGTGTGGCGGGCGACACCTTCTTGCTGGACATGCATTTGCCGCTGTTGCCGGATGCTTCCGTGCAATTGGTATGCGGCAGCGACAATCCGCCGCTGGGATGGATGTCGCATCGGTTTGATGAAAAGCAAGCCGCGCCGACTCTGGTCTGGCGCGCGCAGGTGCAAGGCACGACCGCCTTGCGCACCGAGTTACGCTTGAGTTTGGCTAATCCTGATCTGTCAGAAAATACGAGGAAAACATGAAAATTAGCATATTTGGTTTGGGTTATGTGGGAGCCGTGTCGGCAGGTTGCCTGGCAACGGATGGGCATGAAGTGATCGGCGTCGATCCTAACAAGACCAAGGTCGACCTGATCAACCAGGGCACCACGCCCATCATTGAAAAAGACATCGGCGAGATGATCGCCGCCACCGTGAAAAGCGGCCACTTGCGCGCCACGGCGGATGTGCGCGACGCCGTCTTCGGCTCGGACATGTCGCTTATCTGCGTAGGCACGCCTTCGCAGCTGAATGGCAACCTGGACCTGAGCCACGTGCGCAAGGTGTGCCAGGAAATCGGCGCCGCCATCCGTGAAAAGGATAGCTTCCACGTCGTCGTGGCGCGCTCGACCATGCTGCCCGGCTCCATGCGCTCGCTCGTCATTCCGACCCTGGAAGCGGCCTCGGGCAAGGTGGCCGGCGTCGACTTTGGCGTGTGCAACAATCCGGAATTCCTGCGCGAAGGCACGGCCGTCTACGATTACTACAATCCGCCGAAGACGGTCATCGGCGAATCCGATGAAAAGGCGGGCGCGCTGCTGGTGCAGCTGTATGAAAAGATGGATGCGCCGCTGGTGCGCACGGACGTGGAAACGGCCGAGATGGTCAAGTATACGGACAATACCTGGCACGCCGTGAAAGTGGCGTTCGCCAATGAAATCGGCAACATCTGCAAGGCGGTCGGCATCGATGGCCACACGGTGATGGAAATCTTCTGCCAGGATACCAAACTGAACCTGTCGCCGTACTACATGAAGCCGGGCTTTGCCTTCGGCGGCTCGTGCCTGCCGAAAGACGTGCGCGCGCTGACCTACAAGGCGCGCAGCCTGGACCTCGATTTGCCCTTGCTCAACTCTATCCTGCCGTCGAACCAGCGGCAAGTGGAAAAGGGCATCAAGATGATCGTCGACAAGGGCGCGCGCAAGGTGGGCATCCTGGGCTTCTCGTTCAAGGCCGGCACGGACGACTTGCGCGAGTCGCCGCTGGTCGATGTCATCGAGTATCTGCTGGGCAAGGGCTACGAGCTGAAGCTGTACGACAAGAACGTCAACCTGGCCGCCTTGACGGGCGCCAACCAGGATTACATCCTGAACATGATCCCGCATATTTCCAAGCTGATGGTAGACAACATGCAGGACGTGCTCGATTTTGCCGACACCATCGTCATCGGCAATGGCGCGGCCGAATTCAAGAGCGTGCCAGGCAGCCTGAAGCCGCACCAGCACATCGTTGACCTGGTGCGCATCAGCAAAGAACAAAGTGGAGAACAGTATGACGGCATCTGCTGGTAACAAGGTGGCAGGTGCGCCACGCCGCGTGCTGATCCTGGTGGAAAACCTGCCGTCGCCGTTCGACCGGCGCGTGTGGCAGGAAGCGACCACCCTGCATGCGAATGGCTACGAAGTGTCGATCATCTGTCCCACGGGCAAAGGTTATGAATCGCGCTACGAAGCCATCGACGGCATCCATATCTACCGCTACCACCTGCCGCTGGAAGCGGAAGGGGCCAAGGGCTACCTGGTGGAATATTCGCTGGCGCTGTTCCACACCTTCCGCCTGGCGTGGAAAGTGCATTTCGCGCGCGGTTTCGACGTGATCCACGCCTGCAATCCGCCCGATCTGCTGTTCCTCATCGGCGGCTTCTTCAAGTTGACGATGGGCAAGCGTTTCCTGTTCGACCACCATGACATCAATCCGGAGCTGTACGAAGCCAAGTTCGGCCGCCGCGATTTCTTTTACAAGCTGATGGTGCTGTTCGAGCGCTGGTCGTTCCAGAGCGCCGACGTGTCGATCGCCACCAACGAGTCGTACAAGAAGATCGCCATCGAGCGGGGCGGCATGAAGCCCGAGGATGTCTACGTGGTGCGCAGCGGACCCAAGCTGGACCGCTTGCGCGTGCTGCCGCCCGTACCGGAACTCAAGAAGGGCCGCGCCTACCTGGTCGGCTACGTGGGCGTGATGGGCGCGCAGGAAGGCATCGATCTGCTGCTGCAGGCGGCGCAATACATCGTGCAAACCCTGAAGCGCGAGGATGTGCATTTCGGTCTGGTCGGTGGCGGCACCTCGCTCGAACAGATGAAGCAGATGGCGCAGGACATGGGCATCGCTGGCTACGTGACGTTTACGGGACGCGTGCCGGACCAGCAATTGCTGGAAATGCTCAACACCTCGGACGTGTGCGTGAATCCGGACGTGGCCAACGACATGAACGACAAGTCGACCATGAACAAGATCATGGAATACATGGCCCTGGGCAAGCCGATCGTGCAGTTCGACCTGGTCGAGGGCAAGGTTTCCGCACAGCAGGCATCGCTGTATGCCTTGAAGAACGACCCCATCGACATGGCGCGCAAGATCGTCGAATTGCTGGACGACCCGGCCCGCCGCGAGCAGATGGGCGCGTTTGGCCGCCATCGCGTGATCAACGAGCTGGAGTGGGAATATGAAGCACCCAAGCTGCTGGCCGCGTATGCGCGCCTGTTTCCTGCTGCCGCGCCTGCCGCTCCTGTGACCTTGAGCAAGGATGGTCGCTGACATGCGCCGCCTGGCCAGCCATCCTCAACCCTGATGGAGCATACCCGACGATGAAAGCAATGATTTTAGCGGCAGGCAAGGGCACGCGCGTGCAGCCCCTGACCTATGACTTGCCCAAGCCGATGATCCCCATCCTTGGCAAGCCCGTGATGGCTTATCTGGTGGAACACCTGGCGCAGCATGGCGTGACGGACATCATGGTCAACGTCAGCTATCTGCATGAAAAGATCGAGGAATATTTCGGTGAGGGCCACCAGTTCGGCGTGCGCATCGGCTACTCCTTCGAAGGCTATACGAATGACGCTGGCGAGGTCGTGCCTCAACCGCTCGGTTCGGCCGGCGGCATGAAGAAGATACAGGAGTTTGGCGGCTTTTTCGACGACACCACGATCGTGCTGTGCGGCGACGCCTTGATCGACCTGGACCTGGAAGCGGCCCTGCGCGAGCATCGCCGTGTTGGCGCGCTGGCGTCCGTCATTACCCTGGAAGTGCCATGGGACAAGGTATCGAGCTATGGCGTGGTGGTCAGCGACGATGACGGGCGCATCCGCGCCTTCCAGGAAAAGCCAGCGCAGGCCGATGCGCTGTCCAATTGCGTCAGCACCGGCATCTACATTTTCGAGCCGGAAGTGCTGGACTTGATTCCCTGCGACCGTCCCTTCGATATCGGATCGGAACTGTTTCCCTTGCTGGTGGAAAAGGGTTTGCCGTTCTATGCGCAGAAGCGCCAGTACAACTGGATCGACATCGGCAGCGTCAAGGATTACTGGGAAGTGCTGCAAAGCGTGCTGATGGGTGAAGTGGCACATTTGCATGTGCCTGGCACCCAGATCGCCGAAGGCGTGTGGGCCGGCCTGAACACGAGCATCGACTGGAGCGGCGGCACGCGCATCGAGGGCCCCGTCTACATCGGCTCGGGCTGCCACATCGAAGCGGGAGCGACCATCATCGGGCCCACATGGATCGGCCACGGCAGCCATGTTTGCAGCGGGGCCGAGGTGGTGCGCAGCGTGCTGTTCGAATACACGCGCGTGCTGCCTGGCGTGGTGCTTGAGGAAATGATCGTCTTCAAGGATTATAGTGTCGACCGTGCCGGGCAGATGCGCCATGTTTCCGAGTATGAGACGGATGCCTGGGGCAATGCGCGCGATCGGCGCAGCTTGCGCCGCGCGGAAACGCCGCCGGCCCTGTACGCTGCCCAATAAACTGTTTTTGAAATGAAACCATGAAAATTTATCCAGTCATCCTGTCCGGTGGTTCGGGCACCCGTTTATGGCCGCTGTCGCGCGCCGTATTGCCCAAGCAACTGTTGCCGCTGGTAACGGACAAGACCATGCTGCAGGAAACGGCGCTGCGCGTGACCAGCCTGCCCAACCGCCGTACCGGCGATAGCGGACTGGCCGGTTTCGACGTCATGCCGCCGCTGGTGGTGTGCGGCAATGAGCACCGTTTCATGGTTGCCGAGCAGCTGCGCGAGATCGGCTTGCCGCCGCTGGGCATTTTGCTTGAGCCGGTGGGGCGTAATACGGCGCCGGCCGTGGCCGTGGCTGCGCAATATCTGCTGGCCATCGACCCGCAGGCGCTGATGCTGGTCTTGCCGGCCGACCATGTCATTACCGACGTGGTCGCGTTTCACCAGGCCATCGCCCAGGCGGCGCTGCTGGCGGCCGATGGCGCGCTAGCCACCTTCGGCATCGTGCCCACGGCGCCGGAAACGGGCTATGGCTACATCCGCAGCGGCGCGCCTGTGCGTGCGGGCGCCATCGGCTGCAAGGTCGAGCGTTTCGTGGAAAAGCCGGACCTGGCCACGGCGCAGTCGTTCCTGGCCGCCGGCAACTATTTCTGGAACAGCGGCATGTTCATGTTCCGCGCCGAACGCTATCTGGGCGAGCTGGGGCAATTCCAGCCCGCCATGCTGGCCGCCTGCGAAACGGCCGTGCGCGACGGTTACCGCGACCTCGATTTCTGCCGCCTGGAAGAGAAGGCCTTCGCCGCCTGCGCATCCGATTCGATCGACTATGCCGTCATGGAGCATACGGCGCATGCGGTGGTGCTGCCGGCCGCCATTGGCTGGAGCGATGTCGGTTCCTGGTCGGCCCTGTGGGACGTGCAGCCAGGCGATGCCAACGGCAACGTGGTGCGCGGCGACGTGTATCTCGATGGCGTCAGCAATTGCCTGGTGCGCGCCGAGCGCCGCATGGTGGCCGTGCTGGGCGTGCAGGACTTGATCGTCGTGGAAACGGACGATGCGGTGCTGATCGCGCACAAGGACCAGGTGCAGCGCGTGAAACAGGTGGTCGATCACTTGAAGCAGGCGGGACGCAGCGAACATGTGCAGCACCGCAAGGTGTACCGCCCGTGGGGCAGTTATGAAGGCATCGATATCGGCGAACGCTTTCAGGTCAAGCGCATCACGGTCAATCCGGGCGGCAAGTTGTCCCTGCAGATGCACCATCACCGGGCCGAACACTGGGTGGTGGTCAGCGGCACGGCGCAAGTGACGTGCGGCGAGAAAGTGACCTTGCTGACGGAAAACGAATCGACGTATATTCCCATCGGCATGACGCACCGTCTGGAAAACCCGGGCAAGCTGCCGCTGCATTTGATCGAGGTGCAGTCGGGGAGCTACCTGGGCGAAGACGATATTGTGCGCCTGGAAGATGTCTATCAGCGCGCCTGATGTGCGGGTTTTTGCGATATCCGCACTGTGAAACTATTGGCTTTAAGAATGATGCTATAAAGTAACTTTTAATTGGGAAATAGTTAACATAAAAAATTGCTTTATGCTATGATTCTGCCTGGTTTGATCAAATAACTCATGCGGACGCGCTGGCGCGTCCGCATTTACGCTCAGTGGAATCGCATGAAGAAAAATACGTATTCGGTGCTGGCCGCGCTGGCCTTTGCCGGTTCAGCTTTGTTCGCGCAGGCAGCCTTTGCCGCGCCCGTCGACATCAGCTCCACGCCTGGCGCCGTCAATCTGGCAGCGGGCGGTTCGCTGACCTTCGGCGACAAGTTCAAAAACAATCAAAAGAGCAATTTTTTCAATGATCTGTTCACGTTCAATGTGGCACAGGCCAGCGACCTGAGCGTGGTACTGAACTCGCGTAGCAGCAGCGCGACGAATGGCCTGAACCTGACGGGTTTCGGCTTGTACAGCAGTGTTGGCAATACCTTGCTGCTGGGCGGCGATCAGTTGTTGACCGGTATTAATGGCAAGTGGACCCTGTCGTATGCCAATCTGGCTGCCGGTTCCTATTACTTGAAAGTCAGCGGTAACGTGGTCTCGAACACGGGCGCCGCTTTCAGTGCGAATGGCAGCCTGGTCTCGGCCGTGCCTGAGCCAGGTACCTATGCAATGTTGCTGGCAGGCCTGGGCCTGCTGGGCTTCATGGCACGCCGCCGCCAGAAGGCGGCTTGAGCCTGCACTGGCTGATTGGCATCCCCGTTTGCGTTTCCATCCTGCAACTGGCCTGAGCCAGTTGCAGTCATCTTGGTGAAAAGTATGAAAAAATTCCTGAAATCCCTGTTTGTGGCCGCCATGTTTGCCGGCAGCAGCCTGGCCGCCCATGCGGCGCCGGTTGACATCAGCCACGCGACGGTGGATCTGACGCAAGACTTGCTCGATTACTCCAGCAGTGAACTGCTGGGCTCGTTTTCGCTGGCATCAGGCCAGCTGGCCGGCGCGGGCAATAACTTTTTCAGCGACAAATTCACGTTCAGCGTGACCGGTTTTAATGATCTGAGCGCACTGGCGACGTCGCTCAAGCCGAGCGCCAACTCGGGCCTGACGCTGACCGGTTTCAGCCTGGGTAATGCCAGCGGTATTCTGTTTCATGGCGCGCTAGACCTGATCAATTTTACGGCGCAAGACCAGGCATGGTCGCTGCAGTCCGGTTCCACGCCTTTGGCTGCGGGTAGTTACTTCCTGCAAATTGACGGTTATGTGGCCTCGCCAACTGGCGGCAGCTATAGCGGCATCCTGGCCGTCACGCCGGTGCCGGAACCGGAAACCTATGGCATGTTGCTTGCAGGCTTGGGTTTGGTCGGCTTCATGGCACGCCGCCGCAAGCTGCAAGCCTAAAGCATAAAATTCTGTATGTGAAAAAACGGAGGCTGCGGCCTCCGTTTTTTTGTCTATTCTGTTGCACGTATGGCGCTATAATTGTTCGCAACCGTTGGTAGCTGATGCATGGCTGCTTTGATACTCTCCTCCGTGAACAAATCGACCATTGCGTACCTCTCTCTGCTTCTCACTAGCGTTTGCCTTCGGCATCGCGCATGCCGACACCACGCCGATGGTGGTAGGCCTGCAACCTTCGCAATTGGCGATCGTTATCAATGATGCTGAACCGAATAGCGTGGAAGTGGGAGAGTATTACCGCCATGCGCATGCGATCCCTGCCGCAAATATTGTCCATGTCTCCATTCCTAATCGTCCTGCCAAGCTCAGTGCGGATCAGTTCTCGCAACTCAAGGGGCGCATCAATGAGCAGCTAAAGCCGGGTATCCAAGCTGTGCTGATGGTGTGGAGCGCGCCGTATGCTGTCGAGTGTAATTCGATCACCTCTGCATTTACGCTGGGTTTTGATGCCGCACAATGCGTCAAGACCTGTGATCCTGGTAAACCCAGCGCTTATTTCAACTCGACCGTAAATCAGCCGTTTACGCAATTGGGCTTGCGGCTGTCGATGTTGTTGCCGGTGGATTTTGTCGAGGAAGCTAAGGCCGTGGTGGACCGCGGCAAGGTCAGCGGCTTTGCCGTCCCCAGGGCCACTGCCTATTATTTGCGCACCACGGAAGCCTCACGCAATAGCCGTGCTGGTTTTTTTCCGCCGGATGGCGTGATAAGCCAGCGCAAAATGACCATCAAGAACATCAAAGCCAACAGCCTCGAGGGGGCGCAAGACGTGATGGTCTATCAGACTGGCATGTCAAAGGTGGATAAGCTCGATACCTTGCGCTTCTTGCCGGGCGCGCTGGCGGACCATTTGACCTCATTTGGGGGGGACTTGCGCGGTAATGGACAGATGAGCAGCCAGCGCTGGCTGGAGGCTGGCGCGACGGCAAGCTACGGCACCGTGACGGAGCCATGCAATTATTGGCAGAAATTTCCCAATCCCACCGTCTTGCTGCGCCACTATCTGTCTGGCGTGACAGCTCTTGAAGCGTACTGGCGCAGTGTTGCCTGGCCGGCACAAGGATTGTTTATCGGCGATCCGTTGGCGGCGCCATATGCCACTTACCGGCGCTGACTATTGACGTTCCTGCGCAGCAGGGATGAACATCGGAAAAGTGCCACAGCCTTTTCTCGACGGTCGTTGCGGGCCTTTACCGTCGTTGTCATGCGGTAACTTTGACCGCATGGCGGTATTTTCGGCGTGTGGCAACGGCAATCAGGCCGAGACCGACAAACATCATCAAATAGGTTTGTGGCTCGGGAATCGGGGAAATTGGCGGCGTGACAGTCGCGATCGGCGTACTCCGGCCGCCGTCGATGCCGCCAGTGGAGCCGCCACCGCCTACGCCGCCAGCGCTTGGCGGCAGGTTGCCGCCGATGTCGCCGCTTGCCAGCAAACGCGTGTCGTCGGCCGGGAAGTCCGAACGGACCATACCAGGCTGGTGTGCTGGTTCCCAGTCGTTGAATTTTTCATTTTGTGCAAACTGATATGTTCCCGTATCGCTGGTATTCATGCCGCCCAGCTTCCCGCCTCGCGAGTTTCCAGCGCCGCTGCCTTCTTCTTCGCCCAGCATGCCAAGCGAATGGGCGCGGCCAGTCATGTACGGCTTGCGCAAATCAGGCATGGCTTCATCTGCGCCATACGTCGGCGTTTCGCCCGTGCCGTCGTTCGTGCGTGCGCCGAAACCGACATAGCCATCGAGCAGCCGGCAAGAACTGTACGTGCTTTCCATGTCGGCGTCACCGGCCTTGCCCTGTTGCGCTTGCGCGCCGCCATCGGCAGCTTCGCAGCGTTTGCTATTGTCCGCCTGACTGCGTTGCGTACTGCCTTGTGCCGATGCGGCCATCGGGGACATGCTCAGTGCGGCGGCAAGCAGCAGGGGTGTGGTAAAGCGCGTAATTGGTTTTAACATGGCTGATCTCTTTGGAAGCGTGCAACGCGTTAAGTGAGTTTTCGCTCTCAGCAGGCAATTATCGCAACAGCGCTGAAGCGCTGCTTGGCAAACTGGAGCCGCATCTCAAGGTCAGGCGTGGACGAGGCCTGTGTTATCTGACTGTGTTGCATGTGAATGAAAGCATAATTCTATTGCAAGGAATTAAACTTGTTTGTTGGAAATATATCATATTTTCCCCTTCCGCGTCTGCTAATACTACCGAGTATTTTATTGCTGTTGCTGATTAGATACCTTATTGCTTATTGCTTATTGCTTATTGGATGGCAATGCTGACACTTTGTACACAGGTCAATACTCCATTCAGCTTAATCAAATGTCATCAAGTCGTCATCCCGGGCCTTTAATATGCAAATAACAAGTCTGAAATACTTTTGTTAATTGTGGCGCGCCGGCCGATCATGTGGGGCCGGCGTCATTTTTTTACCGACCGGGATCCTCATGCACACCTCGTTTTCCCCCTTGCGCACGCCGCTGCGCCTGACCGTCATGGCCACCCTGCTGGCCAGTCTGTCCGTGCCAGCCCTGGCTGCCTCCGATATCGTCATCAGCCAGGTGTATGGCGGTGGCGGCAACAACGGCGCGCTGTACCGCAACGATTTCATCGAACTGTTCAACCGCGGCGCCAGCCCCGTCAACCTGGGCAACTGGAGCGTGCAATACGCTTCCGCCGCCGGTTCGAACTGGGCCGTGACGGCCTTGCCGGCTATCGATTTGCAACCGGGCCAGTATCTGCTGGTCCAGCAAGCCAAGGGCACGGGCGGCACGCAGGACTTGCCCGCGCCGGACGCCACGGGCAGCCTGGCCATGTCCGGCACGGCGGGCAAGGTGTTGCTCAGTAATAGCAAGACGGCCCAGACGGGCACCAGCCCTACGGGCGCCGCCGTCGTCGACCTGGTCGGCTTCGGCACGGCCAGTGGTTTTGAGGGCGCCGTGGCGCCCGCGCCATCGAATACCTTGTCGATTGCGCGCGCGCATGGCGGCTGCAGCGATACGGACGACAACAGCGTGGATTTTGCCACCGGCAGCGTGACGCCGCGCAATACGGCGTCACCGTTGACTGTGTGTGGCGGCCCTGTCGTGCACCAGATCATTAGCAGTTGCCCCGCCATCCTGGCCTTGGCCGTGGGCAATGGCGGCAACGCCGTGCTGCGCGCGTCCGACGTGGATGGCGTCGTGAACGCCGCCACCTTGAGCTCGCCGGCCGTGGCCGGCATCAGCCTGGCCAATTTCAGCGCCGCCGGCGTGGCGGGCGAGAGCGCCAGCGTCAGCCTGCAGGTGGCCGCCGGCGTGCCGGTGGGTAATTATCCTGTCATCGTCAGCTTCAGCAATGACCAGCAGCAAAGCGCCAGCTGCAAGATCGATGTCGCCGTGCAAGGCCTGGCTGCCATCAGCCACACGATTCCGCAGATCCAGGGTAGTGGCGCGGCCAGCCCCTACGCCAATTCCGTGCAAACGACAGAAGGCGTGGTGACCCTGAAAGTGGGCACCGGCTTCTTTATCCAGGATGCGGCCGGGGATGGCGATCCGTCGACGTCGGACGGCATTTTTGTCTACACGGGCAGTACGGCCACCACGGTGCAACCGGGCGAACTGGTGCGCGTGACGGGCACGGTGTTCGAGTACACGCCGTCGGGTGCAAAGAATTCCTACACGGAATTGAAGGACGTGACGGCCATCCTCACGCAAAGCGCCGGCCACAGCGTCGTGCCGGCGAATGTGACCCTGCCGAACGAAAACCTGGCCGCCGTGGAAGGCATGCTGGTGCGCTTCACGCAACCGTTGACCGTCTCACAAAACGCCTACCTGGGCGCGCGCGGCGAGCTGAGCCTGTCAGCGGGACGGCGCGAAGTGCCGACCAACCGCTATCCTGCTGGCTCTGCCGAGGCGCTAGCCTTGATCGCGGCCAATGCGAGCAACCTGATCGTGCTCGATGATGGCATTTTCGTCACGCCGCCCACCATTCCTTACATCGGCCAGGATAGTACCGTGCGCAGCGGCGACACGCTGGCTGACCTGACGGGCGTGCTGGATTTCGGCGCCATCGGCGGTGGCGGCGCCGCCTACAAATTGCAGCCGACGCAGACGCCGCAGTTTTCGCGCGACAACCCGCGCGGCGGCGCGCCAGAATTGGCGCCAGGCAATGTGAAAGTGGCCAGCGCCAACGTGCTCAATTTCTTTACGACCTTCACCAATGGCAATAACGTCTTTGGCCAGACGGGGCAGGGCTGCACCTTGGGCAGCGGCAACAGCAAGAGCAATTGCCGCGGCGCCGACAATCTGGCCGAATTCGTGCGCCAGCGCGACAAGATTGTGGCCGAACTGAAAGCCATCGATGCGGACGTGGTGGGCTTGATGGAAATCCAGAACAATGGCGAAATAGCCGTCACTTACCTGGTCGAGCAGTTGAACGCCGCCATCGGCGGCGTCACGTATGCCGTGGTGCCGAAGCCGGCCGCCACGGGCACGGACGCCATCCGCGTGGCGATGATCTACAAGCCTGCCAAGCTGGGACTGGTGGGTGGCGCCTTGTCGGATGCCAACGCCATCAACAACCGTCCGCCCATGGCGCAAACCTTCCGCGCCGCCAATGGCGAGAAGTTCTCGCTGGTCGTCAACCACTTGAAGTCGAAGGGCAGCTGCCCTTCGAGCGGGCTGGACGCGGACCAGAATGACAGCCAGAGCTGCTGGAACGCCACCCGCGTGCAGCAGGCCCAGCGCCTGGTGGGCAGTTTCGTGCCGCAGGTGGCGGCCGCTGCGGGCGACGCGGACGTGCTGGTCATCGGCGACCTCAATTCCTATGGCGCGGAAGACCCGATCCAGGTCCTCACGGGCGCCGGCTTCGTCAATGAGCTCGAGCGTTTCGTGCGGCCGTCCGGCATGCCGTATTCCTACGTGTTCGGCGGACAGAGCGGCTACCTCGACCATGCGCTGGCCAGTGCCTCGCTGAGCCCGCAAGTGGCCGGCGTGGCCGAATGGCATGTGAATGCGGACGAGCCGGAAGTGATTGACTACAACATCGACTCGGCCAAGCCGCAAGACTTGTACAACGCCTTGCCCTACCGCGCCTCGGACCACGACCCCGTCGTCGTCAGCCTGGACTTGCAGCCCGCCTACCGCGACATCACGGCCGGCGTGGCGCAAGCCAGCTCGGGCCTGACGGTCAACCGCGTGACGCAAAAATACGCGGGTACGTTCTCGTTCACCAACACGGGCACGAGCACCCTGGCTGGGCCGTTCCAGGTGGTGTTTGGCGGCTTGCCGGCTGGAGTCAGCCTGGCGAATGCCACGGGCAGCCATGCGGGCGCGGCTTTTGTCACCGTCAACGCGGCCAGCCTGGCGCCGGGCGCGACGGCCTCGTTTGCCGTCAGTTTCACCAATCCGTCGAAAGTGACGATCAATTATTCCGCCAGCATCTTTGCCGGCAACTTCTAAGGACACCATCATGTTGACAACGACACTTAATCTCACCCTGCGCCGTGCCATCCTGGCCGCCTTGCTTGCTGGCAGTTCCAGCCTGGCGCTGGCCGATCCGCTCGGCTACCGCGTGGAAATCGACACGAGCCAGTTTTCGGGCGCCGGTTTCCTCGATTTCGCCTTTATTGCCGGTAACAGCCCGGCGCCGGGCGCCAGCGCCGTGCTCAGTAATTTCTCGGGCGCGTTTGGCGCGCTGGCGTCGCAGGAAGGCAATGTCAGCGGCAGCTTGCCCGGCACCTTGACCTTCGGCAATAGCGGCGCCTACAACGACTGGTTTCACAACGTGACCCTGGGCGGCAAGTTCGGTTTCAATATCGTCTTTGGCGGCGACTTCCTGAACACGGCCGGCAATGCGGGCACGACCTTCGGCGTGGGCTTGCTCGACGCCACGGCCACGTCCTACCTGGGCAATGTGAATGGCAACCTGCTGCAATTCGAACTGACCCCGCTCAACGGCGGCTTGCCGGCGACCATCGCCGGCAGCACGTATGCCAGCATCGCGTCGATCTCGGCCGTGCCGGAAGCGTCGGAATGGATGATGCTGACGGGCGGCCTGGCGCTGATCGGTTTTGCCCTGCGCCGCCGCCAGCCTGTCACACGCACATAGTCTTGCCAAGCAGAGCACAGCGCGCCTGCGGGCCGCTGTGCTTCGTCTATTTATTTGAAATAGCTATAAATCAGGAAACTAAATTGTATTGGTCAGCGTTTTACGCTTGATGCATAGTAAAAAACTTGTCGGGCAGTCTAGTTTTTTCATGACTGCTGCCAACTTTTTTCGGGAGATGCATCGATGCCTGACCATATCCTGGTGCTGGACCCTGCGCCCGCCATGCAAGCGCTGCTGGCGCATAATCTCGCGGGCGCCGGCTACCGGGTCAGCTGCGCCCTGGATGCGCGCGGCGCGCTGGCGCTGCTGGCGGCCGACCCGCCCGACATGCTGCTGCTGGAATGGGAGCTGCCGGATGCGTCCGGCATCGCGCTGCTGCGCCAGCTGCGCCAGGATGGCGTGCTGTGCGACTTGCCCATCATCATGCTCAGCGCGCGCGACAGCGAACAGGACAAGGTACTGGCGTTGGAAAGCGGCGCCGACGACTATCTGTGTAAACCTGTCGGCCCGCGCGAAATGTTGGCCCGCGTGCACGCGCTGCTGCGCCGGCGCGCGCCAGCGGCCTTGCGCGCCGGCACAGGCTCAAGCGCGGCCGGCGCGACCGCCTTGCACCTCGACCCGCACACCCGGCGCGTGACGGCCGGCAGCGTGCCCCTCAACCTGGGCCGCTTGGAATTCAAGCTGTTGCATTTCCTCATGGAGCATCCGGGCAGGGTGCATAGCCGCGCGCAACTGCTGGACCAGGTGTGGGGCCATGCCGTGTATCTCGACGAACGCACGGTTGACGCCCAGGTGGGACGCTTGCGGCAAGCTTTGCTGCCGGGCGGCGGCGGCCACCGCATCGAAACCGTGCGCGGCAGCGGCTACCGCTACCTGGCCGCCGATGCCGCCGTGTGCGCATGATGCTGCTGACGGAGCGGGAACAGGAATACCTGCTGCACGCCATCCTCGGCGCGCATGGCATCGCCGTGCCAGGCGACTTCTTCCTGTGGAGCCAGGGGCCGCTGCAAACGCTGTTGCCGCACGACATTTTAATGTGCGCGCAGCTAGGCGCCGACGGGGCCGTGCTGCGCAGCGAAGCGTGGCACAGTAGCGTGCCCGATCACGCGCAGCTGCGCGAGCGCCAGGGCCAGCTGGGGCGCCTGGCGCTGGCCTGGCGCGCGGGCGGACGGCAGGCGGGCGTCATCGATGGCGTGCTGGTGCATGGCAGCGTGGGGCAGGCTGGCGGCAGCTTTTTTGCCCTGTTCGCCATGGGGAGCGTGGACGCGGCGCGCCAGGCCTACGCGCTGGAATTGCTGCTGCCGTATCTGCACGTGCACTGGCTGGCGCTGCAAGGCAGCCCGCGTGCGACCCTGGCCGGTCCGGGCGCCAGGCGCGCAGCCAGTGCGCGTGAACTGGAAGTGCTGCATTGGGTGCGCGAGGGGAAGAGCAATGACGAGGTGGGGCAAATCCTCGGCATCAGCGGCGCCACCGTGAAAAGCCATTTGCAGCGCATCTACAAATTACTCGGCGTGAGCAACCGCACGCAGGCCGTGTCGCGCGCCATCGCGCTGCGCCTGCTCAGCCACTAGCGCTGGTCCTGCATCCTGCCGTTGCCGCCCCCATCTTGCGTGTGTTCGACGCTGCCGGGCGATACCCTTGCCACGTCGGGGCTCGCTTGCAGGCGCGCCACTTCGGCTGGTGTCAGCATGGCGGCAAAGCCGTTGAAGGTCATTGTGTAGCGGTATTGCACGGGGGCATCGGGCACCAGCGCCAGCACGGCGCGCTGCTGCGCTTCCAGCCGGGCCGTGTAGCGCCGCGCGGCGTCGCTGTTCGTATCGAGCCCGTGCACGCCGTCCGCCTGCGAGGCCAGCGGCGGGGCGCGCAATTGCACCAGATAGGATAGTCGCGTCGCAGCGGCTTGCGCCGCGAGAGGCAGCACATGGAGGCTGGCCATGCCGGCCAGGATGGCAATGCTGAGGCGAAATGCGGACATGCAAGCTCCTTTGGCGCGTGGCGCCCATGCGCCGATTGTACGCGCGTCGCGCATAAAAAACGCGCCCCGCAGGGCGCGCCGTGTTACCGCCTGGAGCGCTGCCGTTACAGCTTGGCGTCCGCTCTCACGTTGCGCTGGCTGGGGACGGCCAGCGGCAACGGGCTGTTGGTTTCCACCGACAGCACGGTGGTGGACGCCGCAGCGTTGTTGCCATCAAGGAAGACTACGCCGCCCAGGTAGCGCTTGCCCGTTTCCAGACCCGACCAGCTGACGCCGGCCGTGGCGCTGCCGCCCACATACACCTTGCCTGGCAGCGTGGCTTTCAGGTTGCCGCCCTTGTCGGCTGTCGTGACGACGGCCGTCGACAGGCCGAAGCCGGTCGACGCGCCATTCGCCAGTTCGTAGCCGATCACGCACACCTTGTAGCTGCCTGCCGCCGGGGTGGTCACGCTGATAGCCTCGTTCGAGCCGGCCGTGGCCGAAGTGGCGACAGTCGCGCCGGCGCTGTTGAGCAGCAGCAAGTCGAGGTCATTGCCGGCGCCTTCGCTGGTGTCGCGGTCAAAGGTTTCGAAGCGCGCCACGACCGTGCTGGCCGGAATGCTGACATTGACCACGCGCACGCCGCTGCCGCCGGCCTTGCAGGCGGCAGCCATTTGCTCCAGCGTGTCGACGCTGCCCGGCGCTGCCTGGCTGATGGTGTGCTCGCCGCGCGCCACTTCCTTCAGGCCGCCCGTCGCGGCGCCTACCTTGCCGGCAAAACCGGTGGACAGGGTCAGCGAACGCAGGCCGCTGACCTTGTCGGCCCGCAGCAGTGCCGGCGACTGCACCGCGCGGCCCGAGCGGGCCGTGACGGGGCTGCGTACCGTATGCACGCCGTCGCTCCACACGAGGGCGCCATACTGCCAGGCGTTGTCCGGCGCCGTGGTGCGCGTCAGCGTCACGGTAAAGGACTTGGTTTCGCCGGGCGCCAGCGCCAGGGTGGCAGGCGCCACCGCCACGCTGTAGCCGCTGACCGAGGCGCTGGCCGTGTAGGTGGCGCTGCTGCTGCCCACGTTGGTGACGCGGCGCGTCACCGTTTGCGTGCCCAGCACGTTGCCGATGGTGATAGACGGCATGTTCAGGTTGTAGCCGGCCAGGGTGCCGCCCGCGCATTCGGCCGTCATGCCGACGCCGCACATGTATTTCTTGTAGTCAGCCAGTCTGGCGTCATACACGAGGCCGGGATCGGTCGCCTTGTTCGGCGTCACGTGGCCGGCACCTTGGCCCCATGGCAGGATGCCGCGCGCGTCGCCGGCCTGAACGTCGGGCAGGGTGGCGCTGCCGGTGGTCATCAGGGCCGACTTGATGGCGGCAGGGCTCCAGTCAGGATGCTGCTGGCGCAGCAGGGCGGCCAGGCCGGCCACGTGCGGGCTGGCCATCGAAGTGCCTTGCAAGAAGATGTAGGCTTGCGCCGGCACCAGGCTGCCATCCTGCACGGCGTCGCGCTGGGCGCGCGACAGGGCAGGCGTGCCGCCGGCCAGGATATCCACGCCAGGCGCCGTGACGTCCGGCTTGAGCAGGTTGGCGTCGTACAGGTTCGGGCCGCGCGACGAGAAGTCGGCCACCACGGGCGCGGCAGGGCCGTTGCCATTGGTGACGAAGCGCGAGATGGCGGCCGTGGCCGCGCCCGTTTGCGCCTGGGCATTGATCAGCGCGCCATCGGCGGCGCTCACGTGCACGGCCGGCAGCACGTGCGGGTCGGACACCAGGCCCACGCCCGTGTCGACCAGCACCATGCCGGCGCCGCCTGCTTCCAGCACGGCGGCGCCCTTGTCGGTGCGCGCCGTGGTGCCGCGCAGGCAGCTGACGACCTTGCCGGCCACCTTGGCCGGGTCCAGCAGAGCCACGCCGCCATTGTCGCCGGCGCGGTAGCACAGGGCCAGTTTTTGCGCATCGGCGCCGGGCAGGCCTGCATCCTGTGCGCGGATCAGGGTTGTGGCCGGCAGCGGATGGTAGTTGAGCGAGGCGCCCGTGTACTTGGCGCCGTTGCCCAAGGTCACCGTGGCCTGGTTGGCGCGGTTGTGCGTCGAGGCGGCCACCGTGGTGATCCACGGGCTGACGTGGGCCACCGTGTTCGCCGGTCCCGCATTGCCGGCCGAGGCGGCAACGAAGACACCGGCATTCGAGGCATGCAGGAAGGCTTGCTCGACGGGATCGTTGACGCTGGCGCCGCCGCTGATCGAATAGTTGATCACGTGTACGCCATCCTGCACAGCTTTTTCGATCGCCGCCACGCTGTCGCCGCCGTAGCAGCCATTTTTTGCGCCCGTGGGCTGGGTCGCCAGGTTGTAAGACCAGCACACCTTGTAGACGGACAGGCGGGCGCGCGGCGCCACGCCGGAAATGGCGCCCAGCGGCGAGCCGCTTACCGTGACGGGCACGCCCGCGTTGCCACCCGCAGTGGACGATGTGTGCGTGCCGTGGCCGCCTTCACCGCTGGGATCGCCAACGGAATCGCGCGGCGAGGTGAATTCGCTCCAGTGCTGGATCTTGTCCGTCTCGGTCAGGCGCACGGCGTTGAAGTATTGCGCGCCCAGCAGCTTGTTATTGCAGTGGTCTTGCGTAAAGCCTTCACCTGTCTGGCAACTACCCTTCCAGGCGGCCGGTGCGGCGCCGTATGCCAGGGTGGCGTTCGGGTCGAAGGTCGGGACGCCGTTGGCGTCGACCTTGTCCGCGTATGACAGGTTTTCCGGCCACACGCCGCCATCGACGATGCCGATGATGATGTCTTCGCCCGCATGCTGCTTGCCGCCCAGCTGGCTCCACAGGCCGCCCGGCTGGTCCAGGCCCAGGAAGCTTGGCGTGTAGTTCGTTTGCAGGGCGCGCGGCTCGTCGGGGGCGATGCTGGCCACTTCGCCGCTCGCTTGCAACTGGCGCACTTCGGCGTCGGTCAGCAGGGCGGAAAAACCGTTGAGGACGATCTTGTACTGGTATTGCACCGGTGCGGCGGCGACGAGTGCTTGTACCCGGGCTTGTTTCTGCTCGAGGTAGTCGCCGTACAGCTGCACTTGCGTGCTGGCCAGGTCGAGGCGGCCGCCGGCGGCAGGCTGGGTGGCGCCCAGGCCATCCACCGAGCCGGTGTAGGAAGCGATCGGTTTATCGGTCAGCTGCACGATGTAGGGGCGGCGCAGGTCGTCGGCGTGGGCCTGGAAGCTGAGGCTGGCGAACAGGCTCAGCACGGCGAGCGAAATGGGACGCAAGGCGGGACGGAATGTCATGTCGGGTTTCCTGGTAACGGTAGCGGGAATCGAAAGGGGGAGATCAGGCTTGCTGGCGGCGGCGCGCCGCGAAACCGACCCCTGCCAGGCCCAGCAGCATCATCGCGTAGGTCGATGGCTCCGGTACCGAGGCGACGATATTGTCGAGCGCAAACTGGCCCTTGTTGGTGCTGAAGGCGTTGCAGCTGCCGGCCGTGTTGCAAGTGAAACCGAAGAAGGCCAGCGAGGCGAATTGCTGGCTGCCGAAGCTGGCGCTGGTGTTGTAGCGTTGGAACTGGAAGTTGCCGCCGATGGGGCCGCCTAGCTGGTATGTTTCATACAGGGAAGAGCCGTCAGCGTAAAAGCCTTGCACGCGCAGCAGGCCCGCCACCGCCGGATAGGTGACGCCCTGGGCGTAGCCGATGAAGCTGGCGTCGAAGCCTTGCAGGCTGACGCTGCCGCCCGGGTTCAGTGGATCGAGGTAGACGATGCCGTCGTTGAGCGATGCATAGTAATTGCTCGTATTGTTGGTCGGGCACGCCATGCCGCAGGCGGCCGGGTCCGTGCCGTCGAACACGGCGCCGACCAGGTCGCCATAGCTGGCGCCGGGCACATTCGAAGCGCCCGTCAGCAGGAATTTGCCGACTTCCAGAGCGTCGCCATGGCCGACGAACTGGCTATCCAGATGGTCAAAGTTGATCACATCCGCCATGGCGGCGGGGGCGCAGGCGGCGGACAGGGCCAGGATGGCGGCGCCGGTCCACTGCTTGGCCGAGAAGAGACTTGCTGCGGAAGCTGCCTTCGAATGCACAATATGAGTCATGAATTTTCCCTTGGTAATTATGTAGGATGCAATATGTTTTGCGTCTGGGATGCTCTTTCCTGCGTGGACGAATAAGACCAATACGTAGAAAATTGACTTTTACTATAGCAAAAGAGGCAATTTCATTGTTTAATATTCTTGCAAATTTAATTTGAAAGTTACAAATAATGAATGAATAAAATTCATTACTCACTATGAATTAGTAACCATTAGTAGTTAGTTTCCGCATTGAAAATAGTTGAGTGATTGACCAGCCAGTCAAGCGCGTATCGCCGTGGCGGTTTCGCGCACACTGGATGGTTTCCGCCGGAATTTGTTGTTCACAGTGCAAAGAAAAGATTGTATTAACCATAACCGGCATGGTAGGCTGGTAAGCATCAGGCAAGCGCGTGTCGCCCGTGCGTGGCCATCCGCCGCGCGCAGCGACACAATGTATTGAAGGTGGGCAATAAGGAGTTACCGGATGCATGCAGCACACAGGCAGAACCTTGCGGCAACGCGCCATGCGCGCGGCTTTACCTTGCTCGAACTGTTGGTCGTGATTGTCATCATCGGCTTGCTGGCGGCGTATGTCGGCCCCAAATATTTCGCCCAGTTGGGCAAATCCGAAGTGACGGTGGCCAAGGCGCAGATCGAGGCGTTTGAAAAATCGCTCGATACCTACCGCCTCGATGTGGGGCGCTACCCCACTACGGAAGAGGGTTTGGCCGCGCTGCTGGCCGCGCCGCCCGCCGCCGGCACGCGCTGGAATGGCCCCTACCTGAAAAAGGCCGTGCCGCTCGACCCCTGGGGCCATGCCTATCAATACCGCGCGCCCGGCAGCAAGGGCGAGTACGACATCGTCTCGACGGGCAAGGATGGCCAGCCGGGCGGCAGCGGCGAGAACGCCGACATCAGCTCGCAATAACGCCAGCGCCCTTCTTTTTCCTACGGATAAGCCATCATGCAGTTCGAAGTACGCGCGCTTTCCACGGACCAGGCCGTCGCTACCTTGCATACGTGCGTGATCGACGGCCGCGACGAAGCCGACGCACGCCGCCAGGCTGAAGCGCGTGGCTTGTTTGTCAGCGCCATCCGCCCCCTGCGGGCCACGCCGTTCAGCGCGGCCGGGCGCCAGCGCGCGCGGGCCTTGCCACTGCTGCTGTTCAGCCAGGAATTGCTGGCGCTATTGCAAGCGGGCCTGGGCATCGTCGAAGCGCTGGAAGCCTTGCTGGAAAAGGAAGCGTCGCCAGCCACGCGCAGCGTGCTCACGCGCTTGCTGGAAGGCTTGCGTGAAGGCAAGCGCTTTTCCGCCGTGCTGGCAGAGCAGGCGGAACTGTTTCCCCCCCTGTATATCGGCATCGTCAAGGCGGCCGAGGGCACCAGCGACTTGCCGCGCGCGCTGTCGCGCTACATCGACTACCAGCAGCGCATCGATACGGTGCGTGGCAAAATCGTCAGCGCCGCCATCTATCCCACCATCCTGCTGGCCGTGGGCGGCGGCGTCAGCGCCTTCCTGATCAGCTATGTGGTGCCCCGTTTCGCCGAAGTCTACCAGGGAGCCGGACGCAATCTGCCGTGGATGTCGCAAGTGATGCTCAGCTGGGGCCAGTTCGTCACACAGCATGGCGTGCTGCTGTTGCTCGGCTTGCTTATCACCGGCAGCGTGGTGTTCACGGCCGTGCGGCGCGTGCTGCGCCATGGCGGCGTGGCGCGCCTGCTGGCGAAACTGCCCGGCATCGGCGAGCGCGTGCGCATCTATGAACTGTCGCGCCTGTACCTGACCCTGGGCATGCTGGCCGAAGGCGGTATCACCATCGTGCAGGCGATTTCCACCGTGCAGGCGATGGTGTCGCCGGGCATGCAGGCGTCGTTGCAGCAGGCGCGCGGCGCCATCGAGGCGGGCCAGCCCCTGTCATCTGCCTTTGAGCAGCATCAACTGACGACGCCCATTTCCCTGCGCATGCTGCGCGTGGGCGAGCGCACGGGCGACATGGGCCCGATGCTGACGCAGTCGGCGGCCTTTTATGATGGCGAAATCAGCCGCTGGATCGACCGTTTTACGCGCACTTTCGAACCCTTGCTGATGGCTGCCATCGGCCTGGTCGTGGGCGCCATCGTGATCCTGCTGTACATGCCCATCTTTGACCTGGCCGGCGACATTTCATGATGCAAACCGCTGCCGAATCCACTGTGCCCAGCGTGGCCATCGATCCTGCGCTGCTGCAGCGCGCGCGCATCCTGAGCCGGCAATCGAAGCGCAGCCTGGTCGAGGAATTGCAGCAACTGAGCGGCATCGAGGCGCGTGCCGTGGTGCGCGAACTGGCGCGCCCGTTCGGCCTGGAGGTGCTGGAAACGGCCGACATGCTGGCGTTTTCTCCCGCCTTCGATGTGCTGCCCCTGTCGCAGGCGCTGGCGCGCCACAGCGTGCTGCTGCGCGCCGCCGACGGCCAGCTGGTGGGCGTGATCGCCGACCCCTTCGATCTCGACCTGCAAACCTGGTTGAGTGCGCGCGCGGGGCAGGGCGTCTTGAACGTGCGCCTGGCGCTGCAGGCCGATATCGGCGCCTACCTGTCGAAGCAGGAAGAATCGGCGCGCGCCGTCGACAGCCTGCTGCCCGGCGCTGCCACTGACGCGCGGCGCGACGGCAAGACGGCCGCCGTGCTGTCGTTCGCCAGCGTCTCGGAAGCGGCCAGCCCCGCCGTCAAGCTGGTCAACTCGACCTTGTATGATGCGCTGAAGGCCGGTGCTTCCGACATCCACCTGGAAAGCACGGCCGGCGGCCTGGCCGTCAAATACCGCGTCGACGGCGTGCTCGATCACGCCACGGCCGTCAACGGCATCGAAGTGGCCGAACACATCATCTCGCGCCTGAAGGTGCTGGCCGAACTCGATATCGCCGAGCGCCGCGTGCCGCAGGACGGCAGCTTCCGCGTCGAATCGGGCGGCCGCGAAATCGATTTGCGCGTCTCCATCATGCCCAGCATCCATGGCGAAGATGCCGTCATCCGCATCCTCGACAAGCGTGCCATGATCGAGGCGTATGGCGCCCTGACCCTGGAAGCGCTGGGCTTTGACGCCCCATCGCTGGAAGCCTTGCGCGCGCTGGCGCAGGAAGCCTACGGCATGCTGCTCGTCACCGGCCCCACGGGTTCGGGCAAGACGACGACCCTGTATGCGGCGCTGACGGAAATCCATAACGGGCGCGAAAAGATCATCACCATCGAAGACCCCGTCGAATACCAGCTGCCCGGCATTTTGCAAATTCCCGTGAATGAAAAGAAGGGGCTGACTTTCGCCAAAGGCTTGCGCTCGATCCTGCGCCATGACCCCGACAAGATCATGGTGGGCGAGATCCGCGACCGCGAAACGGCGGAAATCGCCGTGCAGTCGGCCCTCACGGGCCATTTGGTGCTCACCACCGTGCATGCGAATAATGTCTTCGACGTGTTCGGCCGCTTTACCCACATGGGCATCGATCCGTATGCGTTCGTGTCGGCCCTGAACGGCATCTGGGCGCAACGGCTGATCCGCACCAATTGCCCCCATTGCGCTACCGACTACACGCCCGACGACAGCGAACTGGCCAGCGTGGGGCTGGCGCGCGCCGACGTGGCGCAGTATCAATTCAAGCAGGGCAAGGGGTGCGGCGACTGCCGCGGCACGGGCTACAAGGGGCGCCGCTCGATCGCCGAAATCCTCGTGCTGACCGATGAAATCCGCGAACTGATCGTCGACAAGAAGCCGATCCGCCAGATCAAGGCGGCAGCGTATGCAAACGGCACGCGCAGCCTGCGCCTGGCGGCGCTGGAACTGGTCAAGCGGGGCGCCACCACCATCACGGAAATCAAGAGGGTCACCCTGCATGCGTAGAGCTTATGGACAAGGTTTGCGCCTGGGCGTGGCGACGGGCAAGGTGAGCCTGTGGCGCAGCAGCCGCTGGCGCGCGCCCGCATGGACCTTGCTGGGTGAAGCCGCGTATGCGCCGGACGACGCGCTGCATGGCGACTTTGCCGCCCTGGGCCAGGCGTTGGAACAGCTGCTGCCGGTGGATGAATACGCGGGCTGGCCCCTGTCCGTGGTGCTCGATGATGGCCTGGCACGCCTGTGGCAAGTGGACATGCCGCAAGGCGCTGCGCGCCTGGCCGACATCGAGGCGGCCGCCGCGCTGCGCTTCCAGTCGCTGTATGGCGATGCGCCTGGCCTGTGGCATAGCAGCAGCGCCTGGGATGCGCGCGCGCCGTTCTTTTGCGCCGTACCCCGCGCGCTGCTGGCGCAGTTGACGCGCGGGGCCGCCGCACGCAAGCTGGCCCTGATTTTTATTACGCCGCAATTCGCGCGCCACTGGAACCGCTGGCACGGCGCGTTGAAGCCGGGTGCCTGGTTTGGCCAGTTGCAGGAGAACGCCCTGACCCTGGGCGTGCGGCACGATGGGTATTTGCGCGCCGTGCGCGCGCTGCCCGTGCCGCAGGGCGCAGGCCAGGATTGGCTGCTGCAGACGCTGGCGCGCGAGGCGCTGCTGCAAGGCGTGCCTGCGCCGGCGCTGCTGCAACTGTGTGGCGCGCCGCCAGCGGGCTGGCTGGCGCCGGCGCAAGCGTTTCACTGCCAGATTTTTGCCGCGCCGGACGGGGACGGCGCCTTGTCTGCGGCCGCCCGGCTGGCCCGCAGTGGAGGCGTGGCATGACGCGCCTCGATATCGATTTCGCGCCACCCAACTGGCGCCGCAGCCTGCACCGCGTGCCCGCGTGGGCGTGGTGCATCGGCGCGCTGGGCGTGGCGCTGACCGTCACGGCGGCGTACAGCGGTAGCGCCGCGCTGCAGCGCCAGCAGGCAAGCGAGGCACATTGGCGGCTGGCGCAGCAGCGCGTGACGGCGGCCATGCAGGGGCCGGCGACTGTACCGCAGGCGCCCATCGCGCCGGCGCAGGCGGCGGCCGTGAATGCGGCCATCCTGCAATTGAACCTGCCGTGGCGCGATCTGCAGGATGCGCTGGCCAGCGCCACGCCGCCCGCCATCGCGCTGCTGGCGCTGGAGCCGGATGCGCGCAAGCGCGTGCTGAAGATCACGGCCGAGACCACCGGCAGCGACGCCATGGTGGCCTACATCGCGCAATTGAAGCAGCAGGAGCTGTTCGGCACCCGGGTGCAGCTGCTGCGCCATGAAATCAACGCGCTCGATCCGAACAAACCCTTGCGTTTTCAGATCGAAGCGCGCTGGGGCGCGCCATGATGGCCATCGATCTCGCCATCGTGCGCCTGCGCGCGCAACTGCTGCTGCGCCGCCTGGGCGCGCCCGCCTGCCTGGCCCTGGCCTTGCTCGTGCTGGGCATGGCCGCCTGGGTCTGGGCCTGGCAGCAGCGCGCCGTGGCGGCGCAGCTGGAAGCGCGGCCCTTGCCACAGCCATCGCTGGCCGTAGCCATTGCGGCGCCGCCGGCGACGGCCAGCGAGAACCTGGCGCGCTTTTATGCCGCCCTGGGACAGCAGCGCCACGCGGAGCAGCAAGTCAAGCAGCTGTTTGACCTGGCCGCGAAAAATGGCTTGCTGCTGGCGCAGGGCGAATACAAGAGCGGCTACGACAAGGCCAGCAGGGTTGCCACCTGGCAGGTGACCTTGCCGCTGAAGGGCAGTTATGCGGCCGTGTGGCAGTTCGCGCTGCAAGCGCTGCGCGCCGCGCCCTTCGCTTCGCTCGATGAACTGAGTTTTCGCCGCGAGCAGATCGCCGATACGCAACTCGAAGCGCGCTTGCGCCTGACCTTCTATCTGACCGATACGCCTGGCGATGCGGGAGAGGTGCCATGACCCCGCGCCATAGTCTCATGCTGGCCGGCGTACTGGGCGCGGGCGCCTTGCTGTTGTTCGGCGAGCGCCAGCCCGTGGCCGAGGTGGCCGAAGCGGTCGAGCGGGCCGTCGCGCCCGCGCGCCATGCGGCCGCCAAAGCGCCAGCCGCGCAGCCGGCCATCCTGGTCCTGCTGCCGCGCAGCGAAGTGGCGGGCGAGGATGGCGAGACCTTTGGCGGCGCCGGCGGTGTCTTCCAGAGCCAGAACTGGAATCCGCCGCCGCCGAACATGGTAGCTGTCGCGCCACCGCCGCCGCCACCGCCGATGGCGCCGCCGCTGCCCTTCGTCTATCTGGGCAAGGCGGCTGCCGACGGCGCCTGGGAAGTGTTTTTGTCGCGCGCCGAGAAGACGTATATCGTGCGCGCCAATACCGTCATCGATGGCGCCTACAAGGTCGTGACGATTGCGCCGCCCGTCATGACGCTCACTTATCTGCCGTTGAACCAGGTTCAGCAGCTCAACATTGGAGTTTCCGAGTGATGTCTCGTTCCTTTTCATCGGCGCTGCTGCTCTTGCTGCTGTCCGGCTGCGCCGGGCAGCAAGCTTACCGCGACGGGCGCGAGCTGATTGCGCAAGATCAGATCCCGGCCGGCCTGCAAAAACTGCAGGAAGCGCTGCAGCAGGATCCCGGCAACGCACAGTACCGTAGCGCCTATCTGCAGGCGCGCGAACGGGCGACTGGCAGCCGCTTGCAGCAGGCCGAGCGCCAGGCGCAGGCGGGGCAGGGCGAGCAGGCGCGCGCCTCTTTCATGAGCGTGCTGGAAATCGATGCGCAGAACGAACGGGCCAACAGCGGCTTGCGCGCGCTCGAGCGCGAGCAGCGCCAGGGCAAGCTGCTGGCCGAAGCGCAGAAAGATATCGAGGCCAAGCGCTACGATCCGGCGCGCCAGCGCCTGAACGCCATCCTCACGGAACAGCCGAATCACGCCGGCGCGCGCGCGCTGCTGCGCGAAGTCGATGAAAAGACGGCGCCGCCCGTGGTCGAATCTGGCCTGGCCAAATCGTACAAGCAGCCCATTACCATCGAGTTTCGCGACGCGCCGTTAAAACAGGTGTTCGAGCTGATCGCGCGCCGTTCCGGCCTCAATTTCGTCTTTGATAAGGACGTCAAGGCGGATGCGAAAACCTCGATCTTCCTGAAAAACAGCACGGTGGAATCGGCCGTCTACTTCCTGCTGGTGACGAACCAGTTGGAGCAGCAGGTGATGGATGCGAACACGATTTTGATCTACCCGAACGTGGCGGCAAAATTGAAGGAGTACCAGGAAGTGCTGGTGAAAACCTTCTTCCTGGCGAACGCGGACGCCAAGCAGGTCGCCAACACGCTCAAGACCATTTTGAAGACGCGCGACGTGGTGGCCGATGAAAAGCTCAACCTCGTCATCGTGCGCGACACGCCGGAGGCGATCCGCCTGGCCGAGCGCCTGATCGCGCTGCAGGACGTGCCCGAGGCGGAAGTGGTGCTGGAACTGGAAATCCTCGAAGTCAAGCGCAGCCGCCTGCTGGAGCTGGGCGTGGCCTGGCCATCGAGCCTGACCCTGACGCCGCTTTCCACCTCGGGCGGTGCGGGGCTGACCATCAGTGACCTGAATAATCTGAACCAGCGCAGCATCGGCGTGAGCGACCTGTCCGTGACGGCGAACGCCAAGAAGACGGACGGCGATGCGAACATCCTGGCCAATCCGCGCATCCGCGTGCGCAACCGGGAAAAGGCGAAGTTCGTCATCGGCGACAGGGTGCCCGTGGTGACCACCACCATTTCGCCGGGCACGGGCGGCTTCGCTTCCGAGTCCATCAGCTACCTGGATGTGGGCTTGACGGTGAATGCCGAGCCGACCATTTATTTGAACAATGAGGTGGGCATCCGCATCTCGCTCGAAGTGAGCAACCTGGGCGCGGCCACCACCACCCGCAGCGGCTCGACCCTGTACCAGATCGGCACGCGCCAGGCGTCGACCATGCTGCAACTGAAAGATGGCGAAAACCAGGTGCTGGCGGGCCTGATCAACAATGAAGAGCGCAGCTCGGGCAACAAGGTGCCGGGTCTGGGCGACATACCCGTGCTGGGACGCTTGTTCGGCAGCAGCAAGGACGACAGCCAGAAGACGGAAATCGTGCTGTCGATCACGCCGCACCTGGTGCGCACGGTGCAGCGTCCGGAAGCGAAGGAATCGGAATTCTCGGCCGGCACCGAGGGCAGCTTCCGCCGCAGGCCCGACATGGCGGCCAGGGCGCCCACGCAGATGCCGGGCACGGTGATCGTGCGTTCCGGCCCGTCGGCCGTCGGCATGCAGCCGGCGCCGGCGCAGCCGCTGATGGCGCCCGGCCAGGTGCCATCGGCCTTGCCGCAGACATTGCCGCAAACGGTGCCGGCGCCGGAAGTGGCGCCGTCGCCCGAGCCGGCCGCCTCGCCCTTGCCGATATCGTCGGGCCAGCCCGTGCCGCTGCAGGCGGCGCCCTTGCCGCTGTCATCGAGCCAGCCGGTGCCGGTGGTGCCGCCGCCGCCCGTCAAATGAGACTGGCGCATGCGCAAGGCGGGCAGGGGGGCTTCACCCTGATCGAGCTGCTGGTGACCCTGGCCATCCTGGGCGTGCTGGCCACCCTGGTGATCCCCGTCACGCAGGTGACGGTGCAGCGGCGCCAGGAGCAGGAGTTGCGGCGCGCGCTGCGCGAGATCCGCCAGGGGCTCGACGCCTATAAACGGGCCGGTGACGAGGGCCGCATCCTGCGCGCGCCTGACGCCAGCGCTTATCCGAAAAGCCTGGAACTGCTGGTCGAGGGCGTGCCGGACCAGCGCAACCCGAAGCGCAGCAAGCTGTTTTTCCTGCGCCGTGTGCCGCGCGATCCGTTCAACGCGGACGCTGGCCTGAGCGATGCGCAAACCTGGGGCAAGCGCAGCTACGCCAGCGAAGCGGCCGAACCGCGCGAAGGCGACGACGTGTACGACGTGTACTCGACTTCCAGCAAGACCGGCTTGAACAACGTGCCTTACCGTCTATGGTGAACCATGGCTGCTGACATTCTTCCCGCGCGCGCGCGCGGCTTTACCCTGATCGAGTTGCTGGTGGTGCTCGGCATCGTGGCGCTGCTGCTGACCCTGGCCGTGCCTCGTTACTTTCCCAGTCTGGACAAGGCGAAGGAAACCGTGCTGGCGGATAACCTGCGCAATCTGCGTGCGACCATCGACCAGTTCCATGGCGATACGGGGCGTTATCCCGATACCTTGGAGCAACTGGTAGAAAAAAAATACTTGCGCGCCATGCCCATCGATCCCATCACGGATAGCGACAGCAGCTGGCTCATCGTGCCGCCACCCGACGACACGCCGGGCCAGGTGTATGACGTGAAAAGCGGCGCGCCCGGCAAGGACCGCAGCGGCACGCCGTTCGCCGACTGGTAGCGGCGATGCACTGTCCTGCGCGCCGCCAGCGCGGCTTTACTTACCTGGGGCTGATCATCCTGGTGGCCATCCTGGGCCTGGTGGGGGCGGCCGGGCTGAAGATGGGCGCCTTGCTGCAGCGCCAGGCGGCCGAGCAGGAGTTGCTCGACATCGGTGCGCAGTTTATCGATGCGCTGCAGAGCTACGCGGGCGCCACGCCCGCCGGCCAGCCGCAGCAGCCGCCGACCTTGGCCGCCTTGCTGCGCGATCCCCGCTTTCCGCAGGTGCGCCGCCACCTGCGCAAGCTGTATGTGGACCCCATCACGGGACGCGCCGAATGGGGCTTGCTGTACCAGCCCGGCAGCCAGGGCATCATCGGCGTGCATAGCCTTTCGCAGGCGGCACCATTAAAGGTTGGCAATTTCGAGGCCGGGTTTGCCGGCTTCGAAGGCAAGGCGCATTTCTCGGAGTGGCGCTTCATGGTCGATGCAAGGACGTCACCCGTGCCGTCTGCGGGAGCGGCAGCTGTGCCGGCGATTGATGAGGCCGGCATCATGCCCGCCTCGCCGGCGCCACCGTTGTTTTCCCGCTCTGTTGCTCCATCACAAGAACAGGCGCCACCAGAGGCAATTGATCAGCCTGAACCGAAAGATTCCGCCGAAAACACTGTCGAATAGACGATTTTGTCGTAAAACATGTGAAAAATAAATGCATGCACTGGTAACTATTTTTCTACAGAAATTCATAGATAGTGGCAAATAGTTCATTCCGAAAATAATTATCCTAAATGAAACTTCGATAAAATATTTATAAGTAATTCAATGCAATTATGCTACCATTCTGCTTAGTACTTTCGGTACTAAAACTATTGGTGGCCTGCGTATTGCAGCCATAAATTACTTTTTAAGGGATAAACTATGAAATTGAAATTTATCGCTGCAGGCATTCTGGCAGCAGCATCGTTCAGCGCATCGGCAGCAACCTACGACCTGGGTATCCTGGATCCATCCGGTTCCGATACCCTGTCGGCCATCACCACCAAGTTTGCCGCTAACTCGGTAGTTGACGACTTCTGGACCTTCAAGCTGGTCACCCCATCGTCGACGTCGTTTGGCGCACTGCAAACGTTCTCCGTGGTCGAAGGCGCGATCAAGGATTTCTCGGCCACTTTGCTGGGTTACGGCAACCTGACCAACACCAGCGCCGCTGGTATCCAGAGCCTGAGCTGGGATGGCCAGTTGGCCGCCGGTTCGTACACGGTGCGCGTGACGGGTCTGACGGGTCTGAAAAATGCCGCCTACCTGGGTTCCGTGTCGGCCCTGCCAGTACCAGAACCAGAAACCTACGGCATGCTGCTGGGCGGTCTGGCACTGGTTGGCGCCGTGGCCCGCCGCCGCGCCAAGAAAGCTGCCTAAGCTTTCGCTGCAATGAAAAAAACCCGCTTCGCGGGTTTTTTTTCGTCTTTCGTCAGTACGCGGGACGCCGGCAACAACGTCCTGCGCATGTTGTCAGGCATGTCGCTTGAAATCGCGGAAGCGGAAGCCAACTAAAAAGAGGGTGGCAAAGTACGCCACGCCGCACAGGCTCACCACCAGGGCCAGCGCGCCGGCCCGCAACAGCGGATGAGCTTGCATAGCGATCCAGTCGATGCGCATGGCGCCAACGTACGCCACGCCGCCCATCACGACGAGTGCCGGCAGCAGGCGCAGGAAGAACTTGGCCCAGCCCGGTTTCGGCTGGTAGATGCCGCGCTTGCGCAAGCCCCAGTACAGGAAGCTGGCGTTCAGGCAGGCGCCCAGGCCAATCGACAGGGCCAGGCCGGCCACGGCGATGTAGGGCACGAACAGCAAATTCATCAGCTGCGTGGCGATCAACACGCCGATGGCGATTTTCACGGGCGTGCGGATATCCTGGCGCGCATAGAACGCGGGCGCCAGGGTTTTCACAAGGATGATGCCGATCAGGCCCAGGCTGTAGGCCACCAGCGGCTGCGTCGACATGGTCACGGATTCGGCCGTGAACTTGCCGTAGTGAAATAATGTTGCGATCAGCGGCATGGCCAGGGTCGCCATGCCGACGGCGGCGGGCAGGGCCAGCAGGAAGGTCAGGCGCAAGCCCCAGTCCAGCAGGGCCGAGTATTCCGTCTTGTCGCCATCGACATTCGCCTTCGACAGGCTGGGCAGCAAGATGGTGCCCAGGGCCACGCCCAGCATGGCGGTGGGGAACTCCATCAGGCGGTCCGCGTACGACAGCCAGGAAATGCTGCCTTCGGCCAGGCGCGATGCGATGCTGGTGTTGATCATCAGGCTGATCTGCGCTGCCGAGACGGCAAACACGGCCGGTCCCATCTTTTTCAGCACGCGGCGCACGCCGCCGTCGGACAGGCCGATGGCGGGATTGAGCGACAGGCGCGGCAGCATGCCGATCTTGATCAGCGCAGGGATCTGGATCGCCACTTGTAACAGGCCGCCGGCGAACACGGCAATGGCCATGGCGTAGATCGGCTGCGCCAGATGGGGTGCCAGGAACAGCGAAGCGGCGATGAACGACAGGTTCAGCAGCACCGGCGTGAAGGCGGGAATCTTGAATTCGCGCCAGGTGTTCAAAATGCCGCCGGCCAGGGCCACGAAGGACATGCAAGTAATATAAGGGAACATCAAGCGCGTCATCCATACGGCCGCGTCAAAAGCGCCCGGGTCCTTGGACAGGCCCGTGGCAATCGCGTACACGAACCATGGCGCGCCGATGATGCCGATGGCGGACACGAGCAAAGTGGCCCAGACGAGGGTGGTGGCCACATGGTCGGCCAATTGCTTGCTCGCTTCCTGTCCATGCTGGTTCTTGTACTCAGACAAGATCGGCACGAAGGCTTGCGAGAAGGCGCCTTCGGCAAACAATCGGCGCAACAGATTGGGGATGCGGAAGGCAACAATGAAGGCGTCCGTGTAGGCGCCGGCGCCAAAGGCGCGCGCGAACAGGCTTTCGCGCAATAATCCGGTTACACGGGACAGCATGGTCATGCTGGAAATGGCGGCGAGGGTTTTAAGCAAGTTCATGGGACCAGATTATAGCCGGGCGCGGTACCGGAAAACGCTTAAAATATGGCAATAATTGCACCCGATTCGCCCTTGCCTGCCCCATTTTCAGGTGTTTTTGGCGTGATACACGGTTTTTTGATTTGCCCCCGCTTGAAAATATCGCTATAATCGAAGGCTGTACAGAATTCTGTTACGCAGACACTAATGTTTGACAGGCACTGGTTTGGCACACATGGTTCGGCAGACGCACAGAACGCACCGGTTGGCAAACACTAATGTTTGCAAACGCACTTTGACCCTGTTTTAGGAAATTCCATGGCAAATACCGCACAAGCGCGCAAACGCGCTCGTCAAGCAGTTAAGCAAAACGCACACAATTCGTCCCAACGTTCGACCTTGCGCACGGCTATCAAAGCTGCTCGCAAAGCGATCCAGGGCGGTGACAAGGCAGCTGCTGCTGCAATCTTCCAAGCATCCGTGTCGACCATCGACCGTATCGCTGACAAGAAGATCATCCACAAAAACAAGGCAGCTCGCCATAAGAGCCGTCTGGCAGCTGCTTTGAAAGCACTGTCCGCTTAATATTCGCCAGCAGGCAAGCCGCCACGGTGGCCTTGCCTGTGCCAGTAGGCTGGCATTGGTTGAAAAGCAAAAACCCGCAGATTTATTCTGGCGGGTTTTTTCGCGTTTTTTTCACCTTTTTTGCACGGTTTTTGTGGTCTGGCCCGCCAACGGCTGGCTAGGCCGCGACGGCCTAGCGCGCCGCCGGCAAGTTGCCAATGCTCATGCCCGGCTTGATATTCTTTTGCTTGAACCAGCCCAGGTGCATTTCCAGCGCATAGCGCACGGGCACGCTCTTCGTGGAGCAATGGCTGTCGAGCGTGTGCGGCTGCATGTCTTCGATATTGACGATCTTGCCGCTGGCATCGATAAAGGCCACCGACAAGGGCAGCGGCGTGTTCTTCATCCACATGCATTGCGTCGATGGATTGCCAAAGACGAACAGCATGCCCGCATTGGCCGGCATCTTTTCACGGTACATCAAACCCTGTTCGCGCTGCTCTTCCGTGGCGGCCACTTCCGCCTGGATCAAATGCATGCCGGCCGACAGTTGCACGCTCTTTGTTTGCGCTTGGACAATGCCGGCGCAGGCCAGCAGGGCGATGGGCAGGCTGAGACGGCGTAGGGAATTTTTCATGGGGTGTGACGGTGGCTGCGAAGCGGCGATTAAGCCATGCTGGCGGCTGCCTGGTCAAGCGTGCCACCTGGCTGCACCGAAAGCGTGGGGTTACAGCAACATAGTTGTTGTAACCCCGGGAGCGACGCTTATTTCACGGGCTTGCCTGCCTCAGCGGCCGGCTGCTTGCTCTTGCGCGCCTGGGGAATCAGACGCGGCGCATCAGTTGCGGCCGAGGCCTTGGTTGATGCACCGGAACGCGCCGCATCCGTCGCGGCCGAAGCGTTGACGCTGGCCGACGCCGGCGGTACCGGCTTGACGGCGTCGGTGGCTGCCGAGGCGTGCACCTGGGCGCCCGATTGTGCCAGTGCGGCGCCAGCAAGCAGGGAAGCGGCCAGGGTTAGTATTGCTTTTGTCATCATCTTTCCTTTTCAGTCATGTTAAGGTTGGATGATTTTAATATATTATCTAAAAATAAATAATGCTTATTGGAAAAATTCGGCACCGAGGGCGTTTTTTCTTGTCCCGTTCATGTTTTTCCAATGTTCTCGGCCGGCACTTCGCACCATTCGCCTGGCAGCAAGGGATGGCTGGCCAGCGAGAACGGGCCGATGGCGCTGCGCACCAGGCGCAGGGTGGGCAGGCCGACGGCCGCCGTCATGCGCCGCACTTGCCGGTTTTTTCCTTCTTTCAAGGTGATCGCCAGCCATGAGGTCGGCTTGTCGGCACGCGCACGGATGGGTGGATTGCGCGGCCACAGCCAGTCCGGCTCGGCGATGCGCACGGCCTTGCATGGCTTGGTGATGAAGTCGCCCAAGTCCAGCGGCGCCTGCAGGCGTGCCAGGCTGGCCGCATCGGGCACGCCGTCGACTTGCACCAGGTAGGTTTTCGCTTCCTTGCGGTCCGGGTGGCTGATCTCGTGCTGCAGGCGGCCGTCGTCCGTCAGCAGCAGCAAGCCTTCGCTGTCGGCGTCGAGCCGGCCGGCCGGGTAGATGCCGGGGATGGTGAGATGATCGGCCAGGGTGGCGCGGCCGTCCTGTGGTGAAAACTGGCACAGAACCTGGAATGGTTTATTGAAGAGGATGAGTGGCATGCTGGTAGAGGAATTGATGTAAGCGATGGTGGCTGCTGGTCGGCGCCGCAAAAGCGTGGCGCCCTGTAAGATAGTGGTGCATAATGTGGGTGTAAGTCTTATGTCTTATAGAAGACATGGGCGATATGGCAATTAGATTCTTTGGTGCCGCAGATGGCCGGGGGTTTCTTTCCCTGCTAAAGTGCGTTGTTGCCGCCATGTTCGGACTTGTTTTTGTAAACTCTGCAACCGCAGAGCGCGTCGCCGGCCTGTGTAGCCCGCCAGCGGTGTGTCCCATTTCGGAGATCACGATGTATCAACATATCACTGTACCTGCTGACGGCCAAAAAATCACCGTCAACGCCGATTTTTCGCTGAATGTACCAGATAATCCCATCGTTCCCTTCATTGAAGGCGATGGCACGGGCATCGATATCAGCCCGGTCATGATCAAGGTGATCGACGCCGCCGTGGCCAAGGCCTACGGCGGCGCGCGCAAGATCAGCTGGATGGAAATCTATGCGGGCGAAAAATCGACGAATGTGTACGGCCCCGACGTGTGGCTGCCGGAAGAAACGTTGGAAGTCCTGAAAGATTACGTGGTGTCCATCAAGGGCCCGCTGACCACGCCCGTCGGCGGCGGCATCCGCTCGCTGAACGTGGCCCTGCGCCAGCAGCTCGATCTGTACGTCTGTTTGCGTCCCGTGCGCTATTTTACGGGCGTGCCATCGCCCGTGAAAGAGCCGGAAAAGACGGACATGGTGATTTTCCGCGAAAACTCGGAAGATATCTATGCCGGCATCGAATACCAGCAAGGCTCGCCCGAAGCCAAGAAACTGATGGATTTCCTCATCAATGAAATGGGCGTGACCAAGATCCGCTTCCCGGCCACGTCCGGCCTGGGCATCAAGCCCGTGTCCATCGAAGGCACGCAGCGCCTGGTGCGCAAGGCCATCCAGTACGCGATCGACAATGACAAGCCATCCGTGACGATCGTGCACAAAGGCAACATCATGAAGTACACGGAAGGCGGCTTCCGCGACTGGGCGTATGCGCTGGCGCAAAAGGAATTCGGCGCCGAGTTGATCGATGGCGGTCCATGGTGCAAGTTCAAGAATCCGAAGACGGGCCGCGACATCATCGTCAAGGATTCCATCGCTGACGCGTTCCTGCAACAGATTTTGTTGCGTCCGGCAGAATACAGCGTCATCGCCACTTTGAATTTGAACGGCGATTACATTTCCGACGCGCTGGCGGCGCAAGTGGGCGGCATCGGCATCGCGCCGGGCGCCAACCTGTCCGATTCCGTCGCCATGTTTGAAGCGACGCACGGCACGGCGCCGAAGTACGCGGGCAAGGATTACGTCAACCCCGGTTCGCTGATTTTGTCGGCGGAAATGATGCTGCGCCACATGGGCTGGCTGGAAGCGGCGGACCTGATTATTTCTTCAATGCAAAAATCGATCGCCTCGAAGCGCGTCACCTACGATTTCGCCCGCCTGATGGAAGGCGCCACGCAAGTGTCGTGCTCCGGTTTCGGCGAGGTGATGATCGAGCACATGTAATAGCAGGGGCAGGGGGCGCTGCGCGCACCCTGCGGACGAAAAAAAACCCCGTTTGACAACGGGGTTTTTCACATCTGAGGGCCGGCGATGCTTAGGCTGCTTGGATGTTGGAAGCTTGCTTGCCTTTAGGGCCTTGCGTGACTTCGAATTGAACTTTTTGACCTTCTTTGAGGGTCTTGAAACCGTTCATGTTGATTGCGGAGAAATGCGCAAACAAATCTTCGCCACCATCATCTGGAGTGATGAAGCCAAAACCTTTGGAATCATTGAACCACTTAACTGTACCTGTTGCCATAAAAAGAACTTTCAAAATTAAAACAAATCACACGAGCCATAAAAGCAAGAAGCTTCTTGCCCCCTCCTCGACGTCTCACTTCTTATCAAGCTGTACATTACTGCAACAGTCGATACAGCATTGTTGGCGGAATAAATAATGAAGTCAAGCGCTTTTCCATCGATATTGCCAAATTCTTCACGACAACCAAAAAAGCAACTCTTGATTTTGACGGCAAGGTCGCCATCTGCGCACTATTAAGAAAACGCGTAAGATTGAAAACAATTGGAAAGGCGTAGATATTGCGCATGACAACCACTGTGAAAGCATTAGAATAAGCGTATGGCAACCAAGCACGACACAGAAACCCTGCTGGAGCGGCAAGTGCTGAAGCCGCCGCCGCTCTACCAGGTAGCCTTGCTCAATGACGACTACACCCCGATGGAATTTGTGGTGGCCATCATTCAGGAGTATTTCAACAAGGACCGTGAAACGGCGACGCAAATCATGCTCAGTGTTCATCGCTACGGCAAAGGAGTGTGCGGCGTGTTCTCTAAAGATATAGCGTGTACCAAAGTGGAGTTCGTTTTAACGCATGCGCGCAAGGCGGGGCACCCCCTGCAGTGCGTGATGGAGGAAGTATGATTGCGCAGGAATTAGAAGTAAGTTTGCACATGGCGTTTGTCGAAGCTCGGCAGGCACGGCATGAATTCATCACGGTTGAGCATTTACTGCTGGCATTGCTGGACAATCCCTCCGCTGCCGAGGTGTTGCGTGCCTGCGCGGTCAATATAGAAGACCTGCGCAAGACCCTCACCAATTTCATCGGCGATAACACGCCGACCGTGCCTGGCACGGGCGAAGTCGACACCCAGCCGACGCTTGGTTTCCAGCGCGTGATCCAGCGCGCGATCATGCATGTCCAGTCCGCCTCGAATGGCAAGAAGGAAGTCACGGGCGCCAATGTGCTGGTGGCCATCTTCGGCGAAAAGGATTCGCATGCGGTGTACTACCTGCACCAGCAGGGCGTGACGCGCCTGGACGTGGTCAATTTCATTTCGCACGGCGTGCGCAAGGACCAGTCGACGGAAAGCGCGAAAGCCTCCGAAGGGGTGGAAGACGCGCCCGTCGAGGGCCAACCGAAGGAAAGCCCGCTCGACCAGTTCACGCAAAACCTGAACAAGGCCGCGGCCGAAGGCAAGATCGACCCGCTGATCGGCCGCGAGGAAGAAGTCGACCGCGTGATCCAGATCCTGTGCCGCCGCCGCAAGAACAATCCGCTGCTGGTCGGCGAGGCGGGCGTGGGCAAGACAGCCATCGCCGAAGGCCTTGCTTACCGCATCACGCAAAGCGATGTGCCGGAAATCCTGCAAAATGCCGTCGTGTACTCGCTGGACATGGGCGCCTTGCTGGCCGGGACCAAGTACCGCGGTGATTTCGAACAGCGCCTGAAAGCCGTGCTCAAGCAGTTGAAGGACAATCCGAACGGCATCCTGTTCATCGACGAGATCCACACCATCATCGGTGCCGGTTCGGCCTCGGGCGGCACCCTGGACGCGTCGAACCTGCTGAAACCGGCACTGGCCAACGGTCAATTGAAGTGCATCGGCGCGACCACGTACACGGAATTCCGCGGCGTGTTTGAGAAAGATCATGCGCTCTCCCGCCGTTTCCAGAAAGTGGACGTCAACGAGCCGACCGTCGAGCAGACCATACAGATCTTGCGCGGTCTGAAATCGCGCTTCGAAGAGCACCATGGCGTGAAATACTCGGCCTCGGCCCTGTCGACGGCGGCGGAACTGGCGGCGCGCTTCATCAACGACCGCCATCTGCCCGACAAGGCGATCGATGTCATCGATGAAGCGGGCGCGGCGCAGCGCATCTTGCCGAAGTCGAAGCAAAAGAAAACCATCGGCAAGGCCGAGATCGAGGACATCATCGCCAAGATCGCCCGCATCCCGCCGCAAACGGTCAACCAGGACGACCGCAGCAAGCTGCAAACGATCGACCGCGACTTGCGCAATGTCGTGTTCGGGCAAGATCCCGCCATCGATGCGCTGGCCTCGGCCATCAAGATGGCGCGTGCCGGCCTGGGCAAGACGGACAAGCCGATCGGCTCCTTCCTGTTCTCCGGCCCGACCGGCGTCGGCAAGACCGAGGTGGCGAAACAGCTGGCCTTCATCCTCGGTATCGAGCTGATCCGTTTCGATATGTCGGAATACATGGAACGCCATGCCGTCAGCCGTTTGATCGGCGCGCCACCGGGCTACGTCGGTTTCGACCAGGGCGGCTTGCTGACGGAAGCGATTACCAAGAAGCCGCATGCGGTCTTGCTGCTCGATGAAATTGAAAAAGCCCATCCGGACATTTTCAATATCCTGCTGCAAGTGATGGATCACGGTACTTTGACGGACAACAATGGCCGCAAAGCCGATTTCCGCAACGTGATCATCATCATGACGACGAATGCGGGCGCGGAAAGCTTGCAGAAAGCCTCGATCGGTTTCACCAATTCCAAGCAGGCGGGTGACGAGATGGCCGACATCAAGCGCATGTTCACGCCGGAATTCCGCAACCGTATCGACGCGACCATCAGCTTCCGCGCGCTGGACCAGGAAATCATCCTGCGCGTGGTCGACAAGTTCCTGATGCAGCTGGAAGAGCAGTTGCACGAGAAAAAGGTCGAAGCCGTGTTTACCGAGAAGCTGCGTGCTTTCCTCGGCAAGAAAGGATTCGATCCGCTGATGGGCGCGCGGCCGATGGCACGCCTGATCCAGGATCTGATCCGCAAGGCCCTGGCCGACGAGCTGCTGTTCGGCCGCCTGGTGACGGGTGGACGCGTCACCGTCGATCTCGACGACAAGGACCAGGTCTTGCTGGAATTCCCGGAACCGCCAGACGCGGCGCCGACGGCTGCACCGGAGACTGTCGAAGTCGAATAAGGACTTTGCCGCGGTATTCAAAAAACCCGCCCACGCAAGTGGCGCGGGTTTTTTTACGGTGCGCCCGGCAGGGCGCACTCACTGGGAGGTGAAAGTCCTCTACTCGCCCGACAAGGGGAAGAGTTAGCTGAACGGCAAGGGTGCCGCGGGCGACTGCGGATCTGGAGGAAGCCGAAGGCAAAGCGCTGGCCTGACGAACAGGAAGCGGA